>CAYWXY010000147.1:4536-5444 GCA_964462555.1 uncultured Pseudomonadota bacterium | reverse complement strand
GTACCATTCAAGCCCCGATATATAACAACCTTGACACCCGGAATCGTCTCCTGAAGAAAACTGACGAAATCGGGGTCTAACCTATCTCTGACCGTTACGTGATATTCAACATGATGAAAGAGTCCCCGTCTAACAGCCATCGCCAGTTTTTGGACCTGGTTGTGTATCCTTGCCGCTTTACGGCCCTTCTCCAATACGTCCCCTGATTCACTCAGATCGATCGGCCGCTGATCTCGGTCGTTCATTTGGATGACGAGTGAAACGGTATCTTCACCCATCGCCTTGAGCGACTTGATTTCGATTCCCGTCTTCGTTACCTTCTCGTACGCATCCAGCTCCAGCTCCTGCATGAGATCCGGAAGATATCTAACATCCTCATCGGCCGGACGATGCACCCATCCTCCAAACTTAATTCTGCCATCTCCTTCCGGCGCCCTAACGATCTTATTGATAGCGGAAATGTCCCTTCCAGCATTCAAGAGCCCTGCGATGCGTATCGTCTCGTGGAGGTGGCCATAGACAATACGACGATCCTTATCGACCTCCCTGTCCATATCGATCAGCTCCCGAATTCCCCTAAAAAGCGAACTCATGAGCCGACTCTCCCGTCCAATTCTATTCACGGCCTCCAGAAAGAGATTGGCAATTCCGGTGTGAGATCTCTCATTATCTCTCAACATACTCAAGATTCGAATCGAACGATGGGGGGTTTTAAATTCTAGGACTTCCCTGGGCGATCGAAACGAAACTTGATCATCTTCGCCAATCTCAAATGTTAGTATCCTTACCAGTGCCTGCAGTGCTTGGGCAGAAAGAGCATCGATGAGTGAATGGAAGTGCGCAGGAAGCCCCACCCTTAATTTCTCCTGGATCTCTGCTGTCTCCAGTTTCATGACCGGCGTTGGATC
>CAYWXY010000147.1:0-4526 GCA_964462555.1 uncultured Pseudomonadota bacterium | reverse complement strand
TTGCTCCTTTGGATTCTCCCGCTTTGGGTTCAACGGCCTTGGGGTCACCAGCCTTTGGCTCTGCACCCTTGAGCTCTCCCACTTTTGGTTCACCTGCTTTCGGTTCCACCGCTTTTGTTTCTCCCGCTTTGGGTTCCGCCGGTTTCACTTCTGTTGCCTTCGGCCCAGCCGCCTTAACCTCTATTGCTTTTGGATCAGCTGGTTTCACCTCTGCTGCCTTGGGTTCAGCAACTTTCACTTCTGCCGCCTTTGGTTCAGCTGCCTTGGGCTCAACTGCTTTTGGCCTCACTACTACTGCGGACTTCACATCCACTGCCGGGGGAACATCTTCGGTCAGGGCCTTATAGGCCCCCTCAATCAACGTCCATGATTCTTCGAGGCGCTCACGCGCGGGACTCCCTGGCGGGAAAAACATCTCAACGGCACTTCGAACGTTCGCCAACGGTCCTCCGATGGCCTGGCTCAACAATGTAACCGCTTTATCAACGCTCCCCCTCAGTCCATCATAGGTCTCCGCTAATTCCTGAAGTGCAGCCGCGGAGGCATTCAGTTCGCTATCCATCCCCTGGACTGTTTCCCTAAGTTCCTCGAGAAGGGTTTCACTCTCCTGAATTGTTCCCTCAATCTCTCTCCTGGCATCGACAATCTCCTGAAGATCTCCCTCAAGACGGGCTACTTCCTCGCCCAAACGCTGGCTATTTCTTCGTTCGTTAGTGTACTCCTCTGTGACACCGGCAAGTGAACTCCGAGCTGATTCAAGTTGTTCTTCAATTTGCTTTTTTGTTCTTCCTAGCCTTTTAACCTCATCCGCCAATCTATCTATCTCTGCCGTCATCTCAGCCATATCCTCAGTCGATGCGCGCTCGGCCAGCGCCTTCTCCAATGTCGTAATTTGTTCCTTTGCTGTTTGAAGATCACCCTCAAGCTTAGCGACTCCATCCGTTAACTTTCCAAGGGCCGCTACATGTGACCCTAACTCGGCCGATAACGGGACAACCCCAGCTTTTTTCGTCTCACCCGCTTTTGGCTCAGCGGCCTTGGGTTCTGCTGCTTTTGGCTCAGCGGCCTTGGGTTCTGCTGCTTTTGGTTCCGCCGCTTTTGCAGCAAACTGAATCTTGTCTCCATATTTGGCCCTAAGTGCTAACTGAAGAAACTGTATGAGCTGACTTTTGACTCGCGTATCGAGGGAATCTGCCTTGCCAAAATATTTAAGAAATGCGTCCAAACCTCGGACGTATGTCTTGCCCCCCTGTTTAACATGGATCTTCCGTTTGTCGGCCGTCGCATTCGATGTAACAGCCATCGTGAGACGTGTCGGATCGCCATCCAGATATTTTGCAACATATGCCGCAAAGACGGCAAGGAGCCCATCAGAATTGGGATTCCCCAAGGCGTCTCTTTTTGTCCTGAAGCTACCAATAGTCATTCCGGTCGGAAGTTTAATCTCGATATGGTCCTTAACCTCCCTCGCCTCAAGTGCAGTCTGCTTTGCACCTGGGGTCGGCTCACTTGCCGCTCCACCGGAGCCAGTTCCTGCACTAGCTTGATAAACCGCTCTACCTACGGAATGAGCGGCATCAACAACCTCTCCTCCGACTGCAATCAATGTAGCAGCGGCACCTGTCAGCGGATTGGCCTGTGTCTCTTCTCCTAATTGCCATAACGGAATCTCAACTCCATCAAAGGCCTTCATGACCAGGTCGACAAGTTTTCCACCGCCAAAGAGGCCGATATCGCGAATCGGCGCCTGACCGCTTGCCATGGTCTTGATGATTGGAAGAGAAACCTTCGGGGCTGGAGGCGGTGGGACAAAAGTAGACCCTTTGTCAACAGAGACACCAACATGAACACCTGCTGGCAATTGATACGACGCTCCATCACCCATCTTTGGATTCTTACCCGATGGGTTTCCCCCACATGGGTTTGGACCGAGTTTCAGACTTTCGCCAAGAGGTTTTCTCCCCTCTTTAAGGAGCCCCTCTCTTAGTCCGAGGTTGAGTTTAATTCCGGTTTTTACTGTTTTTGGTGGTACCATTGTTTTTCCTCCTACGTTATTCTCCAATCACATCGATGCGGGCCTGTAACTCTCGCTTCAACGCCTCGCTTGTTTTAAATATTTTGAATAGGCTCGTCACAAGCCTCATGATGGTTTCTTCAAAGGGGCCAATACGCCTCGGGATTTTATCTGGATATTCCTGCAGACCAACACCGTCACGATACCAACGTTTATCTGGCATCCGAATCTTTGGGTCATAATTTGGAGAAACACCCCTATCAGCCGGATCGTTACCACCCATCCCCAAATCAACGCGCCTTAAGGCCCCAGTCGTACGTTCAAGACGGAGACGACGAGCAACTTCTTCGCCCACCTCGTTTGCATCCACAACAGCTTCCTCAACATCTTCAAGGAGTCGAGTCACCTCTTGAACAAATGGATCATTCTCGGGAAGCGTCTCCTCCATTCCCCTTAGCCATGTTAATGTCTCCTCAAATTCACGAACCCTTTCCAGGTATTCATCTCTTTCAACCCCACCCCAGTCCTCACCATGAGAATCGTCGATATAGCACGCCAGCTCATACGTTCGATGATGAAGAGCATCCAGTGTATCGTGCACATCATGAAATCTCCCCGACCAATTCAGAGCCGATGGATCGTCAATCATGACTTGCAATGTTCGAATACGCACAAGTAAACGTTCACTTCTTCCCCTCAATTCATTTAGCGACGCCTTGACGAATCGAAGTTTTGTCTTTGGATATTGTCTCTCAACATCACGACCATTTGGACGTCCGATGATGTCGTTGATAAATGGAATCATGGCCAGAAAGGTTGTCCGTACCGTTGCACGTCTCCAAATTATATCCGACGGCTCTTTACCTCGAAGCTCTCGGTAGCGCTTCAGGAGCAGGTTGAAAGTCATCTTCTTTCCATCGATAAAAATGCTTTCATCAAACGTTCTCGTCTTGTCAAACCGATGTAGGCTTCCTCCCATCTGATGGTGAATAAACGCGGCAATGACAAAGACAATGCCCGATATCGAATGCGTATCAATCTCGGCATCGAGAACCAATTCATGCTGATAGATATCTTCGTTACGCGCCTTGACGTTGGCCTCTTTAAGGAGTCTTTGTAGAGTGGGCAGATCTGTATTTGCATCTATTTTGTTTTTAGAAGTCGGCGGTGTTGTGCCGCCTTTTCCTCCGGTGGAAGGTAGTGGCGGTATCGCACCACTCAGCTTAAGACCATTAGTGCCACCTGAAGTTTGTGATACCGGCCGAGCTCCTTCCTTTGAAGCGATCGTCGGTAAGCGCCAGATCGGAGCGGGAATTCTTTGAATATCCCGTAACAAACGATTGTTCATCACTGAAAATGCAGAGGAGGTTTTTGTCACTCCAACAGAAGTTGTGTCACCTTGTAGGGTAGCTAATTTTGGAATGGAGACAAGGATTGGCCCGCGTAATCGGATTGCCGTCTTATTGAGAATCGCCCGAAGGGGGCTGATAGGTCGGCCTGCATTTGGGACACCTCTTGTCATTGGCTAGACTCCTCAAAATGAGACTAGCCCGCTGCATGGAAGTTATCGCCCGTGCCCCAAAAAAGTTGCGTGGTTTCTATATGGCGTTCAAGTAGGTGTTCATGTGATTGAAATAACTCAGGAATTACGTACTTTTTGGTGACGTTTCCGCACCCATAACCATATGATTCATAACAGGTTATATTTCCACTTTCATAGTTTCCGGCTATTTTGTATATGCAATCAAACCTTATAAGGAGAACCTATGAAACGCGTCCTATATTTCTTCATGCTCATTACGATCCTGTATCCATTGAGTAGCCATGCTACTCAGAAGTTGACCACTCCTATTATCGATCTCCACTGTGATATGCTTGACTATCTCCTTGATCCTAACAATACCCCCAACGATCCTGAAATAAGATGCTCAATCGAACAAATGCAAAGTGGCGGCGTTGCCTTGCAGGTACTCCCTATCTGGAAAGATAAATACGAAGATCGGATTGGTATCAAACAGGCAGAAATCTTTAAAAGTCTTCTCAAGAATTATAGTGATGTGTTTGTTGATTATAAACAGATAGATGATTTTCAAAATATTGCAAAATCAAAGAAGATTATTCTTATGGCCGCGATAGAAAATGCGGCTGTCTTATGTGGCGATGATGAACCATTCAGGAAATGCAAGAAGAACCTGAATGCTATTCGTAAAATCATGGGGCCACTCGTCTATGTTGGTCTCTCCTGGAGTCATGAAACCCGTTTTGGGGGCGGCAACAACTCTGACATTGGTTTAACGAAGGACGGCGAAAAGCTGATAAAATATTTGGCCAAGAAAAATATCGCAATCGATTTAAGCCACGCATCAGATCAGCTCGCAAGAGATATACTGGCTTATATTGAAAAGAATAAGCTTCGCGTCCCCCTAGTTGCAAGCCATAGCGCCTTTAGAGGGGTTACCGATATCAAGCGGAACCTCCCCGACTTTAAGGCGGAGGCCATCATAAACAATGG
>CAYWXY010000146.1:4145-5499 GCA_964462555.1 uncultured Pseudomonadota bacterium | reverse complement strand
TCTATCAGAGTTCCACATTCGTCTTTAAGAATGCCGATGAGGGTGCGAATATTTTTTCGGGTGAAAAGGCCGGTTATATGTATACCCGTCTTGGAAATCCGACCGTGAAACTCTTGGAGGCAAAGGTTAATGCGCTGGAGGGTGCCGAGGTTAAGATGAAAGATCATAACCTTCGCGTGTCGACACTTGCGTTTTCATCGGGAATGGCGGCAATTTCGGCGACGTTGATGGCACTTGCCAGTCACGGTGACACGATCATTATGGGCGATGTTCTTTATGGCGCAACAACCCATTTAGCAAAAAATGTCTTGAATCGTTTTGGGATTAAGAGTGTTGAGATTGATACGACAGATCTCGATGCGGTTCAAAAGGCCGTTGAGGCATATCCCGATGCTAAGGCGATCCTTCTGGAGACGCCGACGAATCCACTTTTGACGGTTACGGATATCGAAGAGGTTTCAAAAATTGTAAAGGCCAAGAATCCCGACATGAAGGTGGTGGTCGACAACACATTTGCGACGCCATATTTGCAACGCCCATTGGAACTGGGTGCTGATGTTGTTGTTCATTCGACGACGAAGTATATCTGCGGCCATGGAACGGTTGTCGGAGGTCTAACGACGACGATCTGCGACAATGTCAAAGATGCAATCTACACCGTTCTCAAAGACGTCGGTTCCAATCCCGGTCCCTTTGATGCTTGGCTGGTTAATATGGGTCTTAAGACATTGCCGATTCGAATGGATGCTCACTGTAAGAACGCCATGGCGATTGCCAAGTTTCTTCACCAACACCCGAAGGTCGAGAAGGTTTATTATCCTGGCCTCGAGACGAGTCCCTATTATAAGGTTGCGCGGAAGCAGATGAAAGATTTTGGTGGGATGGTTTCGTTTGAATTAAAGGGTGGTTTTGATGCCGGTAAGACGCTGATGAATAATATCAAGCTCTTTACGTTGGCCGTTTCTCTTGGCTGTGTCGATTCTCTGATTCAGCATCCGGCATCGATGACGCACGCCTGTGTTCCGAAGGAGAAGAGAGAAGCCGGCGGGCTGACTGACGGTCTGGTTCGTGTCTCGGTGGGCATTGAAGATGAGGCCGATCTAATCCAGGCCCTCGACGAGGCCTTGGCTAAGGTATAATTCTACACCCTTAGGGTGTAAGGTTTATGCGGCAACTATTTCTTATGATAGCGATTCAATTTTTCGGTTGCTTCCTCGGTGGATAGCTTCTTTCGAATAATTAACTCCAGTGCATTTTCGATATAGTCGAGTGCGTCCAGGACATCTTCTTCACGGGCCCGTTTTTCAACGCGTGCCTTGTTTGCGATGCCGAGTTCTAGCATCATCAGCGCGTT
>CAYWXY010000146.1:0-4045 GCA_964462555.1 uncultured Pseudomonadota bacterium | reverse complement strand
GGTCCAGATGGAGCCACCATGTCGATATCATCGGTTGTATATTTCCCTTCTGTGTAAAAGGCGACGGCAGATCCCCCGACAAGAACGGGATCAATATCAATGGTCTTAAGGGCTTCGGATATCAGAGCGGCGATTTTTATGCCGCGAGTGGGCCGGTCATCTATTTTTATTGTTTCATTTAGGTTACTTCTTATTTCTTCCAAGCTTTTTGACGGTTCCATTTTTATATTCCTTTTGCCCTTTTCGGGTCAGTTTGGATTCATCGAAGAGGGATGCTACGGAATCAACGACCTTTTGTCTCCCTTCTTTCTTTTTGATCCACTCGTTGAGGTTGATTGTCTCTCCTGTTGATCGGTCATCTTCATCGATGAGGGCGATATAGTCCTTATAGTTGAGGAGAACAGCCTTTGGTTTTCCGTGTGATGTGATGACGTAACGACGCCCCCTCGTCTCCGTATTTTTTATCTTCTCAGATAGTCGAGCCTTTGTTTCGGCGATCGATATGTCTTCAAGGTCTGGCTTTGGCTTCATCGTTGGGGCCTCCTTTATGACTACAATTATAGTCATAATTATAGTCATATTCAACCCTTTTTTGTACCAGGTACCGGTGGATAACATGGAAATCGCGCAACTTTTCCCCAAAATTGCCGATAATAGTAGTGGAAACACTAACGTCTAAATGTGGGGATATATATGAAATCATTCAGGATATCGGCTTTTTTGGTAATTCTTGGCTTTCTGGCGATCACTATAATGACGGTCGGATGTGACGATCGCTCCAAGCGTGGTGGTGGGGTTGCACCACCTGTTGCTACGTCAGAGAACGTCTGTTCGCTCACAAATTTAGATGGTGAGTGTGATGGTGAGGGCGAGAGTTGCATCAATGGTAACTGTATCGTGATTCCAGATCCAAATGCGAATCAGCAGCAGGA
Organism: uncultured Pseudomonadota bacterium; assembly: GCA_964462555.1. Classification (GTDB taxonomy): domain Bacteria; phylum UBA10199; class UBA10199; family CAYWXY01; genus CAYWXY01. Next base: position 3,113 of record CAYWXY010000146.1, on the reverse strand, counting down.
AGATCCTCCCGCCGAGGAAGAGGATCCCCCAGTAGATGAAGATGATCCTGGTGAGGATGAAGATCCTGCTGAAGAAGATCCCGCCGAAGAAGATCCTCCTGAAGAAGAGGGCCCCGCTTTGATCAATCCGGCACTTCTCGAATGTCTAACGAAGGAAGACTGTTTGCCGCAGCCGGTTCAGGTTATTCAGGGGCTGTTTGATAAACCAGCATTTAACCCTCCTCAAAAACCAGAATTCGATTAATCCTAAATACTGAATAGATTTCACTCCGGGAATGAAATGATGGTGGGTGGTTTAAAAAAGCCCCCGTCGAGCCTAGCACGGGGGCTTCAGGTGTCTCTTTTATTTTCCGTCTTCTCTTTCTGTAACCACTCTCTTTCAAATAACAAACGTGATATTGACTCCGGGCCTTATGGAGCTGGAACAGCAAGGCACGAACCTTGATCCCAGAAACACATTCCGCCGGTGGGTGGGCTTACACATGTCAGAGAGTCAATAATATCACTGCAGCCCGTAATGTTTCCAGTGCAGACATTGTCAACCCACTCGCATGGTGGATTGGCAAGATTGCTCGCGCAACAAGTGTCATTGGTACAGAAGTCGCTACATGCTGGGCCACCAGGTGTGGTGTCTTCACATGTTGATCCATTCCAGTTGCAATTTCCGCCGAGGAGTTCGTCGCCACATATCACGGCGTCTAGGATATCGCTGCACTCCATTATGTTTCCAGTGCATGCATTCGCGGCCCACGAACATGGAAATGGGTTAGCCAGTTTGATAGTACAGCAATCTTCGGCGGCCGGGTCATTGCCGGGGCAGAGATCGCCACATGTTGGCGGTCCACCACCACCTCCACCACCACCACCACTATCGACACATTCGGCACCTTCGCCATTCCATTCACAGTTGCTCGCGTTGTTGCAAGGATCGGGCATGTTGATATCCATACAGCCTGTTACGTCACCGTTACAGGTACCATCCCAAGTGCATTGTCCGCCGTCGACGTAGTTTTCGCAGCAGAATTGATTGTCACAGACGTCGCCGCATATTGCGACTGGGTTGCCGCCGCCATTTTCTACGCAATCCATGCCATCCCAGGTGCATTGTCCGCCCGGAATGCCGCTACAGGCATTGGCCTCGTAAATCTCCGAGCAGTAATTAATGGGTCCGTCGCAGGTACTTCCGCTCCACGAGCAGGCCGCACCATCGACGTCGTTCTCACAGCAGTATTGATCGGAGCAGACGTCACTGCATGCGGCGATTGGATCACTACCACCGCCATCGCAGGCTCCGGCAGCGCAGTCACCACTCTCACAGTCGGCGTCGCAACCGCAGTCATCACCATCCATCTGTGCTCCTCCTCCGCCAGCACCGCAGCAGTTACCTTCTTCACCACAGACCACACTTTCGCAGTCATCATCACAGCCGCACATTTCGCCGTCGAATTGTTCCTGGGTGCCACCGGCTGTACAGCTACCACCACCGCCGTCGCAGTCTTGATCGCACGTGCCGGGGTTGTCGTATTCGGCGGCCTGACAATAACCATCCCCGCAACAATTCGTATTGTCATAGTTCGCTATATCGCTACCTTCATAGGCGTCGCAATAATCATCAGGATCTAAACAGTCATCGGGACAGTTGTTGGCTGTTTCACCAATAGTATATTCGCAAGTGAGATTCGACATGCCCCCGACGCATTCATTTGCAGCCTCCTGGCAATTAACGTTGCAAATACCACTTGTACAGTCTACGCCGGCGTTACATGCATATCCTTGATCGCGACCAAATTGGATTTCGTCAGGATCGCTGGTACATACATTGCTGACTGTTGTGCAGAGTACACTTTCACATTCGTTATCGTCAGTACAGTCGCAGTTATCAGCATATGGTGTGGAATCACATCCGCCGCCACCGCCACCGGTGCATTGGCCCAGATCGCAGGTGCCGCTTTGGCAGTCGGCGTCACACGTACACGGATTGCTATCGCTCTGTGTTCCATTGATGCCGCTGTAGCAACAGTCATTAAAACACATATACATGGCAATATGAGTTGTTTCTATCATTGAACAGGCCGCATCACCGCACGCGACACAGTCAGAGCAGTTCGAGGCAGTTTCCCCTCCCGCACTATCACAGAACTCATCACCGCAATTGGGAACGGTGTCGCAATCAGAGCAATCGTTTGAATCTTCAGAATCTTTGCCGCTGCAGAACATATCTGGTTCACCATAGCAGGTTCCGCCTCCGCCACCATCACAGTCTTCGGAGCAGGTCTCATATATTAATTCATAATTGTCGCAAATGTCGTCACCGCATGTGCAGTCTGGCATGCAGCTCATTGCATCTTCGCTGGCTGTTTCACAATTGCCATTGCCGCAGTAACAATCGGCGGAGCAATTTTCGGCAGTTTCGCCACCGCCGGCATTACAGATTTCGTCTGGAGGACTACCATTGCAGCCACAATCGGCAGAGCAGTTTTCAGAGTTTTCTCCGCCCGCCACATCACAGAACGCATCCTCGGTACAATCACCACCACCACCTTCAGATTCACAGGCGTGGCTGGTGCAGACTTCTCCAGGATCACATTGCATATCGATGTCGCATTCACGGCAGGTAAGACCGGCGGTATCCTGATCGGAGCAGACAAAGTCGTCAACACACTCGTTGTCGCTCATGCAGTCCCCACCATCCGGTACGAGACAGACCCATTCCATCGTGTCGCAGAGGAGGCCCTCGCTACAATCTTCATTTGTGCCGCAATTGTCACCAATATCACCACCATCGTCGCTACACGCCTGATGCATGTTGCAGTCGGGGTCGTTACAATCGGTAAGGGTGTCGTTATCATTATCCTGGCCATCGTCGCAGCTGAAGGAGCTTTCGGGGGGTGGACTTATGCACATTCCAGCCATACAGACAAAATCCGTATTGCAATCATCGGTCGTCGCGCATCCACCGCCGCCACCACCCGCGTTGACCGTGAGCTGTAATACATTTGAAACGACGCTTCCAGTGTTTGCCGTGACCCTCACGTAATAGTTGCCGGATTCCTGAATGTTGAGGCCCATGAGACTATTTAGGGCTGGGGGTGTCGAGAAGAATTCGTTGTTTC
>CAYWXY010000145.1:0-5529 GCA_964462555.1 uncultured Pseudomonadota bacterium | reverse complement strand
AAGCTGGTCCATTCACTATATGTTGGGGGTCTATCTGTCAAGAATTGTGCTGAAACAGGCGGAATAGCCGAATTTAGGCGATTACCTCACGTTCTTCTCATCTGGCGTCATACAATTTTCCGCCTCTATGGCAATGGTACGTGCTGATTCCGCGAGACTACAATCGATATCCACTGACAGTAGTGAGCGACTGAGACCTCGTCCAATTGAAAAGCATTCGGCACTATGATAAAGAGAACAATTTCCAGATTCTGATTTTGTAATTTTGATTTTCGAGAAACAACCAGAACGTTCTTTATTTAAAAACCATGCCAGCATCCCTGGTTTTTGACCATAGTGATCTGCTAATTCAATTGCCTCTGCAGGCTTTATTACCTTATACAGCTGCACAAGGAACTGTTTTCCCTCGCCAGCCATTTTGGAGCAAAGGATAACCTCTTCGGAGCATTGCGGGGCGAGCATGTGATCGGATGGGTCGATTTTAGAATTACTCGTGACGAAGTTAATAAGTTCACCCATCGGTTTGCAATCGCGATCTGTTATTTCTGCCATAATAGTATCTCCTCTGTTTCTGTTGTATTTCTATACTATTATCTGCAAAAATTCAGATTTGTTGCTAAGTTATGCCCTGAATAGATTAAAAATCCCCAAATAGTGTTCCCTCAACCGTTTCCTATCTCGCCGTGAAACATTCTGTGCCTGACCCGGAATGTTTCACATTTCCCCACGATGCGATAACCTCTACGGTCGAGTCTTTGATACTGTTTTACATTCCACTATTTCTCGGGTGGCGATTTCTCTGCAATCATGTGTCTGAGTTATGGCACCTTCGAGTTGGTTGGCAACTCTGTAAAAAATTTGCGCTGCGGCCTTTAACAGTGGATCAGATATTCTGGGGACCTTAGGTCGATTTGGAATGACGATAGATAGATCGGATAGGTCCTCTGCCATCATCTGTCGGGTAGCCACCTCGTCTTCCCCATGCCGTTCATCAAGAACAACTTCCCAGTCCTTCACTTCACCCAGGATGCGAGCATAACCCTTTTTAAGTCTCATGCCCTCAAAGAGTGCCTCGAACCGTTCAACGAGCGTCTGAAAAACAGTGTGAAGACGTTCCATTCGCGTCAAATGTTTTGTAATGTTGTTTCTCAGAAGAAGATCCGGAACGGAAACATCTGCTTCGTTAATTCGTTCAATTGTGCTGATAAGTTCCCGTGTCTCACCAAAATAGTCTTTCAGAAGTTCAATGTCTGACTCGCCAATTTCCCTTAGGCCGAGAGTGTGGTCCCGCATCAAGGTTTCAATGCTTACTAGGTTTTCGTAAAGTTGAATCAAGACGACTTCGGCATGTTGATAATAATCAGGAAGTGTTTCGATCCTGGCGATAAGTTCCCTTCGCCTTACGAGGCTCGAAGAGGGTTGGCGATCCGTTTGAGTTGCCGGTCCTCCATTCGGGACACCATCTCCCGGCTTTTCGCCCGAAAAGCGTGTTCTAAGGCCGGAAATTAGATCAGCGAGTCTGTCATGAAGCTGATAGGCGCGGGTCAACGTCGGTGATGGTCTTTCGGGAACGGCAGCAGCAGAGGGTGCCTCCGAGTCAACAGGGTCATCAGTGGCCGAAGGCCTCCTTGAGCGAATAAGTTGTCTCATGGCGCCAGCCATGACCGCAAGTTCTTCGCCATGCGTCGACGCTCTTGTGGCCTCCTCAACTTTCATTTGAAGTCTTAAGGCTTTGTGCCGATTAACGAGACGCTCCATCGAAACGTCACTATCGTTAACTGTAAATTTGACGCTCTTCACGTCTGACGTGAGTATTTGTTCAGATCCTCTCTTAACCTTTCCAAGATAGATGGCGAGGATCAATTCGATGGCCTTCATATTCAAGACCTCAAAGCCCTTGGGTGTTCTTATGTCGTAATGCGGGGGCTCACTCCCCAAGGCCTCAACGTTTGCCTGATGATAGAGCTGAATAGCTTGTTCAAGTGGGAGCTCTCTGACATCCAACGCAGGTGAGCTAGTGTTTGTGACGAGACGAGGCAGGTCACTCATGCTTTCGAGGATCTCTGGTGGTTCTACAGGGGTCCTGGCTGTCTTTTGCCCCTGAGTTATCAATCGTTGATGGGCGGGTCGCCAGAAGTCATGCAATAGTTGGGAATTTGGAAATTGTTTCAGTGCCTCTGTTCTCGTCAATTTGGGAAAGTGGTAGAGTCTATATGTATCGGCCAATCGGCTAAGGCTAACCTCAATTTCGCCTATTTTGATATTGATCGGTTTTGTTCCCAAAATGTTGTCAGTTGTGAATGATTGAGAAGGGCTGAAATGTTTCTCAATGAGAATGCTCACAAGATATTCAATCCCGCTTTGAGTGTAAATATTGACCGCTTGAGGAATTTTTATTTCAGCGGTAGCGCGAGTCACTCTTCCCGATGTCTTCTCGGTTACGCCGACCACGCTAGATTTCTCTAATAAGTCGGCCCAGGCCTTGATGGGTGCGTTAAATGCACTGGCGCTAATTCGCGATGCGGATGCAAGGTTCAGATTTTCCGAGATGACCGGCGTTTCGAGTGGTCCAAGCTGACAGTTCCTCGCAGGGGGTATTTCCCGAATCAGCCGAAGATAGGGTGGGCGAAGGTATTGTTCGAGAACATCAGTGCCGCTCATGGTTTGTTCGGACTCACGAGTGCCGAGGGCCGGGAAAAGAAGTCGTCGATATCGACGAACCAGTGTGTAGAGACGAACCGATTCGCCACCAATAGTGATGGTGATAGATTTTCCGCCGCTGAGATGAACTCCCGTCATAGTCTCGGGATCTCCTCCAAAATGATCGCGAATGATAACGGAAATAAGAAACTCGATTCCGTTTCGAGTGGAGAGATCAACCAACGTTGGCATATTAATGTGAATCATCTCTTTTTGGGTCTCAGTCGGTGTGTCTGCAAGAGGTTCACTTTTTTCAACCTTTGTCTCCAATAAGAGTTTTTTCCACTCATCGCGAACACGCCTGACAGCGGACGAAGTAGCGCTTCGACTCTCGGCAAAGGAAATAAGATCTCGAAGGGCATCTGGTGTGAGTCGGAGGTTTCTTCCACCCGAGGCGGCTCCTTCAGTCGCGAAGAGTCCTGTCATGTCTGCCGCACGGGTAGCCAGCCACTCATTGATGATCTCTGCACGGGTCAGGATGTTGCGTGCTTCAGATTGGACGCCCTTGATATCTACAATACGATTGATTGCCTGTAATGTCGTGTGGAGGAAGAAGGCGCGGACCAACTTTTCATAAAATGTGTGCGATGTGGCCGGTGCAATTCCTGCGGCCTCCTGAATTGTCTCCATTGAGGCGAGCCCAGTAACGGAAGCGCTATGACCAGTCAACTTTGTAATCGCCATACCGAGTTCCGTCTTCGACAGAATAGATTGTGCAAAACGTGCGAATTGTCCAAAGATTTTCAGACCACCAAAGAAGAGCGTGGCAGCACCGGTTTCTTTGGCCAATGAAACCGCGTTCCAGTTGACCGGATAGTCTCTGAGTCCAGCAATGCCATTGGATACGCCAACAAATGTAGCCGATTCTGCGGTCAGTCCGACGAGCGTGCTAATACCGGTGATAGCCTTTGGTGATAGGGCGAGTACTTTTCCTAGCTGCGAAGTGGCGAGGATTCCCAGTTTTCCAGCGCTTCCCGCGGCCCAAACAGGGATGGCCAAGTTGAGAGGGTCGCTCACAAAATGAAGGCCGGCACGGGCGGCACCCTCTGGAATAATGCCAGAGGATAATACGGTCTTGAAGTTTTGAGCCACATTTTTGAAAGGAGAATGCAGTTCAATAACCTGAAGAGCGGTTGTCAATGCTGGATATGACATTTCGGTCAGACGCAATGATTGTAGTCCCTGGGCAAGTCCCTTTTCAAACGTCGGAAGGCCTTGATACGATGAGATTGTTTTGAAGGCCGTTTGCACAACAGGGGGCCAGAGTGTCATCGTGGGTCCGTAAACCTGAGACCAAACAGCCTCTATATTCTGAATGAGCAGGAGATCGTCAGATATTTTTGGAGACGATGTTGCGAGTATTTTTCGATACTCTGCCAGTTTCTCCTGCAGGGCCGGGCTATCAAGGCCAACAGCCAGCGATTCTATTTCCCCTGCGTTGACTGATCCTCCCGTCATAAGCTGGGCTGAACCGTGTGGATCAGGTGCTGAAACCAGATGTTTTGTAAGTTTATCAATCATAATAACCTCTATGCAAAGAGTCTCGCGTTTTTGAATCTATTGAATGTTTCATTTTGCATTCTGTCAAAAAGTTCAGGCATGATCATCGCCTGCTTATCATCCAATACCTGCTTTTTCATAAAGAAGTCATAGAGAGCCTGTCGAAAAATGTAGATGAATTCGGGACTTGTTACCTGTTGTCCAGGTTTGGGCGTCATTCGATCCCGCAGCTGTTTTAAATCCCTTTTTCCTTTCGTGCTATGTTTTGCTCGCTTGACAAGTGCTCTGACGTCATCTGGTTTGATGTCAGGGTTTGCCTCTAAATATGGAAATGTAATGCCAAGTTCATCTGAAAGAATTCCGTCGACCTTGCGTATTGTCTTAACGTTAATCTTCTTGCTCGTGCAACGGGCCATGGCCGTGCTAAGGCGGTTAGCAATATCAAGGTACTCTTGAAGTGATGTTGCCTTCGACCAATTGGTATAATGTCGAATGGCCCGTTGAACTCTTCCATCGGTAAAATTAAGCTGTAGTTCCATGAATGAATGAAATTCATCGGTGAGATATCGATATTCCTCGAACGCCTTAACAGTATCGCTCATGCCAAAGTGTAGCGCCAATATGACATCGATATTTTCTTCAGCGAGCGCTTTGATGGCCTCATGATCACCCAGTTTAGAAATGTTATCAGCGACTGCCTTCAATGCAGGGTGGTTAATGTCGTCAGAATCGCCAACCAGCTTCCTGAGATGATCAACCCTTTCGATGAAAAGGTCAGGCAATGTTGTTTTTTCTTTTCCCGGTTCAGGGGTGGCCACGGTAGCATCGTCTCTTAACGCGTCAGCAAGTTCAGAGAGCTCGCTCGTCAATCGATCCTTCATTGTGGTCAACGATTTTGTCAATGTAGTTATTTCGGAAAGCGGGTTTGACCGCACACTTTCTTCAAATTCCCCAAAGGTTTGCCTTAAGGTCTGTTCTCTTTCGGAGGTGCCAAGGAATATAAGAATATCTCTAATTCTGGCATAGCCATTTACAGCCTCTGCAAAGCTTTGAATGGTAGTCATATCCTTATTCCAACTAATGAGTCGTGTGGACGCTGTGTCGAGATCGGCCTCCGGAACAGGTATGACCAAGTCGCCGATTTCGAGGGCCTTCTGACTAACAATTCGGGAGATTCCTGGGAAAAGGGCCTCTGCCTCTTTGTCGATTCTACAAAGTTCTAGTTTGCGATTAACGAATCGTTCCAGCGGATGTTGGCGATCGGATCTCTTTCGCGTCGTCAAGTTGCCATATGTCAGGTTGGTGTCTGTCTTGAGGGTTCTTTCCAAC
>CAYWXY010000144.1:0-5562 GCA_964462555.1 uncultured Pseudomonadota bacterium | reverse complement strand
GAGGCCCTTGGTATTGTAGCGGCGTTTGATGAAGCAAGCGGAAGAAAAGATGCCCTACCAACAGAGGTTCGTGAGGCAGCTGCTAAACTCTATATTGAGCTCGGATTGAAATATCATCGGGATAAGGTGGAGGCGCTCGCTACCGTTACTGAAACCAAAGGGAGTGGCCCGTGGCGTCGATTCACTAAATGGATGGTCAACAGGGTGTTCATGCGTCTGACAGCCTTCTTCTATCAACCGATAGGGGTGCTGGGTGGATACGGTAAAAGAAATAGCTTCCATCAGGTCCTTCACGCCTATGGGAATAAACGCTTGTACCACCAACTCTTGTCGGAGGGGCCTCTTGATAGTCTCGATCCAACAGCACAACCACAACAGTCAGCGATTCAAAAACTGAAGACCTGGTTCCTCGACCTTATCTCATAACTTACTAGGGTTTAGAACTTTTCTGGCATCTGCCATGGTTTCTTTTGGTTAAGATAGGGCATTGAGAAAATGGTCGTCATCATTTTGAGTTCACTCCGATATTGCCCGATAAGTTTGATTGCATGTTCAATCGCCGCCCGGTCTCCTATGTCACTGACCTCTAGGTCCTTAAGTCCAAGCTCCAGTTTATCCAAAACACTGAGAAAACGATCCTCCATCCAGTACGCAATGCCGTGAATATTTTTTGTTTTTCCGTAAGAGACGACATCATCGGTAAATAGCCAGCACTGATGATCATCGGTGAGATGCTCAGATGCATACAGTTGCCACTTGGAGAAGGTGTCGGAGACACGATACGTATCATGGTTGTGTCCACGGCTCGCCATCTTGCTGAGAACCTCGACAAACGTCGGTGGGTCAGGATCCCAGATGGTGTCCATCAGGATTTGCGCGAGGGCATGATCCATCAGGAGTGCCGTGTTCTTGGCATAAATGACGGCATTACTGTAATGGTGGTTGTAAATCTGTTGTTCGATCTCTGCACGTTTGGCCTCACGCCACTTGGTGCCTGTTACATCATTGCAGAGCTTGTGCCACGCCGGTGGCACGATGGTGTCGGCACCGGCCCATATCGTGTAGCCGAGTTGTTGAAAGAGGTTGACGTCATCATTTGAGCCGAAAAAGGTCCGACTGTTGATATAACTTTTGTATTCAGAGTATTCTAGATTTCGAATGTATCCATCAATGTCATCGACAGCCAGATCGACGACCGAGTCAATGGCACCTAATGTGAAATCTGCAAGAAGGTAGTAGAGGCCGCCTTTGGCAATTGCTTTTTCCGCGCTGAGAATTCTGGCGGTGGCCCCTGAACCATAGACAACGCGCCCACCACTACCCAATACTTGACTCATGATCTGTCCTTCTTTCACGATGAGGTCGGTGTAGACTCTTGGCGAGATAGCCTTAATGAGCGGACGATATCCCGCAAAAACTGCACCGGTTCCTCCCAGCCCAACCCATTCTGCAATCTCCGGGCTGACGCCCATTATCTCTGCATTGCCCGCGATAAAGCGATATGCAAACATCGCAGATCCAATGTTTCCACCGAGCTGACCCCATGAAAAGTTAGCGGGGCGCAAAGCCGTGAAGGCTTTTTTCGGTGACAGTGATTTATAAATATATATTTCAGCCCCTTTGTGCATGGCGGCATCCATCGTGAGTGCGGTGAGGAGAATTGTATGTCCCTGAACCATCGCCTCCCAGTTTCGTGTGGGTTCTGGTGTGACTGATTGGACCAGGTACTTTGCTCCCATGAATGTGAGTGCGCCCAAAGTTGCGTGGCCGGCTACATTCCCAGCATCGGACAGCCACGGCCACGGTTTGATTGCTCGCTGGACATCGGCATCGATGTAGATTGTGCCATTTTCGCCGGCGACGATCTTGGGGGGCTTCGGTCTTTCATCCACAAGAAAAAGGGCGGGCTTTTGGTCGGCCATCACAACCACGACCGGATTTTGGCTCAAGACATTCAGGTCATAACCAGAATTTAGGACAATGCCACGTGCCTTTCGATAATATTGACAGAGTCTGACATTTTCAAATCCGGGAGGAATGGTCTTTATGAGCGTTTGAAATTCGCCGTCTGTCAATGTGGCAACACGAATAAGCATATCCTTTGGAAAGCGCCAAAGGCCGTTCTTTCTGGCAAGTGTTGCAACTTCTTCAAGTTTTGGGACAGAGTCGGGCATGAGGGCCGGAATCCGATCAAAAAAGTAATCAACCGGTTCGGTTCCTAAAAGCGCTCTTTCAACCACTTCAATAGCTGCATCCATTCCCATTTTTTGGTTGGCCTTAGGTGCATCACCCTTTACCTGAACACTAACTTCAAATGGAACTTCCAGTATCTTTCCCCAGGGAGAGTCCATAATCAATCGCTTCATCGCCTGTTTGGCCGCATCCGGAATTTCTCCGAGACTCATGACGAGCTTAGCGGCTTCTGTGATCGCCATGTTGGCGCGGGCATATTCCTGGATGGCTGTTGCCGCACGGACCGACTCAACAAGTGCCGTGACCTTTTCGGCCGTGGATGATTCGCTCGAAAGGGCAAATCTTAAATATTCATGGGCCGCCTTATGATAGGAGTCTTGGGCAAAAAGCTCACGTGCTCGAGTGAGTGACGGAGGGACATCCTGGAAATAGGGTTTGCAACCAAGTTTGCCTTTTTGATAATCGGTAAGGCCACCTTTTTTAAGCACTTTCTCGCCATTCTTAAGCCAGAAATCAACATTGATATAGAGGTTTGGGGTGTGAATGCCGGCCTTTTCCAGATGGCCAAAATGTTTCCCTGCTAATCCACTTCGAACGGACATTCGCCTCTGTACCAGCGCCTTGATCTTCGACAATGTTTCAGCGACCTCTCCATTAGCAACCTGAGCCTTTCCCTCTTGAAATTGTACACCGAGTCGATCGGCCAGGGTGTCTAGAAGGTAGTTAAGTTCTTTTGCCTCGGCTGTCTCGATAAATTGATCGCCATTTATGTTGTAAAAGAGTGAACGGTATTTATTACGAATCCATTCGATTTCAAAAAGAACATCCTCAACGTTGGCCAGTTTTTCTGGACCAAGGAGTGTGCGTTGTTCTGCTGGGTAGGAGCAGGCGTTGCAGTGTGCGTTGACATCATTTACTAATGCACCAACTTCATTTATGAGTGAACGACCCCAGTTGAGTTCCGCTAGAAACTTTGCCGTTCCATTGGCAGTTCGGATTGTTTCTGCAGTGATCTGCTGGTTCGTGTTATCAACGCTCAGCCACGCAATTCTTAAATCGGTGATCAAACTCGAGATCATGTCACGTATGGCGGGAGCCTCTTTCCCCGACAACTTTGATGCCTTCCTCTGGAGTTGCACGAGTTTTGAAATGTCTGCTTGAGTCACAAAAGAATGTTCGCCGTAAGCGTCCTTGATGACAATGGCATCCGTCATCTTGGCATCATCCGCAGTGACAACCAGAACCGGATATTTTTTGATGCGATAGGGAGCAAAGGAATATGTGGGAGGTGCCTGAATGTTGAGTTTGCCGCCCACCCACTGTGCCTTAAACTTGGTTCCATTGGGGAGTACGACGCGCCATGGGCGGCTGTTAGATTGTTCGATGATTCGAAGTGCCTTTCGAAGCCCCTGGCCCTCGGGCATTAGCGCAAGTTTGTAAATTTTGACCTTGAGTCTGCTGACTCTGAGTTGTTTTTCGAATGGGGCGAGTTTTAGTTTGATTTCTCCGGCAAGGTGGGGGTTGCTATCGACGATACTGGTGAGGAGTTCGAGTTCTGCTTCTGTTACTGGTTTTCCCCTTCCTAACTTTTTTGAAACACCAACAAGTGTTTTGTGAATAGTTGCCAATTGCCCTGGCGGATCCTTTCCCCCCAAGTTAATCGTGACTTCGCCGAGTCCCTTGACCATCATTTTGACCGATGTTTCTTTGGGCCCAACCGTCTTGTTGGCAAGGCCGGCAGCCAGCCGCTCCGTCCACTCCTGAAAGGTTGGCTGCATTTTAGTAGAGGTCTCACGCATCGTGTTCCGGAGCATTTCCTGCGTGTTGGTCAGGGATTCGTCGATGATTTTGACGTCGATTTCATCGGCCGCAACCGTTTTGACGCTCATCTCATCAAGCATGGTCAGCCATTGGGTAACGGTACTTCGTTTAGATTTCGGAACCGATTTAGCAAGAAGTTCAGCCTGATGAATCGCTATCTTGAATGAGAGGGTGGGGTATTCTTTTATGATGGTCTTGAGTTCTGCCTTGGAGAGTCCCCAGCAATAAGTCATCGGGTCAGGGATGGCATATTTTAGATGACGCGGCGGTTTTGATTTTCGTTCAATGATAAAACTGAGGACCTGTTTGAATGCGGTTCGTTCGTCATAACCACGTTCGGTTAATTCTTGCATTGCCTTCATGGCAGAATCAGTCATGTAGAGGGCATCGCGAATAACCTTAATTTCAGGTTCGACCTTCATATGTTTCATCAGCATGTCGGCCTTTGGATCAGGAAGATCATATTTTTTGGCTATGAATTTGGCGGCAACTGCGAGGATCCATTCCCATATGCCAAACCCCACGGCTCCTTGCACCAGGGGCATGGAAAAATCATCATCGATAACATCGAGGGTGAATGAATCTTTTTCATTTGAAGGGTGATAGTCGCAAACAGATGTCTGAAAAGGGGAAGATGGGGTAAAGTCAGCCTCTTGGCCCCGGTAGTAATTTGTACTTTTGCCTCCTAAGGCGGTTCGGCATACCTCCTGCTGACCACCACTCGAAGGCCAGGAGATAGGATCTCCCATAGTCTAGCCCCCTTATTGTCGTGGTAGTGGCGGAACTCGTGATGTAGCCCTGCATCCGGTCTGGTGGGGAAGAGTAATTTTTCCTCCCCGTCGAGTGGCATTCAAAGAGCGCGTCTGAACCATCCTGCCTGAAATTGGGATTATTATACTAGTTCGGAAACCAAGGATCAAGAGGAAACTTAGGATAGTGGTGATTTTCTTTCGTCAAAATGGTGACGCTAAGCCCCATATTTTTCAAATGGATAGATAATAAAAATTAGAAAGTCAATAATATCAATGGGTTAAAAAACCTATAATTGGTATACATTGTGCAACAGTAGTAAAATGGAGGCTTTTATAAGAGGTCTCGTATGGGTTACAATAGTGTGGAGGAATGAATGGGTGAGCGAGCAAATAAATCAAAATGGAGAGTCTTTGCGCTGCTGATCTGCGTGACGTCGATCTTTTATGCCTCGTGCAGTAAGCCAAGTGTGGAGGGTGTCATCTATCTCGATGAGAATGGCAATAGCATGTACGATCTCGGAGAGAAGAAGCTCGGTAATGTAAATTATGATGTCTACATTGATGACAAGCCGGCCTACTCGGCCATGAATGATTTCGATGGTTACTTCGAGGAATATTTTAAGAGGAGCGAAGTCAAAAAAAGTCTCTGTGTGAAGGTCGATATTGATCGAACACCCTATGATCGGATCTTCGTCTCAGTCGGTACGATGCCGACCGAGCAGCCACTTCCCGAACCTCCTCCAACACCCGCTAGTGTGAAGAGTTCAAAGATGTCGGTGTCAATGAAGAATGATCT
>CAYWXY010000143.1:0-5674 GCA_964462555.1 uncultured Pseudomonadota bacterium | reverse complement strand
AGAAGGAGACTAATATGCGCGTATTAGTCGTTGGATCGGGTGGTCGCGAACATGCTCTCTGTTGGAAGATTGCTCAGAGCGAAAAGGTCGATAAGGTCTATTGTGCGCCTGGAAATGCCGGGATGACACAGGTGGCCGACATCGTGTCAATTTCGGCCGGTGATATCAGTGGGTTGGCCGCCTTTGTGGAAAAGGAGAAGATCGATTTCACTATTGTGGGGCCTGAGCTTCCATTGGTCGAGGGGATTGTTGATGAATTTGAACGACTAGGCCTTCCAGTCTTCGGGCCGACCAAACGGGCCTCTATTTTAGAGGGTTCTAAGGTCTTTACGAAAAAATTTCTGACCAAATATAAGATTCCAACGGCCAATTACGCCGTCTTTACAGATGCCGCTGAGGCCAAGACCTATCTTAAGACACATAGTTACCCATTGGTTATCAAGGCCGATGGCTTGGCCGCGGGAAAGGGTGTCATTATTTGTAAGACGCGTGGTGATGCCGAGTCGACAGTTGATGCAATGCTTAAGAAGAAGGAGTTTGGTGATGCCGGGAATACGATTATTGTCGAAGAATTCCTGGAGGGAGAAGAGGCATCTTTCATAGCCCTCTCAGATGGTGATCATATTTTGCCCCTGGCGTCGAGTCAGGACCATAAGCCGATTTATGATGGCGATCAAGGTCCCAACACGGGTGGAATGGGAGCCTATTCACCGGCCCCGGTAGTTTCTAAAGAGTTGGGTGAGAAGATTGTCAATGATGTTATGTTGGCGACGATTCGGGGGATGAAAGATGAAGGTCGGCCATTCGTCGGTTTTCTTTATGCCGGAGTGATGGTCAAAAATGGCAAGCCTTATGTTCTCGAATTCAACGTGCGTTGTGGTGATCCGGAAACACAGCCGCTCATGGTTCGTTTGAATTCTGACATTGTGCCACTTTTTGAGTCCGCACTGGAAGGAACGCTCGACCAGGTTAAAACCGAGTGGGACAAACGGGCGTCGATCTGTGTCGTGATGTCGTCACGTGGGTATCCCGGTAATTATGAAAAGGGTCTCGAGATTACTGGAATCGAAGATGCGGAGGCCTTGCCCGATGTTGTCGTTTTTCATGCTGGAACAAAGAAGGAAGGCGGCCAACTATTGACGAACGGTGGTCGGGTTCTCGGAGTAACGGCCAAGGGCGAGACGATTCAAGCGGCGATCGACAATGTGTATCAGGCGGTGGGTAAAATTCATTGGGAAGGTGCACACTATAGGAAAGATATTGGCCAGAAGGCCTTGAAATATGAAATCGAAGGACAGATGGAACTCTACTAGTACACCCTAAGGGTGTTAGTTAACACCCTTAGGGTGTCATGATATAGGAGGAGCAATGGCGAATGAAAAACCGTTAGTGGGTATTGTGATGGGATCCGACTCGGATCTCGATATTATGAAGGGTGCTGAGGCTGTCTTTAAGGAGTTTGGTGTTGGCTGTGAAATGACGATTGCGTCAGCGCATCGGACGCCAGAAAAAACAGCGACGTATACCCAAACCGCTGAGGGGCGTGGAATTAAGGTGATTATAGCGGGTGCTGGCTATGCCGCTCATTTGGCCGGTGTGATCGCTGCCCATACAATATTGCCGGTAATCGGCGTGCCACTCAGTGCATCATCGTTGGATGGGATGGATTCGCTCCTCGCAATGGTTCAGATGCCTTCGGGAATTCCGGTTGCAACGGTAACGATTGGTAAGGCTGGTGCAAAGAATGCAGCTCTCCTTGCTATCCAGATGCTTGCGCTTTCGGATGAGACGTTAAATCAGAAGTTGAAAGATTATCGTAAAAAAATGGCGGATGCGGTTGAAGAAAAAGATCGCAAGCTAAAGGGTTAGAAGGGGTAGGTTGGATCAAAATGACGGAAGTTTTTACAGTCAATCCAAGGGATCCGGATCCGGATGCCATTGCCAAGGCCGCAGAGTATATGCGTAAGGGTCGGGTTATTGCCTATCCGACAGAGACTTTTTATGGTCTTGGTGCCCCGGTGGGTAATGAAAAGGCAATCAAGGAGCTCTATAAATTAAAACAGCGGGACTATGGTCTACCCATTGCGATTCTTGTTGAGGATATGGAGATGCTTGGTCGAGTTGTGACTGAGATTTCGGAATCGGCGCGGCAGTTGATCCGTTCGTTCTGGCCGGGGCCACTGACGATTTTATTTCCGGCAAGCAAATCGATCTCGAAATCGCTGATGACAAATACCGGAAAGATCGGCGTTCGTATTTCGTCACATCCGGTGGCGACGGCGATTGTCCGTGAGTTGGGTTCCCCCATCACGACAACCAGCGCAAATCTTTCTAGTTTTCCTCCTTCACTCAATGTGAAGCATATACGGAACTATTTCAAAGATCGCCTGCCGTGCATTATCGATGCCGGTGAATGTGAACCAAGTCGTGGATCAACTGTTGTCGATGTGGCAGAAGATACAATGGCAATCGTCAGAGATGGGGCCATCTCGGCCGACGATGTTATTAAGAAATTCCAAGAGATTTAGATACTGTCGAAAATGTCGGTTTGGGTAGCGAGGCTCGTATCGGTCATCGGTTACGGTATTTGTTTAATAAGAACGTGACCGACAGACGATAGACGAAACGGGCATCGAAACCGATACCGAAAAATTACATGATATAATTTAGGATTGGTATTTACTCGGCGTATGTCTTTTCGACACGTTCTTGATCTTCCTTACAACGAATGCAGAGATCGGTAACCGGGCGGGCTTCTAGTCGCTTGACGCCAATATCTTCACCACAGCTTTCACAGACGCCGTAATCACCCTCACCAATTTTAACAAGGGCCTTTTCGATTTTCTTGAGTAGGACACGTTCACGGTCGCGTAGTCTTAGGTTCATGGCTTGACCAGTTTCAGAGGAGGCAAGATCGACTTCATCGGGGAGGTCTGCGGCTTCAAAACCCATTCCTTCGTCGCGGGTTTCATCTGCCTGCTTCATAATCTGTAATTTGCGTTCTTCTAAAATCTTTTTAAACTTTTCAACGTCCCGTTTTCTCATTTTGCCTCCCTTTCGCCACGGTGCGAATGGGATATATTGCCAAGTGAGGCCTTTTTGTCAATTCAAAAAAGTCATTTTAATTCTCGCTTGAATTTGGCGAATACACGTACTATAGGGGGATATGGCAGAAAAAAGGGGCTCCATGTCGGGAATTTCGAGGGTGATCGATGAGTGGTTCGATACCAAGAAATATTCAAAAAAACGCAATAATTACAATGCGTTCCATAATTGGTCGGAAATTGTGGGGCCCGATATCTCCAGAAATACGGAACCACACACCTTTTATAATGACGTATTGGTGATCAAGGTCAAAAATTCCGTTTGGATACAAGAGCTTCAGTATATGAAGCCCCATCTCCTGGAAAAAATTCGCAAGTCTCTCCCCGAGACCCGAATTTGAGATTTGATGTTTAAGATTGGGAAGGTCTAAGGTATTTGTCGTAAATTTTTCGGATGGTTTTTCTTTTATTTCGGTATTCATCAACTAAAACATTTTTGTTCTGAAACCCGAGTGTTTCTGCGATCTGTGAAAGGTGTTCGGACTTTGGATCTAGATAATCGGTGGCATGATGTGAGAAGAGGCGAATACGGCTTAAGAGATGCTTGTAGAATAGATAGGTCGATCTTAATATCTCTGCGTCATCGTCGTCAATCAATCCCTTGGCCGTAAGTTTTTCTAGTGCGCTCAGCGTATTTGTCTGTCGAACCTCTGGGTGTTTGGTTCCATATCGAAGTTCGAGGTATTGAACGATCATTTCGATATCCATCAGTCCGCCATGTCCCAGTTTAACGTTGGGCCGGTCATCCTTCTCTTTGGCCTTCTCCTCTTCCATGCGGATCCTGAGATCAAAGATTTCTTTTTTGAAATTCGGGGGCATGATGGCCTCGAAACAGAGTTCCTTTATTGTTCGTCCGACAAGTTCAAGAAATTGGGGGTCACCGGCAATGGGGCGAGCTTTAATAAGTGTTTGGCGTTCCCAAAACATGGCCTCGACATTGTGATAATTCTGAAATGTCTGAAGGGCGGAGACCAAAACACCGGCGCGTCCAGAAGGTCTAAGGTCAGCGTCGATTTGATAGGCATGGCCGTATCGTGTGGGAAGTGTAATGAGTGAAATGATTCGCTGGGAAAGTTTTGTGAAATATTCTCGGTTCGAAATCTTCTTTGGTCCAGCCGTCGTTCCTTCTTCGGAGTAGATAAACATCAAATCGAGATCAGAGGCGTAATCGATTTCACGACCACCAAGTTTTCCCATGCCGATAATTGCCAGTCCCGCGGTTGGGTGGCCTGCCTTGTCGGTCAGCGGAGGACCATGTATTTCCCTCAATCGGTGAGAAGCCAACTTGTATGCCTCGGAGACGATGACCTCAGCAACCAGGCTAAGTCGCTCTGAGACATCAATGGATGAGAAATTTTTTTCAAGGTCGAGGAATTGAATCTGTCGAAGCTCCTCATTTTTAAACCACGCGAGAGAATCGATTTCTTCCTCTTCATTTGTACATGTAGCTATGTTGGTGAGAATGGCCTCTTCCATCTGTTGACGATCGAGATCAGCTTCAAACATGAGGCGAAAGAGTTGTTTGACAGCGCCCGTGTGCCGATCAAAATCGGTCATAAGGCAACGATCGAGTGCCTGGGCGTCGGTGTTGTCATATCTCATGGCCTTAGCAAGGGCCGTTCGTTCATTTGTGGACGTGGGAAGAATATGGGTCTGCTTTTCTTCTGGGAGCTGGATCATATTTTCCAGGTCCCGGAGGAAGATGTAGGCGTTGTTAAGATCCCTGCACTGAGGGTCTGTTAGATATTTCCCTTTTCGAATGGCCTTGATGGCGCGGAAGGTGTTTTGTTCAATGATTTCTGGATTTCGTGCACCATTGACCAGTTGGATCGCCTGGACGACGAATTCTACCTCACGGATGCCACCATCTCCAGTCTTAATGTTGATCCCTTTCTTTAAACTTTTTGTTGCCTCGCTTTGGATCTTAAGTTTTGTCTCCTTGATCTTGCCGAGGGAATTTATATCGATACTTTTTCGGAAGATAAAGGGACGTATCTGTTGGATGAACTTTTCTCCTAGTTCCAGATTTCCGGCGATTGGGCGGGCGCGAATCAGCATCATTCGTTCCATTTCGCCGCCCCAGTAGTTATAAAACCTGATTGCTGCGTCGACTGAATTGGCGATCGGACCGCTCTTTCCCTCGGGCCTGAGATCGGTGTCGACTCGGAAACAGAAGCGACTCTCATCAAACGTAGAGAGGATCGATGTGATTTTGGTGGAGAGTTTAGATGCAAATTCGTTCAGGGATTTATTTCCGACCTGACCATTGTCGGTGTTGTAGAGATAGATCAGATCGATGTCCGAGCTAAGGTTTAGTTCTTCGGAGCCGAGTTTTCCGAAGGCAATAATCGTAAAGGAGAAGTCGATTTTATTATTATTATCGTCGAGAGCCTCGGGCTCGCCGAGTTCAGTGACCGTATCACGCATTGCCCACTGATAGGCGACTTCGCAGCAGATATCAGCGACTTGGCTCCATGCACGACAAAAGGTTTCGGTGTCGATTGAGCGATCGAGGTATTTACTGGTGAGTGCGGAGAGGGTCGAATACTTAAAGTGATGGAGATTCTCTC
>CAYWXY010000142.1:0-5724 GCA_964462555.1 uncultured Pseudomonadota bacterium | reverse complement strand
TCCGTTAAAAACGGAAAAGCTGCCGTCAGTGCCGTCAAAACAGCGCTGGAAGAAACTTTCACGGGCACAAAGACGTATGAGAACGACATGCAACTGGCAATATTCGCCTATGTCCTATCACAGATCGGTGATTCAGATAGTTTGGCCGTCCTCCGAGAATTCTTGGGAGACAACCTCACCGCCGATCTCGACTGGGCGCCCCACTTCATCTCGCGCACAATCGAGGTTCTGTCGAACGTCAGCAATGTCAATCCGACCGGCTACTACAATTTGACCGAAATGACCGGGCTCAGCATCGGATCAATAGCGAATATCTCAACACTCGACCTAAAGGCGACCGATTTTGCTGGTCGTGCCACATGCAAACGCCAATACATTCTCGTGGACGGAAGCGGAGATCCCATTACATATACTGATGCCTATGGAGTCACCCAAAATGCTGTCGTCAGCGGAACCGAACATCGCGACTGGGAAATCCCAGAAACCCTCTATGATCATTATGTTGATCTTGTTATCGATAATAATGGTTTCTTCGTGGATAACGACACTGAATTCGAAGGAATGCCGACCAAACAGTTCAACTGTGCCGGTTATTCATTTCGACACTTCAATAACAATACAAAATGGACAGCGAGCCCAGCGGCTATCTTTGATGTCATGGTTCGAACAGGCTTGATGACATTGGTCGCTGACGAGTCAACGGCCCAGGTCGGAGATAAGGTTTTTTGGTATCAACCCGGAGGCACTCTCCCAAGCCACGTCGGCGATGTCTACCAAGTCCAAGGCGGCGACATCACCATCCGAAATGCCGACAATAAAAGTGGTCTCTTCGACGCCGATATCGACTCAACATTTTATCCCGTCTCCAACTATTCGACGCGTAAGATATATCGCTGGACCGCCGGCTCGCCACCATCGTTTGTTGAAGACCCGAGTGTTAGACATCTTTCATCGTATTGCAATTATGTGGCGTCTGATAGCGCCTTTCTGGCCATACCCTCTGTCTCAGGATGGAATCTTTCTTTTACCCCGGGGCTTGTTGGGGCCTCCAACAACGGCTGGTATTCAGGAGATACCACTGTCAGCAACCTCCCCGGTATCTTAGCTGGTGAAGGAACCACGCAGGCCACAGTTCTTCAAGACGACCTCATTAGCATGACTTTCGATCGACGCCAAATTACCGAAGCAGGAACTTATTCTGCAAACGGAGAAAGAGAAGTCATTGAAAACCAAAATGGCCAGGTTTACCTCACCTACAGCACGCCCAGTATCGTCCACGAAGATAATGGCTCAGATGTTATCTTCGCTGCAACGGGCGGAACCGTCACTCTCACATCATATGGTGAAAATAGTGGTGATCGTCTCACCGGAACCTACGTGGTAACCATAAGCGGCACCCGCACAGCAACAGCCGATGGAAGCATTGAACAAACACACACCGGCACCATCTTCGGTGCCTTCGACGTTGAAATCGAATAAACCTAACAGCGGACCGAGCCTTTGCCCTTCTTTTCTCTGGCCTTATGTCCCGGCTGTGATTCAAAGTGCTTAAAGACGCGGCCAAGATCCTCGAGAAGAAGATTGGCCATGTCACGACTAAAGCCCTCTTTCACAACGATACGCAAGACGGCCACATCAGTACAATTTTCTGGCAACGTGTAGGCCGGCAGGAGCCAACCGCGGTGACGAAGCATCTCAGAGACATCAAAGACCGAAAAATTCACATTGGCATCGTCGCGAATTTTAAAGGCAAAAACCGGAATGTCATCACCACGCGTTAGACATTCGAAAATACCGGTCTCTTCCAACTTGCCTGAAAGATAAGTCGCCGTATCTCGGCAAGCCTTTTGAATCTGCTGATAGCCCTCGAAACCCATTCGTAGAAAATTATAATACTGTGCCACAATTTGGTTGCCCGGACGTGAAAAGTTAAGAGCGAACGTCGGCATGTCGCCACCCAGATAGTTCACATGAAAAACGAGATCCTCTGGCAACTCGGCCTGGTCGCGCCAGATCGCCCAACCCACACCTGGGTAGACCATTCCATATTTATGACCCGAAACATTAATCGACTTGACCCATTTGAGTCTAAAATCCCACTCCAATTTCTGATCCAAGAATGGCGCGATAAAGCCGCCGCTCGCACCGTCAACGTGGATTGGAATCTCGTAGCCGGTTTCTTTATTAAATTTATCAAGGGCGTGATTCACCTCTTTGACCGGACCATACTCACCGGTAAAAGTTGTCCCGAGTGTAATTGCAACACCAATCGTATTCTCATCACAACGTTTAATCACCTCTTCGGGCGTAATCCCTGAACGACCATTTTCCATCGGAATAAAGCGCGGTTCGATTTCCCAATATCTGCAGAACTTCTCCCAACAAACCTGCACATCAATACCCAAAACCAGGTTCGGCTTATCGGTCGGTTTTCCCTTCGCCTTCATCCGATCTTTCCACTTCCACTTGAGAGCCATACCACCGAGCATCACCGCCTCACTTGAGCCGGTCGTCGAACAACCACAGGCCTGACCGTCATCGGGCGCGTGAAAGAGATGTGCCAAAATATTTACACAACGCATTTCAAGCTCGGCCGTCTGAGGATATTCGTCCTTATCAATCATGTTTTTATCAAAAGTCTCCGTCATCAGCTGCCTAGCCTCAGGCTCCATCCAGGTTGTGACAAACGTCGCCAGATTCAGACGCGCATTTCCATCGAGCATCAGTTCGTCGTGAACGATCTGATAGGCATTCCGAGGATTCATCTCATTCTTCCCAATTTTATACTTGGGCACCGGTTTTTCCATGTCACGTGAGCCAAATGTCGGCATGATCAATTGATCCAAATCATCCATCTCTTTTAAATTATGTTTATTGTGTATCATTATTTACCCCCATTCGGTTTCCACTCTGGTTTCTTAAAGCGATGAATAATCAACGGTGCCACAACAAAAATAAACGCACCGATCGCCAAAAAGGCTACATAAAAAGCCGGACTCCCCGTTGTGAGCTGTGATGGCGGAAAAAAGCCAACCACAATCGCGAAAAGCGCCGCTACCATCCCGAGCCCCGCGATCAGGCACATACCAAACTTACCACCTGGCACCTTGTAAGAACGATGAACATCCGGTTTTTTAAACCGAAGTGTAATCGCCGCCAAATAGAGCATTACATACATAATGAGATAAAGAATCGCCGTCA
This sequence comes from uncultured Pseudomonadota bacterium, assembly GCA_964462555.1. Taxonomy (GTDB): domain Bacteria; phylum UBA10199; class UBA10199; family CAYWXY01; genus CAYWXY01. The sequence goes on along the minus strand of CAYWXY010000142.1, from coordinate 2,523 downwards.
GGGCTGTCAGTAGAAAAAAGGCACTATTGATATTCGGCATCAAGAGATAGAGGAGTGAAATGAGTGTCACAATGAATCCCTGAATCCAGAGGATATGTGTCTGGACACCATTCTTATTCACCTTCTGAAGAAGCGGCGGAAGATCACCGTTCTTGGCCGTTGCCAGAAGACCCTTTGACGGGCCAGCAATCCACGCCGTCACACCACCGATCGCACCAAAGGCCGCAAGTAAACCAAGAACCGGCAGTAACCAATCAAGACTGAAGACATGAAGCATATCCTTAAAGGCCTGCATGATCCCAGCATTCAAACTGATCTGTCCCTGTGGTAGGACAGAGGCAATGGAAAGCGAACCCAGTGTAAATATAATGATAATAACAAACATCGCCAAAAAGACGGCCTTTGGAAATTGTCCCTTTGGATTTTTGAGCTCTCGAACGTGAACGGCGCCCACCTCCATGCCGGCGAAGAGAAGAACAATGCCGGCCAAAAAGGCGATCGAACTAAAATTGGAGAAATCAGGGAGAATGCTATGTGACGTCGCTTCAAACGCAATCGGTTTTCCCATCATGACCCAAACAATACCGAGAACGATGATTAAAACTCCTGGAAAAATTGTTCCGCCCAGAACGCCAGCCGTTGTGAGCCATCCCGATGTCTTCATCCCTCGGAAGTTAAGAAAGGTCGCTCCCCAATAGACAATCAAGATGACGGCCACATTGAAGATTTTACTTCCTGCGAGTGCAGGATCAACAAAGAGATATGAAAGGGCGCCCGCTGCAAAGGCCAAAACGGTCGGATACCAGATCACATTCTGAATCCACTGGAGCCAGATCGCCGTAAAGCCCCAGTTAGAACCAAAGGCCTCCGACACCCAACGATAGACACCACCATCCTCTGGCCAACCGGTTGCCAGTTCCGCGGATACCAGAGAAACCGGCACCAGAAAAAGAAGTGAGGCAAAGAGGAGAAAAAAGATCATCGGCAGGCCCTCTTTCGCCATCATCGGCAAACCGCGAAGGCTCATGATAACCGCGACATTCATCATCGCCAAGACAAAGACTGACAAATAATGTTTCTTGGGTGTACCGTTCATAATGCCCCCTTATTTTTCTCGATTGCTATCTTTAGAAAATTAACGAGATAGGGTGTCCCTTGGTTATAGGGAACCTTGATCTCTCCATGAAATTGTTCACCATAGATTGTCTTGGTCTTACTCTTGAGTGCTTGAATATATGTCGATTCTGCAAGCACATCATAGAGACCCACTGTATTCGCAACCTCCCACCCATGAATCTCGACACCCACAAATGGATCAGGAACGCCATCAAAGATCGGTAACTTTTTCTTGATCTGTATCTTCTTCCGTTCTTTAGGAGTGTCCATTGCCGTTATATCACTCCACCCCATCGAACGGGCAAAGGTATAACCATAGGCCATCGCAAGCTGCTGATGGCCGCAACAGATCCCAAGTATCGGAATATCCGATTCACGAATAATTTCGTATTCACCATTATATTCAAACATCGGAAGATTTTGATAACCGGCATTATTTCCACTCAAAATAATCGCAATCGGTTTGCGCTTTAATTTATTGACCATCTCGAGAGACACTTCGTAGTGCGGCACCGTCAATGTCTTCAAACCAAGATCCAACCCTTCTACAAAGGACGCAAGCTCGGTAAAGGTGTAACCATTCTGTTGGTCACCAACAAGCAATACGTAATCACCATCAGGAGCCTCCGGGACAGGCGGTTTACCCGGCGAATAGAGTGTAATCGCGTTGATCTGCGCAGCATAACCATGCCATGAATCGATCATAAGCCTGAGATAACGCGTCGAAACAGTCTCAAAATTGACAATATTTCGAAAGGTGTCGTTATCTTTAACACGAGACCCGGGAATATCCTTCCAGGTCAAACCATCCTGACTCATCTGCCATACAAAGTCCTTAAGCCAACCATCCGAACCACTCAGCGTCGAAAGCATCCAGATCCTCGAAACCTCCCAGGTCCTTCCAAAATCAAAGACAACCCACTGTTGCTTCAACCCCGGGGGCGTCGATTGCCAAAACGTCACCTGACCCGGATCATCTATATCGATAATATTCTTTTTATTAAAACCACTGGAAACCCGAATATCCTGAACCGGAATACGAACCAAGTTCATAAAGGCATCATCTGCCGCCGTATCAACATAAAAACGAGATGTTGCCCACGGCCCCTTATTTCCCGCCGTATCAATAGCCCGGACACGCCAATAATAACGTGTCTCTGTTATCAAACCGTCCATCTCGTCTTCATGAAGATGACTCGTAACATCCATCTTGCCAGCAATATACTGGTTCGTCTCTGGCACATCTTTGAATTCAATCAGTTTCGGGCTGTTGAAATCCTTCGTCGTGTCGACCTGGATATGATACGTCCGCTCCCCCCTTCCGCCCGTTGCATTAAAGAACGAAAAGAGAGGACGGTCATTGGTCACGATCACATCGAGACTCGGATTATTTGTTAGCTTGGGTGC
>CAYWXY010000141.1:0-5835 GCA_964462555.1 uncultured Pseudomonadota bacterium | reverse complement strand
GGCCAAACCGCCTTCTGTGACGTGGGATCAAATTCACCCGTGACCAAGCGTGGCGCCAAACAACCGTACGACGCACCGACCTTATGGGCACCGGTCGGAAAATGTTTTCCGACCAAGCCAAAGATCCGAGCCTTAACACCGGTCAGCTCCGAGGGAAGTTCCACAAAATTTACACCACCAAAACCACCGGTTGATGGATCATTTTTCCACGTAATTCGAAAGAGATTCAGGGAATCAATATCGCCAAGACCAACATTCTTTAACTTTTTCTTTATCTCGGGGGGAACCTTCTCGGGATCGCGCATCTCAGCAAACGTCGGGAGAATAATATTCTGCTCACGGCACCGCTCAACATTCTTCTTCCACACCGCCTCATTGACACCAACCTTCTTTGACATAACCCCTCCAAGTAGCACCAAAAAAAATGTCATCCTCCGGCGTGACCGGAGGATCCAGAGTTTACATCATATGGATCCCCGCCTCCGCGGGGATGACGTTACACATTAATAGCGGTAATGGTCGGATTTGTAGGGACCGTCGATCGGTATCCCAATATAATCCGACTGCTTCTTGCTCATCTTGGTAAGCTTGACTCCGATTTTTTCCAGATGGAGTCGCGCCACCTCTTCATCCAAATCTTTTGGCAAGAGATAGACATCTGGCTTGTATGTCTCGCGATTCTTCCAAAGGTCGAGTTGCGCCAAAACCTGATTCGTAAATGAATTTGACATCACAAACGACGGATGCCCGGTTGCACACCCAAGGTTAACCAACCGGCCCTCGGCCAACATAAAAATCGCATGACCATCCGGGAACGTATATTTGTCGACCTGCGGCTTAACCTCAAGTTTCTCGACGCCCGACATTGTATCAAGGGCCTCGACCTGAATCTCATTGTCAAAGTGACCAATATTGCAAACGATCGCCTGATCTTTCATCTTGCTCATATGATCAGCCGTGATCACTTCACAATTACCGGTCGTCGTAACATAGACATCCCCTTCCCCCAAGGTATCCTCAACGGTGGTTACTTCAAATCCCTCCATCGCTGCCTGCAACGCACAAATCGGATCAATTTCGGTAACAATCACGCGCGCCCCAAAGCCACGCATCGATTGGGCACAACCCTTACCCACATCACCATATCCACAAACAACCACAACCTTGCCGGCCACCATCACATCGGTCGCCCGCTTAATGCCGTCGGCCAATGACTCACGGCAACCATAAAGGTTATCAAATTTTGATTTGGTCACCGAATCGTTCACATTGATCGCCGGCACCAAGAGCTTCTTCTCTTCCATCATCTGATAGAGACGGTGAACACCGGTCGTTGTTTCCTCAGAGACTCCCTTCCACTCCTTGACCACATCGTGCCACCTGCTCGGAAATTCTGAATGGATCTTCTTGAGAATCTTCTTCACCTCTTCTTCATCTTTACCATTTGACGGACTATCGACCCACTTGGAACCATCTTCCAACTCATATCCCTGATGGATCATCAATGTCGCATCACCACCATCATCCACAATCAGCTGAGGCCCCTTCCCGCCCGGAAATGTCAGCGCCTGAAGTGTACACCACCAATATTCCTCGAGCGTCTCACCCTTCCAGGCAAAAACAGGAACACCCGCCTTGGCAACGGCCGCGGCCGCATGGTCCTGCGTTGAAAAGATATTGCAACTACACCAACGCACCTCGGCACCAAGGGCAGTTAGGGTCTGAATCAGAACCGCCGTCTGGATCGTCATATGGAGCGACCCCATTACGCGAACCCCTTGAAGTGGCTTATCTTTTTGAAATTTCTCCCGAATGGCCATCAGGCCTGGCATCTCTTTTTCGGCTACGATAATCTCCCGTTCGCCCCATTCGGCAAGCGTTAGATCCTTAACTTTGTAATCTCCACTCTGTCCTGTCATAACATTCTCCTTCTTTTCTAAATTTAGTCGAATCCGCCTTGTAGCCCCATCTGCCACCTTTTGCAACGGGATTTTGATTAGCCGATATGGCCTTGCGTCGCCCAGATTTTAACCGTATAACTGTCCCCATGAAACGTATTGACGCTTTTGAAAAGGTGACAGGCAAGGCAGTCTATGCCGACGATATGAAGCTCGACCGAATGCTCTTCGCCAAACCCCTCTACGCCGAACATCCCCACGCCAAAATCATTGATATTGACCTCGCGGAAGCAAAAACGATCCCGGGCGTCATTGATATTATTACGGCCGGCGACTCTCCGGGATCCAAACAGGTCGGTGGTGTGATCCGAGATCACTACGTCCTCGCCTTCGAAAAGGTCCGCTATCACGGTGACGTTGTGGCGGTAGTAGCGGCCGAAACATATCAATCCGCAACCGAGGCCGTTGAGAAAATTCGCGTGAATTATGAAGTTTTGCCGCCGATCCTTGATCCACTCAAGGCGCTCAAAAACGACCCCGCCAAGGTTCATGATGAACGCGACAACAACACCGTTGAATCGTTTAAGATCCGTTACGGAAATACCGAAAAGGCCTTCGAAGGCGCCAAGAATGTTTTTAAGGCAACATATCAAACCCAAACAGTCGAACATGCCTACATGGAGCCGGAGTCGTGCGTTGCGATGAAAAATCCAGACGGGACAATAACCGTTTATGGGGGAATGCAACACCCCTTCTCCACCCGACGCTATGTAGCCACTTTTCTAGGCCTTCCACTTAATCATATTCGCGTGATTCAAACGACGCTCGGCGGCGGTTTTGGAGGAAAGGACGATACGATCTCGGTTGTCTGCGCGCGCGCCGCGCTTCTGGCCCTTCGAACCGAACGCCCCGTCAAACTGACACTAACGCGCGAAGAATCAATCCGCGAAAGTTACAAACGTCATCCCTTTCATATTGAACTCAAGATGGCGGTCGACGATGAACACAATATCAAGGCACTAAAATCTTACTTCGTCGCCGACGGCGGTCCTTACTGTGCGGTTTCTCCCTTTGTGATCTGGCGCCCCACCGTTCAGTGTACCGGACCTTATAAGGTTCCAAACGTTCACTGCGATTCCTTCGCCGTCTATTCAAACAACGCCTTTTCGGGCGCCATGCGTGGTTTTGGCACACCCCAATATAATTTCGCCATCGAATCTTTTATCGACGAAGTCGCGCACACACTCGAGGTCGACCCCATTAAGTTTCGAAAAGACAATTTCTTTCAGCAAAATGATCGCACACACACCGGTCAACAACTCGCCGGTCACAAGGTCTCGATTGCCGAAACAGTGACCGAGTGTCTGAACAAATTTAGCTGGGATGAAAAATATAAAAAATGCAGTCGGGGAAAACCAACGGACAACAAATTCTACGGCGTTGGTATGGCCTGTTCATATCGCGGCGTCAGTCTCGGCGCCGAGGGAAATGACTTTTGTTCCGCGATTGTCAACATCCAACCCGACGGTTCGATCCTATTAGAAGTCGGCGTCTCTGAAAATGGCCAAGGCTCTAAGACAGCGATGACACGCATCTTGGCCGGCGAACTCGGAATCGAAACCAAACACATTACCTATCTCGACAGTGACACATCGTCGATTACGGATGGCGGCCCAACGGTTGCCTCACGCGGAACACTGGTTGGCGGAAATGCCGTCCTCGATGCCGCCCATCAAATCAAGACAATGATGGAACCGGTCATTGGCAAATTGATCGGCAAATCGAAACAGGGATTTCTCTTCTATAAAGATACGATTCAAAACCCACGGACCAAAAAAGAAATATCTTTTGCCGAAGCGGTGACCGCCTGTCACAACGAACGCCTCTACCTCTACGCCCTCGGCATATGGCGCGGACCCAAGGTTGGTTGGGACGAAGAAAAAGGAAGGGGCGACGCCTATTTCACATATGTTTATGGTTGTAACGCCACTGAGGTCGAGATTGATGCCGAGACCGGCAAAGTGAAAGTCCTCTACGCCGTTGGTGCGCACGATGTCGGCCGGGCAATCAATCCGCAAATGCTCGTCGGCCAGATCCAGGGCGGAATGGTCATGGGAATGGGACAAGCACTCTTTGAAGAAGTAAAGAGCGAAGCCGGCGTTATTCAAAATACCAATCTTAATAAATACAAAATCCCAAGAACGACCGATACGCCACCGATGGACGCAGTGATTGTGCAAAACCCAGACCCATCAGGACCCTGGGGCGCCAAGTCGATTGGTGAACCGACAAACGAACTGATGGCTGGGGCCATTGCAAATGCTGTATTCAATGCAACCGGCGTACGAATCCGCTCTTTGCCGGTCCGTCCGGAGACGATCATTCAGGGGTTGCAAAAGGAACCGAACTCGACTACGCTTTGACGCATAACAAACCAGGAGGTATCCATATGAAAAAATCACTCACCCTACTCATTGGAATCTTTTTTATCGCCGCAGCCTGCACTGGCGGAAGTAGCGGCACTGCCGGCGGAACGATCACCCTCCCCGGGGGCGGTCAAGCATCATACACGGCCAACATTACCCCAGAAGATATTTCGGGATGCTATAAGATTACAGGAACCGTCACAAAGAATACGTGTGACATCTCAATGTCTGATACATCAACGGCCGTTACCATCTGCCTCACACAAGACGATGCAGATGTTGTCATTACGGCGAGCAGTTCGTCATCGGGCGGCGGTGATTCAGGTACGCTGACGGTCCCCGCTCCATCTGATGGAGATACTGATACGGATGCCGATGTCAGCACAGCATCCGTAAAGGCTGGCGGTGGATCTAGCAGTGGTGACTCTGATACACCAGAAGTCGGCACTCCAACAGCATCGACAGAGAGCGACATGGAAGATGTCTTCGATGGCAGCAATCTGGCCGGCGAAGTTAGCGGTAATCAGTTTCTGGTCGAGGTTAGCGCTACACAAACTTATGATGAATGTACCGTAACATTAGCAGCAGCCTATGTCGGCACCGTCACTGGTGACGCCATTGCCGGAACAAACCAAGGGGCCATCACGGCTACCGGTGATTGCAGCAGCCTCGGCGTAGGCACCGATTGCGTCACGGCCGTCGACTACTCAGGTTCACGCACATCGTCAAGCAGTGGTGGTGGCAGCAGTGGCAGTTCGGTGCCATCAGAAACTGCCAACGCAGAATCCAACATTCCGGCGGGATCATCGATCGACAGTGGCGCAACAATCCCAATTAAATCGATCGCCAAAAAGAGCAGTGGTTGGTTTATTATAAGGAAGTAGCGAATGCGCCTGAACGTCAACGATACCACTTATGAAACAACAGCGTCGTCCGAAGAGACACTTCTTAATGTCTTGCGTGATGAGCTTCGACTCACTGGAGCCAAGCGGGGTTGCGACATTGGTGTCTGTGGCAGCTGTACCGTTTTAATCAACGACACGCCCAAGCGGTCATGTGTCGTTAAGCTTTCCGAACTAAACGAAACCGACACCATCACAACAATCGAAGGCCTCGAAAAGGATGGAAAACTTCATCCGATCCAAGAGGCCTTCATTAAAGTCGGGGCCATTCAGTGCGGATTTTGCACGCCCGGAATGGTCCTTTCTGCCAAGGCCCTCCTCGACAAAAACCCAAACCCCTCCCGGGATGAAATAAAAAAGGCCCTCTCTGTTAATCTCTGCCGCTGCACCGGCTATCAACAAATCTTCGAGGCCGTCGAATCCGCCGCCCAGGCGATGAGATAATTATCATCTTTACATGTATGTTCTTATTCGCATCTCGCTTTGGCTGGCCTGCTCGGCCGGTCCGCTACTTATCCGGTCCGGAAAGTAGATCTGTTCGATTATCGGCTCCAGCCGCACGATTTTAAGCCGTCTCAGTTTTCCTCTCCTCACAACCCGGAGGGGTTT
>CAYWXY010000140.1:0-5877 GCA_964462555.1 uncultured Pseudomonadota bacterium | reverse complement strand
TCATTAGCTCCAGTAACACCAACAACATTAGTAATTATTTTTTCGTAATTATTTAATTTGTCGTCAGTGTAGCGGATGCCATAGATGCTATCCTTTGCATATGATAACCAGGATTCCCGGTGATCCATACCATTGGCTTGATCCTTCAATTCTTTTCCAATATCCGTTTTTGGGTCAAAGACCTCGGCGCCGAGGAATTCATTAGCCTTCTTGATAAAGGCTTCAGTGAGAACGACTTTATTATTGTGATTAATATTATCTGACATGTTGACCTCCTGCAGAGACCCCTTCAGTTCCTGCTATGCTTATTATCGGCAAAAAAGAAGAAATGTTGCTGAGGCTGACTATTATTCGTTTACAGGAGTGAACGAACCATCCTAAGCTCCCGGTGCTTAGGGGAGGTTGGCGATGGCGTCGATGATGGCCTGATCGTTGTCGATCCAGGCACAGTCGACACGATGGATGCGCGTAATGGTTTTGTGGCCGCCAACGCCCTCGGGGAGCGGCTCGCTCAGCTGGGACGTGACTTTCCCAGATGTTGTGAAGCTCTTTTCGTTAACAAATTTTTCAACAACTTTTACTGATCCGGTTCCCGATTCACCATATTGGTCGGTGTAGTCGGCGACGACGAAACAGTTGTCTCCGCCAAGGTCGATGAGCGTTGACCGTTTTTTCTGAATCTCGATATTCATCGGGACATTGCTTCCAATCTGGATCTGGTGTTTCCCCTTTTTCATTCCCTTTTGTGTGAAATGCTGTTCGGGGGCCACAACGATCGTTTTGCCGTCGATGGAAATTTTCTTGGCCTCAAGCGTCGGATTGATGACCGTCAAAGTGCCATGGCGTGAGCCGCACCCGACCGCAAAGAGAACGCTACTGATCAGCAGGAGGCTTATTATCAATCTTCGGTTCTGGCTTAGATATGTCGACTTCTTCACTTTCTTTCCCTTCTTCTTCACCTTCCTTCTCTTTTTTTGGTTCAAAGATGTGGTGAAGAACTTTTAGATTTTCCGGGAGACGGACAACGACCGATCCTTCTTTTTTGTCGATCGTAATTTGTTCGATGGTGTGAAGGGTTTCGGGTTCGTCAAGGTATTCGATGATTTCAAGGGCCCTGAAGCCTTCAAGCGAACCGACCAAAGCATCGGCCGACGACGGATTGCCGAGTGCTATCGAAAATGTCATAGAGAGATCGTCGACGATCTTGGCCTTGAGTTCAATTTGGTCAATAGTGTTCCAAGGAAAGGGAAGCGACGACTTAAGGGCGCCCTCTGTTCGGATGACTCCCCAAACCGGATAGTCCCATGTTGATGGGGCGAGAGCTGAGTGGGCCTTTGTCTCTTTCCCCTTTTTGTTGTCGATCATCCATTTAAGATTCTGGACGGAACCGAGGGCGATAATGCCATCGTCGATAGCGGTTAGGGCCTGTGATACAATACCTTTGGAGTCGGAAACCGGTTCGAAATAGATCGTTTTATCTTTGTAAGTTTCCTCTTTCAGACCCAGCCCCTCTTTTAAGGCCTCGCTTTTGATTCGCGACAGGATGAGGTCCTGATGAAAGCCGCCCTGAAGAAGAAGGATGGGCCCTTTGAACGTGGTGATTGATTGAATCTCTGCAAAGAGACATATCATCCCAATATCGGTGACTAAGTTGATTCCCTGTTTTTGGATCAACTCAAAAAAACGGAAGGGACGACTCTCCGTAATCCGTTTCCAAAATTTTGATTTTGAGAGTTGGTAAACATCGGCGGCGACGACAGCGTTGCTAGTTGCGGGGATCCAGCGCGATAGGGCGGTGAATTTATCTGCGGCCGAGGCTGAGGATTGAACGGGACGTTCGCGTTTGATCAGTGGACAACCGCCCTCGCAACCGATAATGTTTGCTGTGAAGATCAATGTTGTAATCAAGAGAAAAGATTTGATCTGTCTATTCATGATGGACCCATTCCTTTACGAAGTTCGTCATGGCCATTCGGGCCTGGCTCGCGATATAGCTGAATTTTGGGAGTTTAAAGAGATCCTTTGGACTTTTCTTCATGTGGTTCAGGAGTCTTCCAACCTGAATGTCTCCGCCAACAACGGCTTCTTCTGGAATGGATGGCAACTCCATGTCGAGCGGATCGAGGATTGATCGAACAACCATGAAGGGGATCTTGTGTTCAGTGGCCTTCTTCGCCATGGCGGACGATTCCATATCGACAGCGGCTGCCTCGAAACGTGTTCCAAGAAAGGCCTTTTGGTGAGGATCGTCGACCGATTTTTTAACGGTGACCAATTTTCCAGTTTGGTGTTTGAGTTCTGCCTTTCCTGCAACCTTCTTTGCCTTCTCGATCCACTCTTTTTCGATGTCAAAGTGAGTTTCGTCTCTTTCGTTGATAACGGTGGTCGCAATAATCAGATCGCCCACACCAAGGGTGGGGTCGAGGCCACCGGCATAACCGATGTTTATGAAAAGGGTAGGTTTCAGATGTTCAAGCGTATAGTCCATTGCTGTTGCAATGGCTCCCTTTCCGACGCCGGTCTGGACGAGACAAATTTCTTTCCCTTCATATTTTCCGACAAAGAAAGAAAATGGGCGGATGTGGATGGCCTTGTCGACCTCCATCTCTGATTTGATGAGTTTGATTTCGTCCTTGAGTGCCCCTAGAATAGTCAGCATGGGGATGTTTTATGGAGTTTTAGGGGGGAAAGCAATCATTTATTTGACTCTATCGGTTTGGGGCTCGATTCTCGTATCGTCTGTCGTCTAACGGTCTCGTCAGTGCCATTGACGAAACACGCAACCGCAAAACGATACGGGCATCGAAACCAAAACCCTAACCGAGAATTTACGAGAGTGTCCACCAGGTCATCTTCAGCATATCTTTGAGGCTGTTGTTTACTTCTAGGGCAGCGGTGGCCTCGAAGCCGCAGTGGGCCATGCAGTTTTGACAACGCTTGTCGGTCCCTAAGGTGTAATAATCCCAGTCAACCTGTGTGATAAAATCGTTGTAGTCTTTATAATGTCTATCGGTGATCAGATAACAGGGGGCCTTCCATCCCTCGACGTTGTACGTGACATTTCCCCACGGTGTGCACTTATATTCGCGAAGACCCGCGCAGAATTCCAAGAAGAGCGGCGTGTTCCAAAGACGATATTTGTTTGAAAAGCCAAGTATCGTTCGAAATTTTTTCTGAATTTCTTCGCGCTTTAAGAAAACCGATTGATCGGCCACTTCTTTGTAGTCGAATCCAGGTGAGACGAGGAATCCGTCGACACCGAGCGTGGTGAGAAATTTTAGGAGTTCTTCAACTTCGTCGGCTTCGGTTTCTTTGTAGACGGTCGTATTCGTACAGACGGTAAAGCCGGCCTTTTTTGCCAGACGGATGTTTTTAACAATCTTTTTGAATGTTCCTTCCCGTTGGACGATCATGTCGTGTGTCTTTTCCATTCCATCAAGGTGAATATTGATGTTGAAATATTTACTGGGCGTGAAGAGGTCGAGCTTTTTGTCGAGAAGCGTGCCGTTGGTGCAGAGATAGGCGACGCGTTTCCGACGCGTTGTTTCCTTAACGAGCTCACCGATCTCAGGATAGATGAGTGGTTCGCCGCCGCAAATGGAGATAACGGGAGCACGACAGTCGTCGATGGCCTGAAGGCATTCATTTAGGCTGAGCATCTTATTCATCGAGTCTTTATATTCGCGGATTCGGCCGCAGCCTTCACAGGTCAGGTTGCAGGCATGGAGGGGTTCCAGCATCAAAACCAATGGAAAGTGTTCGGTTTTTTTGCGCTTTTCGCGGCTGATGTGCTGGGCGACTGTCTTCGTTTGGGCAAATGGGAATCTCATAGTGAGAGGCCCGTACCATGATATCTCGATTGCGTCAAGCAACGTCTTTCGGTTGCGATGCCCGTATCGTCTGTCGTTAATCGGTATCGTCACCGATAAACGCTAAACGATACGAGCTTCGAAACCCAAACCGAAATCGAGCGTTTTGCAATGACATTGAAGAAGGGAATTGATATAGAGGAGTTATGACGTTGCTCGTTTCTATCTTCATCGGAATTGCCTTCGGAATTGCAAATGTGGCTCTTTGGTTGGCGTTCGGTCATCTCATGATGAAATACCGTTATCGTTGGCTTTCGGGGCTTGCTATTATTGTTAAGTTGGCTGCAGCTCTTCTTTGCCTGTGGCTTTTTATTGCTCAATGGAACGTTCATCCATTGGGTTTTCTCGGGGGACTTTCGGTTGCATTTGGCTTGGCCGTTTTAGTGGCGTTTCATCGGATCGGCAAGTTGGGGAAAGATGGACGAGTTTAATCTCATTCAGTGGGTGGCAGATAAATTGGGCTATCAGGGGGAAATTGATATCCTCTGGATCTCGTTGGCTAACGCCCTCATTATTTTTATTCTTCTTTCAGTTGTAGCGATCGTGGCCTGGTCACGGATTCGAAAAAAGGGTGATGATTTCGAACCCTCAGACCGCTTTTCCCTCACTGCTATCATGGAGGTCTTTGTTGAGAGATTGTTGGGGGTGATGCAGGAGATAATGGGAAATCGTGCCGAGCAATTTTTGCCGTTGATCGGGACTCTTTTTATCTACATCTTTCGTTGTAACCTTCTCGGCTTTATTCCCGGCTTTATGTCGCCGACAACGGTTATTGTTACCAACTTTGCGTGTGCCCTGGTCGTTTTTTTCTACTACAATTATGTCGGGATTCGGGAGCGAGGTTTTTTTGGGTATTTTAGACATTTCCTGGGACCAGTCATTTGGCTAGCGCCTCTCTTTCTTTGCATTGAGCTGATGTCTCACCTGGTACGGCCGATTTCTCTGAGTGTGCGGCTCTACGGAAATATGGTCGGAGATCATATGGTCGTTGGCGTTTTTTCCCATATTGCGCCGTTTGTTGTGCCAATTTTCTTTATTTTGTTGGGCGTTTTTGTGTCGTTTATACAGGCCTTTGTCTTCTCAATTTTGTCGACGGTTTATATTGCAATGGCTGTTAATAGTAGGTAGTAGTTAGTAGAATCGTATATAGGGGGTTATATGAAAAAGTTCATTTCTTTTACGTTGGTAGTTACATTTATTCTTGCTGTGGCAGTTCCAGTTTTTGCCCAAATGAACGATGACGCTGACCAGGTTCGTCACGAGTCTCCTCAAATGGAGATGAAGGGCAAGAAGTGGAAAAAAGGAAAGGGTGATTTGCATCGCCATTTTGATCCTAAAAAGATCGCCACTTACAGTGAGGAAGAACAGGTGGTGTGGCGCGAAATAATGGAGCTGCATCTTAAGAAAGAGATTGGTATCTATCTCGTGATTGGTGCGGCCCTTGCGATTTCTCTTGCGACGATTGGTGGTGCGATTGCGCAGGGAAAGGTTGCTACTGCGGCGATGGAAGGGATTGCCCGGAACCCTGAGGCCTCCGGCAAGATTTTTACACCGCTTATTATATCGCTGGCCCTGATCGAATCGTTGGTGATCTATGCCCTTGTGATTGCCTTTATGCTCCAGGGAAAATTGTAATAAAATCAGCAGATTGGGGGGCTGATATAGCCCTTGACACTCATGGCCGTGTAGTGTATCAACTGCGCACTTTTGCGGAGTTTGTTCTTTTGAATACTATTTTTTAATGCGCCCGTAGCTTCAGCCGGAGGCTCCAGCCCGCCTTCCGGTTAGTCATGGGATGGCTGGCGGGGATCCGCCTCTGGCGGACAATTGGATAGAGCGTAATAAACGAGTTCTTTAATATATAAAATTTCACTAATAGCGCCCGTAGCTTTAGGGGTTGTTTGCGAGCGTAGCGAGTATTACAACCCCTTATGTCGAGACGAAAGTCTCGACCAATTGGATAGAGCGTAATAAACGAGTTCTTTAATATATAAAATTTCACTAATAG
>CAYWXY010000139.1:0-5995 GCA_964462555.1 uncultured Pseudomonadota bacterium | reverse complement strand
TCGTTTGTCTCTTCTCTCGGTGAGGCCGAGATTCTCTTTTCGATGGCCGTGACAGGAGAGATTCTTCCTCTTCTTCCCAAGCTTAAATGGTTTCATTCCTCGGGTATTCAGTATGGTCACCTCTTTGCTCCTGGGCTCTTTGACCAAGTCACGGTTACAAACTCGCGGGGGGGATACAGTCCCTTTCTTTCAAAGATTTTAATGGATGAGATTGTCTCTCATTCAGAGAAATGTTCGTTGAAGTTGGGTCAGGCGACTTTGGGGATTGTCGGTCTTGGTGCCAATGGAACGGCTGTGGCAGAATTGGCAAGGGATAAGGGAATGAATATTGTCGCCACAAAGCGAACCGTAGGAGAGAGGCCGGATTTTATTCGATCGCTTTGGGGGCCGGATGGTGTTGATCAATTGGTTTCGGAATCGGATGTTATTGTTCTGACCTGTCCCCTGACCAGTGAGACAAAAGGACTCTTTAATACGGAATTGTTTGGGAACGTGAAGAAGGGCTCGATTCTGGTTTCGTCTAGCCGGCCGGATGTTATTGAAGAGGGAGCAATGTTCAAGGCCTTGGAGAGTGGACAGATCTCAGCCGTTTCGGTTGACTCGATGTGGCCTAGCGAGAGTCCAATTTTGAAACAGGATAATGTTAGTGTGATGCCACATGTTTCGCTGGGTGATCCGGGCGTCTGGGAAAGACTTTTTGATATATTTGCGATGAATCTGAAGCGATATCTTGTAAATAAACCACTTGAGAATCTTATGGATCCTCATTTACTTTATTGAACAAGGAGTCTGATGTTTAAAGTTGCCTTGATGACAGTGAAAAAGAGGGATGAACATCGAGTATTCGAGAATCTCTCTGCCGATGTGACGTCAATCGCTCTTGGTACCTATCTGTTGCGTGAAATGCTGGATGTTGACCTGTTGGTGACTGATGAAGTCGACGATATTATTGCATTTGATCCCGATCTTGTCGGATTTTCGTCCGCCTCGGCCAATTATGGTATGACGATAAGTGCGGCAAAGCGCGTCAAGCTTGTTTGTGATGTTCCTATTATTATTGGGGGATCGCATATCACGTCATTGCCCGAATCACTTGACCCTATCTTTGACGTTGCAGTTGTTGGAGAAGGGGAGGAGACGCTTCGTGATCTTGTCGCGTTTTATTTGGATCCAAAACATGACCAAAAGAACCTTTCTAAGATTAGAGGTCTTGCACTTTGGGACGGGGACCGGATTGTTAGAACGCCGAAGCGTCCGCCAATTGGCGACTTGGGGACTCTCCCGATTCCGGATCGCCGTCGGTGGATCGATCAAATTGGGATGCCCTATTTGATGACAATGCGTGGATGTCCTTACAATTGCTACTTCTGTTCATCGGGACAGCTGTATAAGAACGTTCGTTATTTCCCGGTCGATCATGTTCTTGAAGAGCTTCACTCGATTGCTGATGATTTTCAGCCTCACGTTATTCGTTTCTTCGACGACATCTTTACGCTTGATAAAGATCGTGTACGTTCCATTACTGAGCGGATGATTCAAGAAGGGCTAACAAAAGACATTGGATATGTATGTTGGACGCGTGCAGACCAAATTGATGAGGAATATGTTGAGATGCTGGCGAAGGCCAATTTTATTAACGCGGCCTTTGGTGTGGAGTCGGCCTCCGAGAAGGTGATGCGGAGACTCAAGGGCGGAGGGGTTGATCTCAAAAAGGTGCAAAAGGGCATCGATATGATTCACCGGGCAGGGATGCAGGTCAGTTGCACCTTTATCATTGGTATTCCAGGTGAGACAGTCAAAGATCTCGATGCCAATTACGCCTTTATTGAAAAAAACGCCGATAAATTATTCGATCTCGAAATCAATCCGCTGATGCCTTATCCCGGCGCACCTCTTTGGAAGGACCTGGAGAAGCGGGGGCTGGTAAGTTCCAATATGGATTGGGATAGGCTCTCTGATACCGGGGTTCCTAAAGGTTTTGATCCTGAGTCGTATATTTATCTTAATGATGCCACGCCGTATGATGTTTTCTTGGATTATGTGGAGCGGTTTAAGGTTCTCTTTGAAAAGATAAGTTACAGGGAGAGGAATATTAAGTCGTTTCAGGCAACCTATCCCAGCGGTTTCCAGGTCGCGCGTCTTAAACGGTTGGCTTAATTTTGTATTTCTCGAAGATGGCTTCGACATTTCCCCCCAGTTTTTCAATCAAGTCACGAATATCGTCGACACTGCATTCCACAACGTTGGGGAGTGATGCAAATGCTTCGATGACGTCGAAGGGGGAACGGTTGCATTCGGCGGCTACAATATCGATCAGGTTCAGCGGGTTGATGTCCCGTTGGAAGGAGGCGAGATAGAGGACCGTCCATGACGCGGGGCGTTTGCCCTCTTCAAAGATGGGGCGGATCGATTCGGCGGCTTCGATAATTTTTCGAAGGGAGAGGTTTGTGTTGATTTTCTTTCTTTGTAGAGCTGCGACCAGAGCACCGAGGTCGACATTGCCTGCATCGCGGCCCATCCCTAAAAGACTCGCATCTACCATTTCAAAACCGAGATCTATTGCTTCAAGCGTTGTGGCGGTTGCCAGTTGAAGTGTGTTGTGTGCATGAAAGCCGAGGCGTGGTTTTTTGACTTTTTTATGAATGGCTTTGGTGTACGTAGCTAATTCTCCCGGGATTAGACAGCCGGCGGTATCGACCAGGTAGACAATGTCGGCGCCATATTCAAAGAGTTGTTTTGCAGACTCTGCGGCCATCTTGGGAGAGACTGAAGATGTTCGTGTCATCTGTGCAAATGTTTCGAGCCCATTTTTCTTGCTATGTTCGATGAGCGCGTGACCCTTTTCAGGTTCGTTGACATTCACCATGATTCGAAAAAAATCGATGTAGGGGACGAGGCGCGAAATATCGTCTGTGGTTGTCGAGCGAAAATGACCGATGACACCTAATTTCGCATGATCCCGGCCACGTTTCGCAGCCTCGGCATAAGCAAGATCATCAGCTCCAATCGGAATGCCCAGCTTCGATGCACCGATTCCCAGGCCGTGACTTCCTTCGATATATTGGACACCGGCGGCATCTAATAGGCGTACAATGATTTCGACCTGGTCGGGCGTATATTGAAAGTCGACCTGATAGCTTCCATCACGGATCGTGACATCGAGGATATGAAAGTTGTTATTTGCCGTTTTTTTCATTTTCCGATAGTAACATACTCAGAATTTTTTGTGAAATTGAATAAGGGTGTTCGTTTTCGTCGGCCGTTTTTTTGGCCAATTTTTTGATCTTCGTGTCGTTGGTGATCCTCTTTTTCAATTCTCGTTCAAAGAGTTCGATCGTTATCTGAACAACCTCGGCATCGCGCATTTCTTTCGAATGTTTCAGGCGATGGTGATCGTTTTCAATGAAATGGCGGTGTTTCTGAACAGTGTCATAAAATTCATCTATTCCCTGACTACGATGGGCCTCCATTTGTAGGACAGGGATGGTCCAGTCTGTCTCACCGTTCATTTCGACAAGTGTTTGGAGGCTTTGAGTGATCTGATCGGCTCCCGGGCGGTCCGACTTATTGACGACGAAGATATCTGCAATTTCGAGAAGACCGGCCTTCATCGTCTGGATCGTGTCGCCGGCCTCGGGGACGAGGATGACGGCGGTGGTGTCGGCCAGTTCCATGATATCGAGTTCGGTCTGTCCCACACCGACGGTCTCCACGATGACGACATCGAAACCGAATGTGCCGATGACTCGGACGATGTCACGTGTCGCACGAGAGAGTCCCCCGTGAGAACCGCGACTTCCGAGTGAACGGATGAAGACACCCGGATCTTCGGCGTGATCCTGCATCCGGATGCGGTCACCGAGGACGGCGCCGCCCGAAAAGGGGCTCGATGGATCGATGGCAACGATTCCGACGCGTTTTCCTTCACCTCGGATTTTGTGAATAAGGGCATCAACTAGTGTCGATTTTCCCGCTCCCGGGGGTCCTGTGACACCTAAACAGTAAAAATTGGTCTTTTTTGATGCAATATTGGACATAATTGACTCAAAACCGGCCTCGCGTGACTCGATACGGGTCAGAATTTTGGCTAAGGACCTAATATTACTGTTAAAATAGTTTTTCAGGAGTTCAGTATCGTTCATTGCTTGGCTAATATATGCTCCTAGAAGTGCCATAGCAAGGGTTTTCATTTATGTCATTGCGAGGCTGGGCTGGTTTGTGGCTTTTTGAATGATTCTCTGCCAAGGCGTAGCAACCCCGCGAATATGCTCGCTGGATTGCTTCTCCCTCGACAAGCTCGGGATCGCAATGACTGGCAAGAAAGGTAGGAGGATGGCAGTTGTGTATAACTACATGAAATAACTGTGAAATAATTAAATATTAGGATATCGAGGTGAAAAGGGAAATAGCCGAAAAAGGCCCAATAAAAACAATGGGATACACACTAAAAAAAAGGGGTTTTGACACAACTTTGGGGTCACGCTCAGCCGATAATAGTAGTGAGGAGAAGTGATATGACTGGACTAGGAGCAGCAGCAATATGCGGAATCATCGGTGCCTGCGTCACCGCAGTTTCAACGGTGGTGAGCGTATCTGTGAATGTTGCCCAGGCGAATAAGGCAGAGAGGCGGATCAAGAAGCAAGAGCTCAAGGCCGAGATGTTGATGAAGAAGAAGGGGAACATGGCCGTGATCAAGGCGATGGCATCGGCAGCGGCGAATTCGACGGCAATTAGGATGGATAAAGATATTGCCTCGGCAAAGCTTGGTCATTTGGTAGAAACGAATGGTGAGGGTCAATACAAATTATCACAGGAGCAGGCAAAAAAGGCACAGACAAAATTGGATCATCACTATCAAAATCATAATTATGGATCACCAGCTATGGCAGCCGTTGGTGGCAGCCCATCTGGTTCGCCATCGGGTACATAGATTTTTTAACTGAGGTGGTAAAGACAAATTATTGGGAGGAAATTTATGACAAATTTTAATGGAAATGGTGGAGCAAACGACGTGGCCAGCTTACGGGCTCAGGTAGCACAGTTGCAGCAGCAGTTGCAGATGCAGGGTGGCGGCATGGGTATGGGCAGAAATCCCTTTATGGGGATGATGCGTCCATCGATGGGAATGGGTATGATGGGCGGCATGGGTATGGGTGGTTATTATAATGCGCCCTATGTACAGCCACAACAGGGTGGTCGTGGACTCCTGGGAAAGGTTGGCAGCATCAGTGTTGATGGCGCTGGATTGAATTATAATGATTTGGTTGAGAAGGCCGGTAGAACTAGAACGAAAACGATACAGGTGCAGAAGCCAGGGGCAGAAGAAGGAACCATGATTCCTAAAGAGATAACGGTTCCTACGGCTGAGGCCCTTCAGGCGCAGAAAGTTCTAGGAACGGATCAGGCCTCTGCAGACGCTGCGGCCAGTGCCCAAAGTACCGCCAATACGATCAATGGTATCAGTGCCGGTGTGGGTGCGGCCTGTGCGATTACCGGCACGGTCGTCAATGCTGTTATCCAGTTTAAGATGGCTGATCTCCAAGAAAAATATATGGACAAGATGGAGAGTCTGGCCGAAAAATATATGGTCTTGCAAGAACGTGGCATGGAGATCAATCAGGAGATCATGGAGGGAAAACAGCGGACCGTTGTGGAACTTGCTGAGATTCAGGCCGAGGTCGCCAAGTTTCAGATTAAAAAGAGCGCCGAGGTCAGTATCCAGAATACGAAGACCGCTGCGGCTTATGGTTGGGTTGGTGAGCAACTTTATGGTACCCCGAAGGTTCCTTTTGGGTATCAGCATAACGGATAAAGGCGATTAAGAGATAAATTGTAGGAGGAATAGGTTCTTAAAGGGTGTGTCAAGACGACACACCCTTTCTTTATTTACCCGTATTTATTCGAAATTTCTTATTCCATTCATTCGGTTGGTTGTTTCCTTCTGGAAACAGAAACTTCTCCTAAAAACAACTCATTGGGCCTCTTTTGCCGATA
>CAYWXY010000138.1:0-6093 GCA_964462555.1 uncultured Pseudomonadota bacterium | reverse complement strand
GTTTTTTCTCGATAGCCAGGGCTTCGGCAACAGAAACATCGGCAATTATGGATATTGCTGAGGCCTTAAATTATATCGACAATCGAACTTACGAGAATGTGCAGGATAAGCTCCTGCAAATCGTTAAGATTCTCTATAAACTACGATAAGTCGTTAATCGAAGATCGTAATCGTAATCGTAATCTTGGATCGAATAGCAAACAGTTATAAAATCAGAGGGAATGAAGGATATACTTATGGCTTGCTATAATAGAATTGGTAGGCTTCCGTAGTCTGTCTTCTGTGATTCTAAATATAATAATTAGAAACGGATGATTTGTTCAAGCATCTCATTATCTTTGATCGAGATCGAAATCCATTTCTTGAGAAGAACCTCGTCTTTAATATCGTGGTAGCCGGCTTCAATATAGTAGTTGCCTGGAGGCATGTCGAATTCTCGCCAGCGTTCTTCAGTGGCTCCTTCAAATAATGGACTGTCCATGCCATATGAAAAGAGGCGATAGTCGCACTCGAGGGTAACATTATTTGGTCCGCGGCAGATCATTTTGAGTTTGCCATGTGTAAAAATTGCTTCGCGCCTTGCGGGCGTATCATGTTTAATTTCGACATTGTGGAACCAAACGCTGGGCTTGGGATCGTTTCGTCCTGTTAAATCTTCAGCCTTAATGTCGTAGATGCTCTCAGTTAGCCGTACATCGGTTGGCGATGTAATGTTTGTGAGAGTTACAACCGGTTCCTTGCCACCAACATTGTAGATGTAAAAAGCCGAATTGATTGGTATCGATTTGGAATTTTTCCCGAAGAGTGTTAGTTGCCCGAAGCGGAATAGGGCCTCTTTCTCAATCACCTGATTGGGTGTGAGGACCATGGCCTCCCAGCTGATTTTGGGTGCTGGCGTGAATTCTGAGTTGAGAAAGACAGCGTCGATGTCATAACGTTCTGGGGGAAGTACCAATGTTACGGGGACCTTTTCGGATTTAAATTCTGCCGGTTTTTCTTCGGAGACGTTGGGTTTGATAGTGAAAAGTGTTTCGACGGCCTCTCCTTTGCTGTCCTTGCCGATCAAGGTGATCGTTGAGGTCGGGAGTTCAACAACCTTTTCGATTTGTTCGCCTCCGACAACCGTAATGTTGTCCACGATTGTTTTTGGAAGGTCGCTTAACCCTTCAATATAAAGTGCAAAACTAATATCATACGTTGTCGGCGGGAGGTCGACAACCGTTCCCTCCGCTGTTGATTTTCCGGAGAAAATAGTCTTGTCCTTTACTTTGTCTTTTTTGTCGGCATCCTTTTTAGGTTCAGGTTCCTTCGCAACTTTTTCTACATCTTTCTTTTCCTTTTTCTTTCCACTGGACTCGCTGACCCAGTAGCGAAAGGGGATAGGTTCTCCCTTTGTATCTTTGGCAAGAAGCTTGACTTTGCCAACCTGAAAACGAAAATCGTGCGTGAGAGATCCGCCTTTTTCAATCTTAAGTCCCTCGGCCTGACCGGTTAACTTGAGGTTATCCTGTGTGGTTGCTTGAACCTTTGCACTGTAGGTTCCCTCTGTCAGCCAAATGGTGTGGGGACCCGGGGGCGTTTGAATAGATGCGAGAATCTTGGGATCTTCTTTTTTTCTGAGCACATATGTGGCACCGATGGGTGCATCCTTTGGATCAAAGGCCTCAAGAGTGAGCATTCCTAGATCGAATTGCACAATTTGTTCGGCCTTGGACGTCGCTTGAACTTCAATGCGTTTAATTAGTTTAGAAGGACCTGGACGTTCAATGGAATCCTTATAGGAGACTTCGATATCGTATGTGCCTGGTTGGAGCTGATAATATTTGATACCGGTAGTGTCGTCTTCGCGAACAATTCGTTTAGTACCACTGCGGTAAACTTTTAAATTGGATGGAAGGGGTGTGGCGCCAGAGACCACCTTCACTCGAAGATTGTAGGGGACATTTGCCATCAGGAGTTGGTCGAGGCTTGCCGTCAGCTCGTTATCGTTTCGAGCCAATGAAAATTGTCCATCCGAATTTTTTGCTACACATCGAAGATCAGCTTCAGCATTGGCGTCGAGATCAAACCCGAGAACGTGAATCATAATTTTCTTTGGATCGGTGTGAAGTTTTTGTGCCAGTTCGCAGATGTTGGCTTTGCAGGAATCGGTTCCGTCGGCTACCAGGATGATGATGTTATCGACGTCGGTTGAAACGTTGAAATCGTTTGCGGCTTCTTGCAACGCATGGCCGATCGGGGAAACTCCCATGGCGGTGATGCTATCGACCTTAGATTTGAAGAGCTTTTTGTCGAGTGGTTCGATAGGTAAGAGAAGTTCGGTGTCTTTGCAATCGCCCTCAGATGCCGCCTTTTGGGAACCATAGACCCGTAGGCCGATCTCTCGTTCGGCACCCTCTGGAAGGGGTTGGCCGATAATCTCATCGATGGCCGATTTCAAAAGGGCCATCTTTGTTGTTTGGCCCATTAATCCATTCATGGAACCTGATGCATCAAGTACGAGCTCAATACGTGATTTTGTTTTAAGGGGTTTTGAGGAAGCAATGATTTCTTCCTGCTTGCCTTGATCCTTCGGTGTCTTGGCCGTCGCCTTTATGTTTGGCTTTTCTGCTTTTGTTTTCGGTTTCGGTTTCGTTTTTTTATCTACAGAAGGTTTTTCGGTTATTGTTTCTTCAATTTTTATATCCTCTTCTTCAGAGAGTTGCAGAGGTGGTGTTGTTATTTTTTGTTTAACATCTTCCTTCTTTACTGGTTCCTTATTCACGGGTTCTTTCGGGTTTTCAATTTTGCCAGAGTCAGGTGAGTCTTCGGGCGGTGCCTTTTTTTCCTGGGCAATAACGAGTGCAGACACGATGAACACGACTAGAAAAAATAGAGAGAAAATTTTTGTTTTCATGGTCCAAAATTTATCATGAAGTTTGTCAAATATCCAGCTCATTAAGGGAGGGGAAGATGGCTACTATGTTGACACTCCAAAGGCAGATATCTTATGCGGCGTAACGAAACCCCCGTGAATCTTAGAGAAAAAATGCAAAAAATTTGTGCAATACATGAAAAAGGATTGCCAACTAGTTGAATTTTCTGTACAATAACAACCAGGCAGATTGGAAAAAAGGCGGTAGGCAGTGTATATAGGGGGAATCTCAGGACAATTATGGACGGTCGCGTCGACAACCTATGGTGTCAGTGTTGGCGCCTTAGTGTGTATATTTGTTGCCTGTTGGATTCTTCTCCGTTGGAAGCAGGTGAAGGGTTGGATTGAGGATCAGGTACGGGGTCGAGCAGAGCTGAAGCTCAAACACATCTTTACGGAATATATCAATCAGGTTGCGTCAATAAAAGATCGCCGGCAACTCTATAAAGAAATTTTAAAAATTGTTTCGAAACTTTCGAAGTCAGAAGACGTTTCACTTCTCTTAAGAAATCCTTCGACACATGAATATGTTATTCGTGAAAGTTTAGGGTCGAAGCCGATGTCGTTTCGGATCGGTGAAGTGGATCAGTTTATTAATTGGATTTCTGATTATCGTCATTCCATTTCGCGCGCCGAATTAGTTGACAGTTCAGATTTTTCTGAAGTTAAGACGCCAGGTCTTCAATACTGTGTGCAGTTTCATGCCGAGGCTGTTGTTCCATTGGTTCTCAGTGGACAGATGATCGGAGTCATCAACATTGGAAATCGCACAGATGGTCGTGACTTTGAAAACAAAATCTTTGAGGTTTTCGATTTGATGTCTGCACAATTTGCAGTCGCGATCCATAATGCAAATCTTTATGAAGGTCTCATGCGTCAGAACGTTCAACTTCGTCAGGTGGATGAGCTTAAGACACAGTTGCTAGCCAATGTGTCACACGAACTTCGCACGCCGCTTAACTCGATTATTGGGCTATCAGATCTGATGGTAGAAGGGGCGGATGGTCCTCTCAACCCTGAGCAATTTTCACATATGGAAATGATTCGGGACTCGGGTCGAAGGCTTCTCGATACAGTTTCTGCACTACTTGATCTCTCTAAGTTAGAAGCCAACAAGCTTTCTCTTGATGTGAAACGGATTCAACTGAAAAAAATGGTTGAGTTGGTAACGGAACAAGTGAAGTCAAATGAAAAGGTGAAGATTGAAATCGATCTTTCTGATAAAACGCCGTCGGTTTACGGTGATGCACTTTGGCTTACACGAGTTTTCAAAAATATTCTTTCGAATGCCATGAAGTACACGGCGGAGGGTAAAGTTCAGATCAATTCAAATCGTGCTGGTGATATGTTGAAGATCGGTATCCATGATACTGGTGTTGGTATCAACAAGGAAGATCAGGAAAGAATCTTTGGTGGATTTACCCAGGTGTCGAATGGTGCCAATCGTGAGCATGAAGGAACTGGCCTCGGCCTCGCTATTTCGAAGAAAATTATCGAGCTTCATGGGGGGCGTATCTGGCTGAATAGTGAGCCGGGAAAGGGTTCCCACTTTTTCTTTACGCTTCCGTTAAAGCCCAATGCCATTCCGTCGGTCGAAATCGCCGATCAGCGGCGCGCATCGTAATCTCACTATCCTATTGATTTCACTGGCAATATCTGGTAGGTCGACCATCTTAAATAATAAGCAATTTCAATTGCTTAGAAAATGATCTGTGCTAATAAGGGAGTTTCATATATAGATATATACTCAATATTACACATGAAATTACCGAGATTTACATATCTTTTGCTAGCGATTTTGGGACTGGCCATTCTGTGGGGGGGCGATCTCCATTCGATGTCCTATTTCTTTAAGAAGACTCCCGAGGCACAAATTGAGAAGGGGAGTCTATCTCCTTGGGAGAGGATTGAAAAGGCGAAGAAAATAGAGGTGGCCAAGGAAGAGATTGCTGAGGATAAGAAGGAGTTGGATCGGCTCTTCATGGGAGAGGAAGAGGATGAGGAGTTCCTGATTGAAGAAGATTCTTCCGCCTATCTTGCAACCCGCAGAAATATTTTTATCGATCCGTCACAGCGATTGGGTTCGCGACCTCTTCGATTAACGCTGGAAGATTGCATCCGAATTGCACTAGTCAATAACAACAAGGTTCAATCAACTGACTACAATGTCGATGTGGCTCGTGCCAGGCATATGGAGGCTGAAGCACGTTTTTGGCCGATCTTTGAATATGAATGGCTTTCAGCGCCGGTTCCAAAGAATGTCTCCGATGCACTCGGTTCATTTTTTAGAGGGGACCTTCTTTGGTGGAATAAAGTCCGTGTTGCGATGGGGATTCCTCTATACGCATTTGGGAAGTTAAGTATCGCAAAGGATCTTGCCTTGGGTGGAATTACGGCGGCACGTGAGGAGCGCAAGAAGGAGCGGCTATCAACTGTCACTAAGGTGCGATATCTGTATTATGGCGTCTTGCTGGCAGAGGAGTTGGGGCGTCTTTTAACGCAGGCCCACAATAAATTGTCGCGCGAGCTTGAGAAGCGTAAGGCCGAAAAGGATTCACCTATTTCCATGATCAGAGGAAAGGTCTTTTTGGTCGATCTTGAGAAGCGTTTAGCGGAGACAAGGGATAAGGAGCTCATGGCTCTTGAAGGACTCCGTGTTCAACTGGGGCTCAATCCCGATGTTGCGGTAATGGTCTATAGTGAGAAGCTTCGTCCAATTCGTTTTCGTATTCGTCCGATTGACGATTATATCGAGATGGCGCTTCGAAATCGTCCCGATGTAAAATTAGTGGAGGTGGGGCTGGAGACGCGTCGGAAACTTTATACTCTCGAGAAACGGCGTTTCTTTCCAGATGTCGGGTTTGGTGCCTATTTTGATATTGGTCGGACCGCTGGGAATGTCTTAGGTGTTACGACAACGGATGATTATAGTGATCCTCTTAATTTTTCGCGTGCTGGTATTGGTATGCGGGTTCAGGGAAAATTTGATGTTCATGGCCAGAAGGCTCGTGTCAATAGGGCGCAAAGCGAATATTACAAGGCGTCGCTGGAACATTACATGGCGAAGGATGGTATTGCACTCGATATCAAGAAAGCACATATGGATGCATCCCGGAGTTTTGATTATGTGGAGCGTGCAGCCAAATCCGAGCGTTTGGCCAGGCAGCTTTACTTCTTGA
>CAYWXY010000137.1:0-6137 GCA_964462555.1 uncultured Pseudomonadota bacterium | reverse complement strand
AGTAAAATCAAACAGATAACAACTTTTCTAAACATGGAACCTCCCCGGTTACATTTCCCTTTGGCTTACTTATATATCGACCGGTTAGGCCCCTAAACTTGCTTTTTCGCAAAATGAGCGTTCATTCGAATGAACGGTGTTTACAATAATTTATAATATATGTTGTCAATATGTTGACAATAATTTGGAATGAATGTTGACAATAGTTGCAGAATAAAAAAAGGGCAGGTGGTTAACACCTGCCCTTGAAATTCACATGAGTACCGATCTTGCCTCACTCACCGCAAGTCAAGTATGTTGGATCGCCAGGCCTACAACGCAATTTCCACTCGAAATAAAGATGTTTAGTTTCGTGCTGACCTTCACACTCTTCCTCGCCATGACTAACACGGGCATAGATGTTCTTTGTGGCCACTACTGCATATGTCAATTCAATATCCATATCCGGAGCATCGTGATCCCAATAGTCAAAATCAAGCCGATTAATTTTGGTAATCTTCATCTTCTTATCTGCGGATGGAGTGAATTTGAAGTTTCCTATATACTCAGTCGATGTCGGATCGTCCCCATCGACATCAATGTTAGCTCTCATCGCCACGCCATTTTGACCCGCAATAAGTGTAAGCTGAGCGTAAGAACCTGAATTCGTCCACTCCGTCCATATCCTATAACCTATCATCAACTGGTCATTTCCATCTGGCCCACCAATTTTCTCGTCTTCGATTCTTGGGCTTGAAAAATTGAAACTCATTGGAAAGGCTTGGTCTGTATTACACTTTTGATCATGAACATTAATGACAAAATCCTGAGATGGAATTTCAATCGGTGGCTTAACAGGATACTGTGCACTAAAGAGGAATGTATCCTCATGCGTAGCGGGAACCGGACATCCATCCTCTTTACCCATCATATAACCTTCGGCACAAGCGACCTCGTATTCAATAATCGCCGCATTATTTACGCTATAATCTTCAACGACCATAACATCAAATGGTCCGCTACCACCCTGAATCTTGAACGCAACATCAGTTGAAGAGCCCAGCAATATGTTATGATCAACTTTTAACAAATTGGAGTCAGGATCTTCTGCGGTAGGGGTTATAGTAGATGCTGTCTCAGCATTCACAGGATCAACAACTTTGATCAACTCAACCTGTGTGTGACAGGGGTCGGACTCAAATGTCAGGATGGAAAAATCGAGGTTTCTTTCGTCACTATAAGGACTTGTGGCACGAATAATCTGACCCGAAAAACTGAGCTTAGCCTCGTCTGTTGCCAGATCTTCCGCTCCGACTTGAACCAAACAGAGAGTTTTTTCTCCAATAGTATGAACGTCAACGATCAGATTTTCCACGTCTGGGAGAGGAAGGCAATCATACTCAGCATCTCCAGCAATCTCGATACCAATCAATTTTCCATAGGGCACGTTTATTTCGAAAGTATCCGTTGATTTCTCTTCCTGGAGGATCTTACAATCAACCGTATCCAGACAACTCTGATAATCAACATCTAATAGAAAAACATTAATAGTCCCCTTTTCCTTAACCTTGACGGCGTGACCTTCGTCCCTCACCGTATATCCCAGGTCCACATCCTCAATCGTAGAATAGACTTTATAGTCACCAATCTCTGTAAAAACGACCTCGTCTCTCACACTCTCTTCATCAGTTACACGTTTAATTGTGCAGACATTCGAGGCACATGCAGTTTCATCTTCCCCATTAACCTCAAACACTTCAACTGTTAGGTATTCATAGTTCTCACTGCCGCTTTTACCCTCAAATCTTAAGTCATAACCGACTTCGTTCTTTTTTATCTCTGTCATGCTGGCAATCGATTCATTTTTCAGCTCATTCTTCTTTACCAAAATGGTTATTTCAATCGTAAAGACCTTCTCCGCATCTTCTGGATCAACGGCCTTAAACGTCACTTTTGTTTCTTGCTCCTCACCATCAAGCGCTAAGGCAGTTATTTCATATTTCACTTTATTCTTTTCACCATCATAATCATTAATAACAATCCAATCGATAAGAACTTCATTATCAACAACTGGATCCTCAAATGTTAATTGATGATCATCGTAACCCGTTACACGAGCCGTCACCTCGAAATTTTTAAGCTCCTTAAGCGGATATTTTCCATCAACCTTTGTGAGGACTGTCGAGACTTTCATTGCAGCCAAGTTGGGATTCGCCTTTCCTCCCGCTCCTGCTCCAGCACAATCCGCTGCACAGTCTTCTGGCGTCTCACCGACCGCGCACGTACCGTCACCACACGAAGCATCTGTTGGATCTGGAAGAAAGTCTGTGTCGCTTCCGCCATCACCAAATACGTCGGCAATAAAGTCGTCTGGCACATTAGTTGCGTCAGGATTGTCTTTGTTTTTCTTACAACCTGTGGCTACAGATACGGCAAGGATAAGGATACATAACGTAACAACAAATTTTCTGACCATCGATGTCCTCCCACATATATGTACCCCCTTCAAAGGCAGTGACACATTGTGCAAGAGACATGCCAGAAAACGCATTATACGGCATTGAATGATTTCAATAGGTTAGCCGATTCGGCCCCCAACTTTCTGCGACATTTGTACCCAAAAAGTGGGTATTTATTCCCCAGTGCTCCCCAGTTACACACCCAAATAACCGTTTTTAACCTCCGAGGTTAACCTCGGAGGTTAAAAGTGGTCGTATGGGGGGTTTTGTGGCGAACAAAAAAACGCTTCCTAGACCCCATTTCTTATTGTAATATGGGCGGGTTCCACACGTTTTGGGGTAATTTTAACACACAGAAAGGACGGATAACTATGTTGGCTCTACTACTAGCCGAAGGTGTCTCTGAGGTCATCACGGAGACCACCCTCCAATCCCAGCACAAACTGATCGAGCTCTTCACCCAGTCGGATATGTTCATCAAGATTACGCTGATTTTGACCCTCTTTTTCTCGGTCACCAGCTGGGCAATCATCGGAATGAAACAACGCCAGCTCAAGAAGGTCAAAAAGCGTTCCGAAAAATTTCTGACCGCCTTTTGGCGTTCCAAATCGATCGACTCACTGATCGATAAACGCTCATTCCTAAAGAGCCCTATCTTTAACATCTTTCGTTCCGGTGTTTCATCACTCAAGGAACATGCCGAGGATCTCGATAAGGAAAGAATTTCATACGCCATTCGGAAAACGGCTGACGATGAAATCGAGAGCCTAGAAAGTTACACACCATTCCTCGCAACCACCGCCAGTGCCGCTCCCTTTCTGGGTCTCTTCGGAACCGTTTGGGGAATCCTGAACGCGTTTTGGAAATTGGGACAATCGGCAGGCGCATCGAGTCTTGAAGTTGTGGGACCCAACATCGCTGAAGCTCTCACGACAACGGCCGCCGGCCTCATTGCCGCTATACCAGCCGTTATCTTTTATAACTATTTTGTCAGTCGTATTCGTCTCTTGACGCGTGACCTAAATCAATTTGCCGGCGATCTCGAAAACCGGATCGAAGACGAATATCTAAAATAAGAGGGTCTTATGCCATACAGCACTCAACGAACACAAATGACTCCGGAAGCCAATATCAACCTGACACCCTTTGTCGACATTATGATGGTCCTCTTGATCATCTTCATGATCACGGCACCGATGATGCAATACGGCCTCGATGTTAATCTTCCGCAGGCCAAGGCGCCAATCATGGAACGGGAACAGGAGGATATGGTTCTGAGCGTTCGAAAAGACGGAACAATTTATGTCGGTGAAGACGATACGCCGGTGACAATTGGTTTTCTGGAACACAAACTCAGTTCCATTTTTGAACACAAAGAGAAGAAGGATCTCTACATAAAGGCTGACGAAGATGTCCTCTATGGACGAATTGTCGCTATTATGTCGGTGGCCAAGCAGTCCGGTGTCCAACGAATCGGCATGATTACCAAACCGGCCAAAAACGCAGCTAACAGCGGAAACGACAAGGATTCAACCAAGACTCAATAATGGCAAAAAAGAAAAAAGTTCAAAAGAAGCCGCCCATCGGGAAGAATATCGTTGTTTCCACGATCATTCACATGGCTTTAATTACATTGGTGATCCTCTTTCCGCCGAGTGGGTTTATCAATCCCAAACCCCCGATGGATATCACGTGGGTAGAACTTCCCAAGGGAACCGGTGACGACATCTACGGTCTCAAGGATGTTAAACGTCTTCCAGAGACCACCATCCAGGAACAAGACAAGATCCCGGATCCATTAAAGCCTCTTCCAAAGGATGAACCGCCACCGGAAGATAAAAAGATGCCGGAACCGGTTGTTAAAAAGGAAAAACCGAAGGTCCGGAAATCGATTTCAGTCTCCGGCATGAAAAAATCAACGAAAAAACGTAAACGCACCAGCCGGAGTTCAGCCCTTTCTAAGATTGATAAGCGGCTTAAGAAACGACGAGAGGCTGCGCAAGTTCCATCATCGGGAGAAGGGTTTCGTTATGGCACTTCGGACAAACCGGTCCGTATTCCAATCGACGATCCGGAATATCTGAAATATCAGGCGCTCGTGCGCGGCCGAATCATGGGTCGCTGGGTGGTGCCGAGCGGTGTTCCTCCCGGGGATTATCGGATGCGAATTATCGTCTACATCAGTCAGAGCGGTGATGTTATTTCCAAACGTTGGGCAAAGCGGTCCAGTATCGAAATGCTCAACTCTTCTGCCATGCGTGCGATCGAGCGCGCCTCCCCATTCCCCATTCCCCCCGAGCGGATGAAATGGGAGACATACAATGAAGGTTTTTTGGTTGAGTTTAGCGCCAGATAACGGTATGAAGGGACATTGGGGAATTACTCGTTAATTATCATTAAGTTGTAAGTCATTGCGAGGAACAAAGCAATCCAGAGTAATTACCCTAGATTGCTTCATTCCTTTCAGTCATTCGCAATGACATATGAATAGGAGAAAAAAATGGGTCGTAAATGGATTGGCGCAATGGTCGTCTCTGTTATCCTTCTTATTGCCACGAATGCGTCGGCAAGAATCTTCATCCCGATCGATCAGCCAGCCGATCAGAAGTTTCCGATCGCCGTCGCCGATTTGGTGAAACTGGAAGGTCCCAGCAGCGGTTATGCCAGAAAAGAAATTGCCAAAATCATCCGAAACGACCTGGAACTCTCTGGTTATTTCTTTGTAATTCCCAAGCGGGCCTATTTGGATCGCTCCAAAGACTTGAATGCCGCAACAATTGATTTCAAGAAGTGGACGATGATCGATGCTGGCGCATTGGTCAAGGGAGGCGTCACGAAACAAGACGGACGCCTGGTTGTGCAGCTCAAGCTCTTTGATACGCGTGACCGCGAAATGTTGATCGGCAAACAATATACGTTCGAGAAAAAGAATATCCGAAAGATTGCGCACCGTTTTGCGGATGAAATCATGCTCGCACTCACCGGTATTCGCGGCGTCTTCGGTACAAAGATTGCTTTTACGCGAAGGATGAGCAAACGGAGCAAAAATATTTTCTATATGGATATGGACGGCGAAAACGTCAAACGCGTCACGAAGGACAAATCGATCAGCATGGGATCTGGCTGGGCACCGAACGGCTTTATCCTCTCTTACACTTCTTATCTCAAGGGTTTCCCGGATATCTATTCGGCAAACCTCGAGACCGGTCATCGCCAACAACTGACGAACAACCGGGCCACAAACATCACACCGGCTTGGTCACCCACCGGCTCAATGATTGCATACGCATCATCCGCACCGGGCAATATGGAGATCTATATAATGAGTCCCGACGGCGCCAACAGCCGCCGAATCACGAACTCGTTTGGAATTGATATTGCGCCGAGTTTTTCGCCCGAGGGCAATGAAATTGTCTACGCCTCCGAACGCAGCGGCAGTCTCCAGATTTACAAACAACACCTTGCCGCCGAGAAGCCGACCCGTCTGACTTACGTCGGTGGACACAACGATCAGCCTGATTGGGCATCCGACGGACAAAAAGTCGTCTTCGCCGGACGTTCGGGCGGTGGTTTTGATATCTATACTGTGACGATCGAGGGATCGAATGTGCAACGTTTGACAATCGGCGCCGGCGACAATGAACATCCGAGATGGTCACCCGACAGTCGCTTCATCGTCTTCTCGTCAACGCGTCTCGG
>CAYWXY010000136.1:0-6145 GCA_964462555.1 uncultured Pseudomonadota bacterium | reverse complement strand
GCAGCTAAGCCATTAACTCTTGGAGGACATATTGTAATAGAACCAAGATGTCTTGGAGGGAGTCTTCCGCCTAACCGCGCCAAACTTTTTGAAATCACTTTGCCCATATTTTTCCTTGTTACTTAAAGTGAGGTTTTTTTGATGCTTTAATCATTCCCCGTAGGCCATCTGTATTGAGATGCTCCAGGGGTCCAAATTTAATGCGGGGGAGTTCATCTATATGGAATTTTTCAAAAGATTTTCTTACAATATTGCCCCGCTGATTATCAATTAGTCGTGTGGCCTTTGAAAACGCTGATAGAGCCTTATGTCCTATTTCGGTGTTTCTTAGGTCTGAGCGACGGTAGTGTGCCCACAGGGAGTTTCTTTTTTCGATCAGATATAATAGCTTTTGGTAGATCTCTGGGTTGCATTTATTCATAGCCAAAGCATTGGAAATCTTTGCTGTAACCTCTTCTACTTCCTGGACAAGCCACTTCAGCTTGGCTGCCTCTTTTTCATCCCCAGTCCACACTTTTGATGTTTTTGGAGGATTGAGGTTTTCAACAGGTCTCATCGGTTTTTTGCCTAAGCCAATGCTAAATGTCTTATGGTCTCCCATAATGTACTCCTTAAATATGTTTACCTATCTATGCATCTATTAGCACAAACACTTATCGGCAAATACGACGGAAAGTTGCTAAATATATGTAAAATTTTTCTCATGGCTTGCTATTAGCATACATATGATGTCTCTCAAGCAGGAGGGGTGGGTCTGTGGTTGTGACTACTTTCGAACGGGTGAAATTACACTCATTAACCGGTAAAAATGCACCCGTTTTTGCGCCTACCCCAAAAAAATATACAAATAATAACAACTAGTTAGGAAACATAATTGTTGGCATAATGTTTGCTTGTAAGTGGATAATAAGGGGGTTGGTGACTGTTCTGCGCCAAGAGGGATATTGGCATGAAGAAAAACAAAACATTGTCGTTTCTTTGTGTCCTTTTGTTAGCTCTCATAGCGAGTAATGCATATGCCCAGGCCGAACTTGAAGGCCTAGAGGTTGTATTCGTAATGGATTCATCGACAAGTATGGACTTTAGTGGATGGGACAGTGAAAGAAATTTTGTGGTTGAAATGATAGATAATATTCTTCCTGAAGACGCCGGAATAGGAATAGTCAGATTTGCTTCTAGTGTTGTTAAAGAGTGGAGTTTTAATGACAATCAAGACAGAGCTACAATAATTGATGAAGTAGAGAGTCTGGAGTGGATGCAGGGGGTAACACCCACCAGGTCAGCATTGGACGATGCAATCGAAGTGTTTGAAGATACCTCTGATGGTCTAAGCAGACGAACCGTAGTATTGATCACCGACGGCAATCCTAACCCTCAAATGGAACAGAATCCGTGCACGATGAATGGTGACTATGCAGCTCTCGCCGCGCAGACACGTTCAGATCTGGAAGATTTGTCAATTCAAATCTTTCTTGTGGGAGTTGGTGATGAGTTAAACCCGTACGTTTTGTCATGTTTATGGGAGGGAGGGGATGAGGATAAGCAACTTATAGAATTAGAGACATTTGATGATCTTGCTGCTGCTGCGTCAGTTTTGGGTCAGAATATTTTAGATTGGGATGGTGATGGCGTTGACTCTCCAGAAAATTGCCCGAATATATCAAATCCGTCACAGGCAGATAACGATTTGGACGGTTTTGGTGATGCCTGTGACGAGGATGATGATGACGACGGTACGATCGATGTAGACGATAGTTGCCCAATGGATTCAGAAAAGAATTACGCGGGTACCTGCGGTTGGGGAACGGCCGACACAGACAGTGATGGAGATGGTACTGCAGACTGCGTTGACAACTGTCCAGACGATTCAGAGAAGACTGAAGCTGGTATCAACGGTTGCGGGAATTCTGATACAGACGACGATGAAGACATCGACGAAGGGATATGCGGCGATGGAGTTGTTGACGCCGCTGTTGGTGAAGAATGTGATGACAGTAACGCGGATGACTATGACGGTTGCTCCAGTACTTGTGCCATCGAAACTCATGCCGAGCTAGAAACAGATAACGACGAAGTGGATTTTGACAATATAGAAGTTGGAGATGTCATCTATGTCCAATCCCCCATGCCCACAGGCTCTTCTTCAAGCTTGAACTCTCTTAAGGCCTTAGCTACCGACAGTGAGTGCTCGTGTTCCTGGACCCTGAACCCCGATACGGCCGGGACCATCAGCGACGACTCTGCTTGTTCCACAAGCCTTACTTTATCTACAACGGGGAACAGCAACCTGAGCGTATATACAGATTGTGGGGCTGGCTTGTCTGCCACATTCAATCAGACGTTGGTCGTTGATGAAGAGACTTCTACAACCCCGTCTTCAGGTGGTTCAAGTTCTAGTGGTGGGTGTCAACTGCAGCCAAATCACAAGCAGGGCACTTGGTTGTCACTCTTTATGCTTACTTTTATATCAATGGCCGTCTTTTTGGTAAGACGGAAAAAACCCGTACATAACTAATACCGCCAGACGCTGTTTGAATCCTCGCCGACATATACATGGCAGGAATCATCGAGCGCGAAAGCTTCCTGATTGTTCAGCGGAAGGACCCACTTGGAAATAAATGTACCGTCAATCTCCATCGAGACAAGGCGGTTGCTGGAATCATAGATGGCATACAAAATATCGTCGATAGGATCATAAAACAGATCTGAAATATCAAATGAATACTGTGTGGAGAATGACTCTATAAATGTGACTGTCGTGGATGTCTCGCTCGATACTATCGGGAGCTCAAATACAAATATTTCACCGGTGGCTTGAAGGCCTGCGTAGAAATATCCGCCCTCATCGGAGGTATCATCGGGCACAAATGCAAGCGCCTCAAGGCCGGCATTGCTGGGTCCAGTCATATATCCATCCAGAAAAAACTGGCGCGTTACGGATTTTGTGACGAAATTGTATTCCAACACGCTATCGGGGTTTTCGACGCCGATGTAGATAAAATCGGTTTCAGGATCGGCGATCGTAACGGCCTCAAGATCACCTCCGATTGTCTTGTTTTCGAGATCGCCACCGTCCACATCCATGCTTGTCACGATTCCTCCGTCACTAACGACAAAGAGTATGTCAAGATCTGCATGCCAGATGACGCCGCTCGGTTCATAGCCCGCCGGCAGGTCGTTACCGATATCCAAGGGTGACTCGTCAAATAGCGAATCAAACCCAATCTCGGCGGCCGACAGGCCCTTGTCGATCGTGCCGTCACAGTCGTTGTCCACACCGTCGCAGACCTCTGTCGCATCCGGGTGCACATCTGCGTTTGAATCGTTGCAGTCTGTGCTGTTTGCCACATAACCGTCAGGTGCGCTGCATGCCTCCACGCTGACATCGGCATCACCGAAACCGTCATCATCTAAATCGTTATAGTAGAAGGATGGCGTAACTCCATCCTCACACGCATCTGAGTCCTCATCCTCCGGGTCATCTTCTGGATCATCTTCTGGCTCATCCTCTGGCTCGTCCGCCGGATCATCCGGGAGCTCATCCACGGATGTATCCTCCGTCTCATCCGGGGACTCATTCAAGGACGTATCTGCCGGTTCGTCCTCTGGCTCATCCTCTGGTTCATCCGTGGACGTCTCCGCCGATTCATCGCCGTTGCTGTCACCCTGTGGCGAATCGGGATTTAAATTCGCATCGCCGCATCCCGCAATTGCGACAAAGAGTATAAGGATAACGATGTATGAAAAGCACCTCATCAGTGACCCCTGTATCACATAAATCGGGGGAGACCATACCTATCTCCGAATTAAGTATTGTGTCCCCGAAATTTTGTTTCCTGTTGGAAACACTGTCATTAGAAAGATTGTTTTGCTTCCATAAACGATTTGAAAAATGGACCGTTAAATAGTTTTGGGAAGTATTGTTCTCTCAGGAACTTTTTTGCGTCGGCGGAGCCGATGACAGTATGGATCAAGAAATACTGCTCGGTAGCCCTCCATAGATAATCGACAAGAGTTGTTTCTTCTTTGTCTGTGCCCGCTGATGAAGCCGCTTTCAAAGGCGGAAGGGTAAGAGGGAGATCTAGATCTTCAAACTTTTTCTGGTAGTTCTTTTCTTGTGAGCCATAGTCTTGAAATAGTGTAGCCATACACATGCTCATAAGTTGCCATAAGTGGTTTTTTATGTATGCTGTTTCAAGTTTTTGGCGATCAGCTTTATTAGAGACTCTGTTTTTTAGCTCGTTTTGGGCAAGCTCAATAAAATCAACTCGTAGATCTGTCATTGAAGCATCCCTCTCTTTATATAGGGCTTCGTAAAAATCAGCGACAGCCGCATCGAGGGTGCTCTCTGAGCGGGCTTTAACCCAACCGTCTATAGTCCTTTTAAGTTTCTTTTCTAAACGAATTTTTGCGGTTTCCTCAGTCTTTTTTGTGTTCTGGTATCCCCGCATTAAGATGCCGACTTTGCTTTCGAAAATGTACGTCTCAGTTTCGAAGCGGGCTCTCGTTATTTTTTCTTTCACGGTGAGGGCTTGGTAGGCATGATGTAGCTCGTGCAGAAGGCGTCTGTCGAGTGAAGTGTCTTTGTCGTTCAGAAGTATTCGAGGGTTGGCTAGTACTTCCAAATGTAGGACTATCATATGGCTATTCGCTTCATATGCGGCCTGCATCCATTCAGTGTTGTTTTCTGTTATTGCCCCCAGTTTTAGTCTCTTCGCTCCGAGTTCCTCCATTAATAATCCAATAAGTGCGTCCACTTCATTTCCAGGGAGAATAGGTGTGCCTCCCTGAACTGTCCAGTTACGATGGACCTCCTTTAGGTTGTAGAGGAGGGTCCATGTGAAGGCCAAAATCATAAGGCCGTTATTGTTGTATTGGTCTTGCCCTCTTAGAAATGGCACTAGTTGGTCGAGCATCTCCGACATATTTGTAACGCCGCGAGTATATTTTACAAAAAAATCTGTGAGCAATTCGATATCAAATTTAGGAGATATTTCGATGATTGGCTTAAGACGCTCTTGAAGCAGAGTTGTGATGACGCTTTTCCGGTAAGATTCGAATTTATTTGAGGCTCCCTTTTTTGATATGGGCCTTTCCAGTGTGGGGGGCGAACAGTTAGTGCCAACATAAAAATCCTCTATCTCCAGGATGTCTTTTTGGTGACAACCCGCAATAGACATAATTTCACGCTCTGCGCGTGAGAGGGCCTCTTTCTTCCTGAGAAAATTGAGATCAAGACTTCCAGATGGTGTCAGCGGACTCAAATATACCTCCTTGCCACTTTACTAATATTTCCTGGACCCATTATCGTCAAAGGCACCAATAAGTTGTGTGGAAAAATATCTAGTCGTTTCCTGCAGGAAACGCTTTTTAGCTCCATCTGACAACATTTTGCTCGTTTTGCCGATAATCTAATGTGGCTGTTTTGCCACACTGGAGGTCGTTTGGTTAAATTGGGCCGTGTAAAAGGTGGCAGGGCTTTACCTGATGTAGCGAGATTAAAGCCGGCCGAGGTGCGTCTACCCAAGGTTACTGTTGCCGGTACCAGTGTGGAGCTTACAAGTCTTCCTTTAGGTGCCGACACGGGGCTTGAAATGGGTCCTGGTCTCGGTTTAGGTACTTCGCTCTTTGCCGAAAACAATTTTCTCCCTGAGAATAGTCTGGCCGACCTTGAACTGATCGGTTCATCGACACTCCCCGATTTTCGCACATTAGATATCAGTGGTGGAGATAAGTCTTTTGTTTCAGGTGCCTTAGAATATTTCTTTCCCCAGACCGTGGCTGCGTCACGTAACTTTGTTGCTGGGATGCGTTCGGCATTGGACGGCATTCTTGCCGGTCGCGGTATTTCTTCTGTTCAAGGTGTGGCTAATGGTGAATTTGGTAAACTCCTAGCCGACGGTATTCATA
This sequence comes from uncultured Pseudomonadota bacterium, assembly GCA_964462555.1. GTDB lineage: Bacteria > UBA10199 > UBA10199 > CAYWXY01 > CAYWXY01. Next base: position 235 of record CAYWXY010000136.1, on the reverse strand, counting down.
CCATTAGTGATGCAAAAAGGTTTCTCGAACTTGGTAGCGAAGTTTCGCCAATGCTCGCCGAGCTATATGCCATAATGAGTGACCGGCCTGAGCTTTGGGACAGGGTTATTGTTAATCCCGATGGCGGTGGTTCATGTTGTCTGCGCGAAGGTGATGCGATAATTGATCGGGAGCTTCCCGGAACAGAAGTTGTTTTGGGCAAGGGAACATCGGGTTTTGTGTTGGGGCACGAACT
>CAYWXY010000135.1:811-6174 GCA_964462555.1 uncultured Pseudomonadota bacterium | reverse complement strand
TTGATCGAGGGAGAGCAAATCAGTCGGATTGAAAAGGGTATTGATGCAACAGAATCTGATATTGTCATTAATGCCGAGGGTAAATACATTTTTCCAGGCGGTATCGATGTTCACACTCATCTAGAAATGCCGTTTATGGGGACCCAGAGTTCGGACGATTTTAAAACAGGTACGATAGCGGCTCTGGCTGGAGGCACAACGACAATTATTGATTTTATAATTCCTGATAAGGGAAAACCATTGGCCGATGCCCTAAAAAATTGGCATGCAAAGGCTGAAAAGGCGGTATCCGACTACAGTTTTCATATGGCAATCATAGAGTATAACGAACATGTTAAAAAAGAGATTCCCGATATGGTGAAGGAGGGGATCACGTCATTTAAATGTTTTTTAGCATACAAAAACATCCTTCAAATCGACGACGGAAGCCTCTTGTCGCTGCTGGAAACGGCCGGCAAAAGTGGTGCAATGGTCTCTCTTCATGCTGAAAATGGTGACATCATTGATCGTTTGATAAATCAATTCACAAAAGAGGGGAAAAGCGAACCTTGGTACCATTATAAAGCGCACCCTGAGATTGCGGAGGAGGAGGCCGTGCAAAGAGGGATTAGCCTGGCAAAATTTATGGGACAGCCTCTCTATATCGTGCATTTGTCCAGCGCCGACGGGTTGAAAAAAATTAAATCGGCCCAGATGGACAATCAGAAGGTCTATGCCGAAACATGTCCGCAATATCTGCTATTGGATAACGAAAATTACAATTTGCCCGATTTTGAGGGTGCCAAATATGTGATGTCTCCACCCCTAAGGCCAAAGTCGCACCAAAAAGAACTTTGGGATGGTTTGAACGAAGGACACATTCAAGTCGTCGCCACCGACCACTGTCCTTTTAATTTTAAGGGACAAAAAGAGATGGGCAGAGAGAATTTTGCGAAGATTCCAAATGGTGCACCAGGTGTGGGTGACAGAGTTAACCTGCTTTACACGTATGGCGTGTGCAGGGATCGCCTGAGTCTAAATCGTTTTGTCGATGTCACATCCACGGGCCCGGCCAAACTGTTTGGTATGTACCCTAAAAAGGGAACAATAGCATGTGGCTCAGATGCTGATATATTGATCTTTGACCCTAATGCCTCGACCACAATAACGGCCGAGAATCAGCATCATAACTGTGACTACAATGCCTTTGAGGGCTTTAAGTTGGAAGGGCAGCCTGATACGGTCTTGCTTCGCGGAAAATTTGCGGTAAAAAATAAAAAATACGTTGGTGAGCAAGGCAAAGGGTCCTTCATAGTCAGAGGGAAGTCTGGACAAGAATAGACACCGAAGTTAAGCCCCGTTGTTTACTTTTTCGGGGGAGAAGGGGTTTTTATGAGTAACAATAGAGAGGTTGTTCAAAAACTTTGGGATTTGTTTGATAGACGTGAATTTGCAGAGGTTAGGCCTTTGCTCGGTGATGGGTTTGTATGCATATGGCCACAATCGAAGGAGCTGATCCGGGGAGCCGATAATTTTATAGTCCTCAATGAGAACTATCCTGGAAAATGGATTATTGACTGTAAGAGGATTGTAGATGGGGGCAAGGAGCTTGTGTCTGAGGTTAAGCATACTTGTGGTGAAAAAATTGTCTATGCCACATCATTCTTTGAGATAGAGAATGGAAAGATCACAAAGATGACCGAATACTGGAGTGAACCTTATGGCGCTCCTGATTGGAGATCTGAGTGGGTGGAGAAGATATAGATATGCTAAAATGCAAATTGCCCGACAACAAGAAGTTTAGGGTCTTAATCGATATGTCGATTCTTGGAATAGGTACGATATGGTTGGGGCGAAAATGGCCTGAAAATAGTCACAATTACAAAGAACCAGACAAAGCAGAAATCGATTCCTATCTCGACCTGGCATATAGGTCGGGCATAAGAATGTTTGACACAGCTGCAGCGTATGGCTCATCGGAACAATTGCTGGGCCAATATTTTAAGGAACACCCCGAGCAGATAAGAGAGGTATATATAGCAACGAAGTGGGGGGAGGATTTTGATATTAATCTAGAAACGTCATCAACGAATCATTCTGTCGAATACCTATCCTTTTCATTGAAACGTTCATTACGCCACCTTCCCAAGGTCGATCTTTTATACATACATAAAGCTAATAGCGATGTTTTGAGGGACAAAGCAATAAGTGGCAAAATGCTACAGCTAAAACAGGATAAAATAATAGCCTATACGGGAGCCTCCATATCTAGTGAGAATGACTTGGAAGAGGCGCTGAATAAGAACTGTTTGTGGGTCGATTTTGTCCAGACAAGCGCTGCTGTTGCCAGAAACAAGCCTGATATTTTAAAGGCTGTATTTGATAAGGGGATAGCGGTTGTTGTGAACGCACCAGTAAGAAATCTTCCCACAACCATATCGCCTAAAGAATCCTACGTGAGTTTATCTGAAAATCCACACGTATCATTTGTTTTAACTGGGACGCGAAACCACCTGACAGAGACCGTAGGCCATTTTTCATAGGAGTTACGCGATGGCAAAAACAATAATCGAAATCATTAAAGAGAGTTCCTTCAAGGTGATGGAGGGGAAATATGCCTATGTTCAGGTGAGTACACCTCCAGCCCGAGTTCAAGACCATTTCATGATATCCACTGATGACGAGGAAATAACGGTTGTGACCAAAGAGGAGAATTTGAAAGATCTCTCATCTATCGAAAAAAACAAGGATAGTTATAGATTATTTGCCCTGGATGTCTCCGTTCCATTCTATTCAGTAGGTTTCTTAGCAGCCATTAGTGAGGCGATTGCCAAAGAAAATATTAATGTTCTGATTGTATCGACCTATTCCAAAGACTATTTTCTAATCAAGGACAACTGCTCAGACAAAGTCGAGGAAATACTGGTGTCGTTGGGGATGAAGCAAGAAAATTTATAACCATTTGTTATCATTGAGTTTATTATCAATTCACTTTGCTGGAGGCAGGAATCTCTTGTAAAACTACATATAATAATACATAATATAATATGTAATTTTGGGGGGGATATGATTAAGATAGATAATATTGTTCCGTTAACGGAGCTTCAGCGCTATCCAGGTAAAGCGGTTAAGACAGCTATTGAGACAAAAGATCCGGTTGTGATTACACAACATGGTAAGCCGGCAGTTGTCTTAGTGGATTGCGAGACCTACCAACAGTTGGAAAAATCAGCTGTTCAACCTTCTGAAATCGAACAGACGATATCAAACCGGGAAAGAAAATTGCGCGATGAGCTTCAACGGATACTCCTAAAAATCGTAAATCAATTTGATCCTGAAAAAATCATTCTCTTTGGTTCGTTGGCTGACGGCCAGGTTCGAGAATCGAGTGATATTGACCTCGTCGTTGTTATGAAAACGGAAGAGCGTTATTGGGACAGAATGAGGACGTTTTCAAAAAAAATTCGTCCTCAAGTGGCGTGTGATATTTTTGTCTATACGCCCGAGGAGTGGGAAGAGTCCATTAAAAGAGGGCGTTCCTTTGCATCACACGAAATAAAGGGAAAGGGAGAGGTTTTATATGAGCGCGCAGCATGAAGAGGTGAAGGAGTGGCTCTACTTTAGTGGTGAAGATTTTGAGACCGCTAATCTATTGCTCAGAGAAAAGATCTATTCGCAAGCCTGTTTTCATGCACAACAATGTGTCGAAAAAGCCCTGAAGGCCTATGTTGTTTATAAAAGTGGTTCTGTAATAAGGGTTCATGATCTCAATGAGTTGCTGGAGCACTGTTATTCACTGGGAGCAAAAAAACTTCATAAATTTGAAGAATCAATCAATTTCCTCAGTCGGTTTTACACCCTCACACGGTATCCCGATGCTGTTCCGGGCGCCCTCGAGGATCGGCTCCCAAATAAGGTGGATGCCGCAGAGGTTGTTGAGATTGCGACCAAGGTTCATGCGGAGATCATTGGGATGATTAAAATTTAGGGGGAGAGATGGTCGTGCCTCTCGGCACGACATCCCACGTGCAAGTCATTGCGAACGATAGCGACGCAATCCAGTGAATATTTTGCCAGAGTGAATAATCGGAGGGGGAGAGATGGTCGTGCCTCTCGGCACGACATCTCTAAGGAAGCTCCTCACCACCAGCCTGCGGCCGGTGCCGCCTCGTCGCGGATTATATACCCCCTCCGTCAGCTCATAAAAAAAGGAACCTTTCGGTTCCTTTTTTACTCGCTGGCGGAGGGGGGGAGATTCGAACTCCCGGACCTCGTGAAAGGTCACTAGTTTTCAAGACTAGCGCGATCAACCAACTCTGCCACCCCTCCGCTGAATCCACCAGCTCCGCCAAAGCTCCAAAGGAGCGACGGCGAACTAGCAAGCATTAATTGTAGTCCAGATCTCTTCCAAACTCAAATCCGACACCCATTTTTCAATTGTCTCAATACAGATCTGATCTTCCGAAATATCTAACATTCCCCGAATATCCTCTAGGTGTTTCTGTGATCCACCTTCCCTATAATAAACCATTTTCTTCAAGATCACATATTCGGGTGGGGCTACCCATACCTTTTCTCCCTCAATCAATTCAACCTTTTTCTTGTTTTTTAGGCCCCAGTTTCCAAGAGGATCATCCGTAATGGGATAAATATCGATCTTAAAGCCGGTCGACTGGTCGATGACATTCACGTGCCCGCGATCACCGAGTTTAATCGCTTCGGCAATGGCCTCTTCAGGAGGAAAATAATATTCATCGATATCAAAGAGTTTTGAGAAATCAGTTATCTTAGAAGTTGGAAAGATGACAACGATATCCATATCTTGAGTTAATCTTGGTCGGCCATATAGAATCGACGCAACCGAACCGGTGATCATATATTCCATGTCAATCGATTCAATCTTGCGTAGAAAATGTAAGAGATTAGTTAAATCCATAATAATCTACAAGAGTGATCGAATCTCCTTTTCGAGATTCTTGGTTGTGATGTTTGGATTAGCCCTCATTATTCTTTTTCGGATAATTTCTCGGGCGAACCAATAGAGTTGCCGAGCAGCAGCCAGTCTTTGCCATGGTGCGAGTTTCCGATAAATTTCAATTTGAGGATCATCAGGTTTCATAATAATATGTTTATGTTCCAGAAATAACTTCCCGATTGCCCATATATTTCTTCAGGATATCAGGAATCAGGATGGTACCGTCTTTCTGCTGATAATTTTCAATAATAGCAATTAACGCACGACTCACGGCGATCGCTGTTCCATTGAGCATGTGGGCGAATAATGCTTTCTTCTCGCCTTCGCGTTTGAAGCGAATCTTCAATCGGCGGGCCTGGTAATCGGTGCAATTCGATGTTGATGTGATCTCGCCATATTCGCCACCCTT
>CAYWXY010000135.1:0-801 GCA_964462555.1 uncultured Pseudomonadota bacterium | reverse complement strand
CTAAATCATATTTCCGATAGGCCGGTCCACCCAGATCACCGGTGCAGATATCCAAAACACGATATGGAATGCCTAATCCCTGGAAGAGCTTCTCCTCACAGGCGAGAATGGTATCATGCATTGCCTCTGATTCTTCTGGTGTCGTGAAGGCAAACATCTCGATCTTTGTAAATTGATGGACGCGATAGAGCCCCTTCGATTCACGACCAGCGGCCCCTGCTTCAGTACGGAAACAATGCGAAACACCAACATATTTCAGGGGGAGCTGATCTTCACTAAAGACCTGATTGGCATACATGCCACCAAGCGTGATTTCGGCTGTCGCGATCAAACAGAGATCACTATTTTCAACCGAATAAATCTGCGTCTCTTCACCGCGCGGATTAAAACCGATACCGCTCAAGATCTCTTCTCGTGCAAGGTCCGGCGTAGCAATTGGCGTGAAGCCCTCAGCACATAAAATATCCAGTGCGTATTGAATCAAGGCCTGTTCAAGCAGTACCGCTTCATTCTTTAGGTAATAAAACTTCTGTCCAGCAACCTTGGCCCCCGATTCAAAATCAATGAGGTCAAGTTTTTCACCCAGCTCCACATGATCAAGAGGTTTGAAGTCGAACTTTGGAGGCTTTCCCCACTTGCGCATCTCACGGTTTCCATCTTCGGTTGCAGCAATCGGGGAATCAGGATGGGTCATATTCGGAATCAGACGGACAAGCTTATCGAGTTCATCATCGAGCTTGCGTTGCCCTTCCTCTGCAGTTTGTGACTGGGTCTTAAGGTTTTTCCCTTCGGCGATCAACG
>CAYWXY010000134.1:0-6311 GCA_964462555.1 uncultured Pseudomonadota bacterium | reverse complement strand
TCAACTGAATCCTGGAAACCCTCTGTGCCATTGCCTGCTATTGTTGTCACCTGAAGCGTATTGGGATCAAGTTTACGAATGGCATGATTGAGACTATCGGAAATATAGATCATTCCATTATTAACGACCATGCCGCGTGGAATCTTAAATCGAGCATTCATTCCAATACCATCAACGAACCCGGGCTCAGCCGGCTTGGCGCCGGCAATCGTTACCACTCCAGAGAGCGTTCCATTATTAATCGTCGCGCGCCGGATCGCTGTATTTTGAGTATCTGCAATATAGAGATAATCACCGATGACGACCATGTCATGAAAATAGCCAAACTTGGGATCACCATCAACACTATCAGCAAACCCATGTCCACCGAGAAGTGTCGTGATTGTTCCGGTACCATCATTATTTAGCTCAAGACGTTTAATCTTCCGGTTACCACTATCGGCGATTAGAAAATAATCGTCGATCCCAATAATTCCATTCGGGCGAAAAAGTTTTGCATCGTCAAGTGTTCCGTCGAGATCGCCATCCGAACCACCGATAAGGGTGGTGACGAAATTGAACGATTCGAATGGCAGGATCTGATCATATAAAATATCTGCATCCAAATCTGAATTGGAATCTGGATCTGGATCCGCTTCGGGCTCCTCTTCTGAATCTTCTTCTTCATTTGTACCAAGATCCAGATCTAGCTCTTCGTCCGAGGCCTGATCCTCTTCAGATCCCGCGTTCGACGAATCATTCCCATCATCCTGATACCCGCCTCCATCACCCGCATCCTTGAATCCAACATCTGTGCTTGAACTTCCGCATCCCGCCACCATGAGAAGCAGGGTTAACACGACACCGACACATATATACGACAGACCTCTACTCATTAATAGACTCCTTTTTTTTACCCTTAAGATAGTATCGCCGGAGTGCCTATAATAATTGCCCTATTAACTGAAATACCGTTTACAGGAGGAAACACCTTGATTCTTTATAAGACGTCATATTTGAGGGTTCGGTTGAGCTTTAGGACCTCTTTTTCAGGAATGCCTAGCAGATAGAGAATCGAATCGAGTCCCTTGTGACGCGAGATCGAATAGTGGGTCTGTTCTTTGACCATCGGTTTCGCCTGAAAGGCCACGCCAAGACCTGCCTTGGAGATCATCTCGATATCGTTGGCGCCATCACCGATTGCAATGGTTTGATCTAGGGTTACCTTTTCAAGTCGAGCAATCCGTCTTAAAATTTCGGCCTTCTTTGCGCCATCAACCACATCACCCGTGAGTCGACCGGTCAGCAAGCCATTTTTCACCTCTAAATCGTTGGCAAAGGCATAGTCAAGGCCAAGTTCCTTCTTGAGTCGATTGGTGAAATAGGTAAAACCGCCGCTAATAATGGCTGTCGTATATCCGAGTTTCTTCAGAACCCGAATAAAACTCTCTGCACCATCGGTAAAATCAATCCGTTTGTAGACCGACGGCAGGGCTGATTCTTTTACTCCCTTTAGAAGACGGACGCGATCAAGGAGCGCCTTTCGGTATGAGATCTTTCCCTGAGCCGCGCGTTTTGTGATCGAGGCGACTTTCTGATATTTTCCGGCAACACGTGCCAGCTCATCAATCACCTCATTTTGAATGAGCGTGGAATCCATATCGATCACTACTAGCCGTTTGGCCTGGCGCATCAGATCAAACCGCTGAATGGCAATATCGACACCGATTTCGTTGCTCAATGGAAGAAGTCCACGCGACAGACGTTTCGGATTCTTTGAACGGCCCGCATGGGCGATCATCTCGATGCAGCGAATATTTCGGTGCGACAAGCGCGCAATCTTATCAATATTGATTCCGAATCTGGCGAGCTCTGTTGAGATCCGACTCAGTTCCGTTGCACCAACCTCCTCGCCAAAACATGTAATAACATATTCGAAGAGGTCTTTCTCTTCCTTCACCTTCTCCTCAAAGGCCTCAAAGTCAAGACCGACACCCAGTTCCTTGGCTGCAAAGAGGAGTTCCTTCAAAATCGGTGATTTGGAGAGACCATTTTTTTGAAAACCTAGAAGGATGGAGAGAAGCAACTTTCCGTGAACAACGGTTTGTTCAATATCGAGGATTCGAACACCCTTCCCGGTGGATATCACCCCGGTCAGGCGGGACGTTATACCAGGAGCATCCTTGCCCCGAACAGTCACCAATACTACATCGCTCTTTATCATAATCCCCCCGGAAAATATGAAATGAGACTACTGAATTTGTTTTTGATCTTCGGAATGCTTCGGCTTAAGAGTGGGCGTCACTTTTTGCATCTGTGAACCCATGACATGCGACACAACAGCCTGAGCATCAATACCATATTTAGCGCGCAGTTCCGGCTGTGACGCATGTTCGACAAAATGATCAGGCAGACCCAACGCTGTCAATTGAACGTCATCTCTCCCCTCACGTGTAACCCATTCTGAAACCATCGAACCCAGGCCACCGGCCAGAGCATTCTCCTCCAAGGTGATTACATTCTTGGTGCGATCCAGAAGTTTTTCGAGAGTCCCAAAATCGAATGGCTTGATGAAACGTGGATCCACGACAACAACCTGAATCCCCTCTTCTTTTAGACGTTCTGCTGCCGCCATAGCCTCACCTACGAGATGACCAACAGCAATGATAATGGCCTCTGGATTTTTCGCATCATTAACAATCTCAGCTCGTCCAAGTTCAACCGGATCAATTGGTCCTTCTGGCATATGGTCGGCGATCGCACCGCGTGGATAACGCAGAGCCGTTGGTCCCTTATAATCAACAGACCAATGAAGCATTTGCTCCATCATAATCTCATCACGTGGTGCCATGACAATCATATTGGGAATCATTCTCAGATATGTCAGGTCAAATGTACCGTGGTGTGTCGGACCATCATCGCCAACAACACCGGCACGATCAATTGCAAAGGTAACTGGCAGTCTTTGCAAACAAACATCGTGAATAATGTTATCAAATGCACGCTGCAAAAAAGTGGAATAGATGGCAACGACCGGATGACAACCCTGTGTCGCGAGACCCGCTGCAAATGTCGTGGCATGACCCTCGGCAATGCCTACATCATAAAAACGATCGGGATATTGTTTGCGGAACTCCTCGAGACCCGTTCCGGTCGGCATGGCGGCTGTAATCCCTACGATCTCCGGGTGATCCTTCGCCAGGGAACAAAGGGCATTACTAAATGCCTTCGTGTAATTGAGTTTACCGCCCCCTTTTGGTTTTCCAGTGGCACGATCGAAAGGTCCAATACCATGAAACAACGTTGGATTCGTTTCTGCCGGGAGGTAACCCTTTCCCTTCTTGGTTGAAACATGAACCAGGATGGGTCGATCATGAATTTCTGACTCTTTGATTCCATTAAAGACATCAATCAACTCATTCAAGTTGTGACCATTGAGAGGTCCAATATAGTCGCAACCAAAGGATTCAAAAAGATGACCGGGCGTCAGGAATCCGACCGCAGCCTCTTCCGCCTTCATGGCTACTCTATACATATGTTTTCCCCAGATCGGAATTAGGAGAAGAAGTTTTTTGACCATGCGCCTGGCCTTGTTCGCTGTCCGACCATGGATGTGAATGGAGAAAAATTTTGACATTGCCCCGACGTTCGGTGAAATCGACATCTCATTATCATTCAAAATGATGACCAGATTTCCGGCACGGTGACCCGCCTGATTAAGGGCCTCGAAGGCCAGGCCGCCTGTCATCGAACCATCACCAATGACAGCAATCGCACGATGACTTTCGCCCTTCTTTTCCAACGCCTTGGCGATTCCGAGGGCAGCAGAGATCGATGTCGATGAGTGACCTGTACCAAAGACGTCGTGCGGATTTTCCGAAATCTTTGGAAAGCCACTCAGGCCGTTCTTTTGACGAAGAGTCGAAAAGGAATCACGACGTCCAGTGAGAATCTTGTGTGCGTACGCCTGATGCCCGACATCCCACACCATCTTGTCAGCAGGAGAATTAAACGAATAGTGGAGCGCCACGGTCAATTCCACAACACCAAGGCTCGGCGCCAAATGCCCACCATTCTGCGACGTCACATCGATAATACGTTCACGGATCGATTCACAGACCTCCGGGAGAAATTCCGGGGATATCTTTTTCAGGTCATCTGGGTTCGAAATCTGATCGAGTATCATAATGCTCCTTTGGTTGCCCCTCTATTTGCTCGATAAAGCCATAAATTTCAACCCTTTTCTTAGCTTAGATATTGACTAATCCCGATATTGGGGTATCTTCGCCGAGATGAAGCACCTCCTCCTGATCGGAACCGACTTTCGGCGATCATCACTCAAGATGCGAGAACGTGTTCACTTTGATGATCATCTAACACCGGAAATCATCAACAAAATCACATGTATTAATGGCATTTCTGAATGTGTTATATTAACTACCTGCAACCGTGTCGAGATCTATATGGTTTGCCAGGACCCCGACCAATCGGCCAACACTATCATCGGTTTTTTGGAGAATTTCCATGGGATTTCGGCCCAAGAACTTGATGAAATGCTCTATATCTATCGGTGTCATGAAGCCGCCCGCCACCTCTTGCGTGTCGCCTCGGGCCTAGAATCGATGGTCATTGGTGAGGGACAGATCCTAGGTCAGGTGCGGTCCGCCTACCATAAAAGCAAGAAGGTTGGTGGTTCGGGCCCTTATCTTAACAAACTTTTTCAGACCGCCTTTGCACTGGGCAAACAGGTCCGTCGAAATACGGTCGTGAACAGCGGCGTAACATCGATCGGCTCTGCCGCAGCCAAGCTCGCCATGGAGCGATGCGATCCAAAAAAAACGCGATACGGCATTTTGGGATGTGGAGAGATGGGAACGATCGTCGCCCGACATATGAGTCGTCGTGGTGTAAAAAATATTCTGATCAGCAATCGCTCGGGCCAACGTGCAGAGGAGCTGGCCAAGGAGATTAATTGTAAGACCTGTTCGTTTAATGAACTTGAAAAAATGATTGAAAACGTGGACTGTTTAATTTCTGCAACCTCATCAACAACCTATATTCTGACATGGCGTAAACATTCACAAACACTGGCTGAGAAGACGACCTTTCCGATTATTGATATTGCGATTCCGCGAGATGTCGATTCCGAACTTGGCACACTCCCCAATGTTGAACTCTATTCAATTGACGATCTGAGGGATATCATTGATCGCAACATCAATCTCCGGAAATCGTCAATCGCGGTCATTGAGGAATGTATCGAGAAGAAACTTGGCCTATATGAACGTTGGTATAAAGACCGTTATGAAGATGGAACAATTAATCAAAATAGGGACGCGTGGGTCCAAACTGGCCCTGACCCAGACCGACATCGTCGTGGCTCGACTGAAGAGCATTGGCATCACGAACGTTCAGATTATTAAGATCAAAACGACGGGTGATCAGCAGTCATTGGAACCTATTACCGAGATCGGTGGTAAGGGGGTCTTTGTCGGAGAGATCGAGGACGCTCTCCTCTCGGGTAGTGTTGATATTGCGATTCATTCGCTCAAGGATATGCCGGCCCGGATGAATGAGACTCTCGTAATGGGTGCATATTTGGCGCCGAACACCTCTTATGATCTCTTGCTTACTAAGGACTCTTTGTCGGTCGACGATCTGCCGAGTGGGTCCCGTATCGGCAGTAGTAGCCCGCGGCGAACCGCTCAAATGAAGGTGCTCAGACCTGACTGTTCATCCGTTCCCATTCGTGGGAATGTCGATACTCGCCTCTCAAAACTGAGATCGACGGAATATGATGCGATCATCCTGGCCGCAGCGGGTCTCGAACGTCTGGGGATCGATTATGATGAGCGACAGATTCTCCCAATCGTTCCGGCTCCTGGCCAAGGTATTCTTGCGATCCAGATCCGCTCGAACGAGAACGAGCTATTGCAAAGACTCTCTGAGATCGATAATAGAGAACAACGTACAATATCGACAATTGAGCGGGGTCTTCTGGCGAAATTAGGGGCCAAGTGTACGACGCCGATCGGAATGAAAAGTGTGTTAACGGGCAATTCGATCAACATAGATCTATTTTTGTCAGACCCCGATGTGGAAATCACTCTGGAGGAACAATATACGGCCCCTGTTGACAATGCGATCGAGGAAATCGCATCCTCGATTCGAAAGAAGTGGAAGGAACTCTCAGGAAAGGAACTGCGACTCTAATGGATTATTACCCAATCTGTCTTGAATTAAAGGGGCGCTCTTGTCTCGTCGTTGGGGGTGGCAAGGTGGCGCTGCGCAAGATTAAAGCCCTCCAAGGTGCCGGCGCCAACGTGACAGTC
>CAYWXY010000133.1:0-6344 GCA_964462555.1 uncultured Pseudomonadota bacterium | reverse complement strand
GTAACGGCTATTACGGCCCAGACCGAAAGCAGGTTCCTGTCCATCTATCCTGCGCCGGCGTACATTGTCACCCAGCAGCTCTCTGCGGTTACAGATCAAACAACGCTGAGCGCAATAAAGATCGGAATGGTTGCCACGCTTGCCAATGTTCAGGCCATCATTTGGTTTCTGAAGCGTTTTCGAGAAATTCCCATCATCATTGATCCCGTATTGGATGCTTCGTCGGGCTATCCCCTGATTGAGCAGTCGGCACTGACAACCTTTGAAAATCAGTTATTACCCCTCGCAACAGTGGTGACACCCAATCTGAGAGAGGCGGCAACGCTCGCAAAAATGCAAGTGGCCAATCGTCAAACAATGGAAACCGCGGCGTTAAATATTTATCAGCGGCTCCAATCTCTTCGAGGTGAAGGTCGTTCACTAGCGGTTATTGTTAAGGGGGGACATCTCAATAAAAAGCCGGGCGATTATTATTACGATGGAGCGTCATCAGAATGGATTGAAGGTGAGATCGTTAAAGGCTCCATCCACGGAAGCGGATGTCTTTATTCCTCAGCGTTAACGGCTTTTTTGGCAAAGGGCTACGAGTCAACGAATGCTGCTCATTCAGCGAAAGTTTTTGTGACAGAGGAATTGAAGCGTAAGGCAAAATTTAAGGAAGAAGATCCTGATAAGCATTCATGATCTGTGACGTGACAGGTCCTGGTATTGGCCCCTTTGTAGTTAGCCCCACCAGTTCGCGAATGGGCAAAACTTCCGTAACGGATCCAGTCAAGAAAACTTCATCACACATTTTTAATTCTTCAATGTGGACGGGACTCTCGTAAAATTTAAGCCCCAATGTTTCCGCAAGATGAAGGACAAGATCACGCGTAATGCCGGGAAGCAATCCATCGCTAATCGGCGGCGTGATGATTTCTCCGCGCTTGATCATAAAAATGTTGGTAGCACTTCCCTCAAGAACCTTTCCATCTTGAGTGCAAAAAATACCTTCGTCCGCACGTTCACGAATGACTTCGTCGCGGGCCATCATCTTGTAGAGATAGTTGGTCGATTTAAGGCGAGCCATTGTGGGATGATCGCTTGGGATGTTTTGAATTAGAATAATTTTGGCACCATCGGTATATAACTTTTTGGCGCGACCATGAAACGACTTGCAAAAAATCGTCAGGTTGGTCGACATCTTTTTAGGTTTCTCCATCCCGAACGACGCGCCGACCGGACTGACGGTTACTCGAATGTAAGCATCTTTGATGTCGTTGGCATTTAAAAGTTTGATAATGGCCTTTTCAAATCCATGTTTATCAACGGGGAGGTCGATGCCTAGGCTTTTACAGTTCTTTTTGAGACGCTCATAATGGAGATCGGAAAAGGCAACGTGGCCATTGTAGGCTCGAAGTGTTTCAAATGCCCCCTCTCCATAGAGGTAGCTTCGATCAAAAATAGAAATGAGAGCCTCTGATTTTGGGACAACTTTATTGTTTACATAGACGTATTGCGACATGTGTGGATCTCCTATTTATTGCCAAGCTCGCGAATATTTTCAAAAAGGCTGCAGATGTTTTTGTCTGACGTATCATAAACCTCTTCAGGGTCGGTTTCTCTGTCAACCTGCCAACCAGCATGAACGAAAGAGATTTGATCTCGAATCGTCATTGTTCGAACGGCCATGTTGAATTGGGCTTTGCCGTCTGTTGCAACGTAGCCCATGGCGCCGGTGTAAATATTCCGTCGTGAAGGTTCCGTTTTTCGGAGCCATTCGTTTACCGGCATTTTTGGAACACCGGTCATCGAGGCCCCCGGCATTGCAGCTGCAAGACAGTCAATGGCCGACACCCCTTGACGACGTTTTCCCTCGATCTGATTGATAAGATAGTGAGATCGCGCATCACTTCGAAGGTCAGCGGGAAGACAACGGGGGTTCCTGGAAAGAACACTCTTTAATGCCGATTCGTCACCCAAAACTGCTGGATCTTCATCTTCATGAGCATGAAGCAGTTCAGTTACCTTCATGCGGTCTTTGATATCATCCAAATGACGCCCTGCGCTTCGTTGAACAACATTGCAGATAACCTCATCGCCATCAATTCTTAAGAAACACGATGGAGAAGTTGAAAGAATGTCAAAGCTACCACAACGAATAAATGAGGCGTAGGGGGTTGGGTTATTTTTTCTCAGTAATTTGTGGATAGACCATGAATCGGTGGCGATCGGCGCATGAAAACAACGAGCCAAGTTGGTGCGCTGCCATTCTCTGGTAGAGAGTTGATCGCGGACCGTCTGAACAGCCGACATGTAAGTATCTTTATTGAACGTCGAGATGGGATCGGGAGTCAGTGGTTTGATGATGTATTCATCTTTCGCTGATTGTGATCGCGTCAACAGACGTTCGGCCATTTTCTCGCACCTTTCTTTGGCGAGATCGATGCTAGTCTGGCCCTCCCTGGTTAAACCGAGAGAGGTGACCCATAAGGTTCCTTCGACATGGTCGTACGTGACAACGGTATCGAAGAGACCAAACCAGGCATCCGGGAGATTACATAGTTCATCTTCATCAGTGACATCATTTGGCCAGCTATGACCCACAAAGCCGACGAGACCTCCGCTGAAGGGAAGATAGGAGTCGGTTGGAAGGCGACTGACGGTTCGTTCAAAACGATGGAGTGCTTGAACGGGATTATCAATGAACTCATGCCCATCAAGCGCGATCATCCCACCGAAGCTAGCAAAGGTGCGAACCGGGTCGATGCCAAAGAAGCTGTATCGACCTTCAGAACCACGTGCTCCCGCCGAATCTAGAAAGAAGCAATAGGGAGATTCAACAAGGACGTCAAAGATATCGGGGGAAAAGGTTTTAAGGCGGATATCCAGTGAATAAGGTAGCTTTTCCATGTGGAAAAGGTCTCAGATTCAGGGTTTGAAGTCAATAGGGAAACGTGATGGCCAAAATAGGGCGACAATTAATCCATTTCGCGAATACCCTGTAGATAGACGGTGTATAAGATGCTGCCTTCTTCAATCGTGGCATGTGTGCGGGGTGGATAGAAAGTCTTGCCATCGACGTTGTATATAAGGATTTGCCGTTTCATTTCCAAAGGCTTCATACGGCGCCATCCCTCGGTAGTTTCAAGGTTTCCCGTCTTTGCGTTGCATCTGAGGCGTGTCTCCACATCTGAATCTTTCGACTTCAATTGCGAAAATACCGCATTACAGACCTTCGTTTTGAATGGTACTATTTCGGCTTCACTCTTTCTGACCTGATCTTCACATTTTGAAAAGGGCTCTTGTGCATATTTGCCTACTGAGGGTGACCAGGCATCATTATAGCAAGCTTTCGATTGATGGAATCCGCTCTCATATGCTTCGGCCAAACGTTTGGAATGGTTTGCACAGACGGGAGGACTATAGAATGAACGTGACTTGAAAGTCTGTGAACCTTTCAGATTACGGATCGAAAGTCCATGAGTAGCAGGGGCTCTTCTGATGAGTTTGCTTCCATCGATAATGCCTTGATGATGCCAGTAGTTGATGAATTCGGCTTGATTAGCGGCGCGGCAGACATCTTTTGGAGGTGTCATGATATTTTCTCCTCTCTCGGTTTTTCATTCCCGAGTTAATGCCCGCTTAAGTAAGTATCGTTGAATATGTGAAAAAGTTGCTATGATTTATGCCCTCTATTGTATGAAATATCAATTTCATATTTAAATACAAGTAGTTATGGGAGATCACAAGGCATATTTTTGACAAAATTGCAGAGGATATTTTCCACGCAACATTCCTGGTCGTGAGCCGATAACACCCTTGACGCAGCAAGGAGGATCTATGTCTTTAAGGCTCAGTTTTGTCTTGTCGTTAATCACCCTCATTTTATTCGGATGCGGCGGCGGATCAGGAACATCGTCGGTGGCCGTTGACGGTTCCCCAAATATTGGTGGTGGTTTTTCGGAATCGGACGGCAACATCAGTTTGGATCAGAAAAAATGTGGCACTGAATTTCTGTTGCAGAGTGCCCTTGCCCCTCAGGTAGGGACCGGATCTTCCATTTCGAATCCAACGGCACAGGGGATGCGAAGCAAAATCGTTGTCTTTGAAGAACATGGCGAGAGCCTGGTCATGCTCGAAGTTCGCGACGAATACCAGCCGGGCGATGAACTTTCGGCTCATGCGCTGGTCGCCACCTTTCCGGTTATCGAAAAGAAGGATGGTGTCATCATTTTTGATTTCAATGATGGGATGACTCATGTGGCTAAGTCGTGGGATTGGTATGTCTCAGACTTTAATGGAAAACAGATTAAGAAAGAAACGTCGCTTTCCATTGAAGATTCCTATCTTCGTGAAATTGTCGGAAACGATAACTCAATGACAATTGTTCAGACGATCTCGGCACGGGAAGGAATGAATCTCGTTCCGCTGGAAGTCTACTATTATTTATCACCCTATCAGCCAAACCCTAATTATGTTTCAGTTGAATCGACTGATTTTAAATATCTTGGATATTTTGAGGCGAACCCTCTCGTGCAGAAAGATTTCGCTTCACCCTATACCTTGATTTCACGTTGGGACATTGCACAGCCGGTAACTTATTATCTGTCTCATGATATTCCTGAGGAATACCGGGATGCCGTGAAAGAGGGGGTTCTCTATTGGAACAAGGCCTTCGGGAAAGAGGTCTTGAAGGTAGAGTTGTTGCCAACAGATGTTAAGGCTCCTAATTTTAAATACAATATTATCCAGTGGCACAGCAATGTTTCGACCGGGGCTTATGCCGATGCGCAGGTAGATCCGCGGACAGGTGAAATTCTGCATTCTCAAATATTTATGGGCTCAGGCTTTGCGGAGTGGGCCAAGGCCTATCGAATTCTTCGGTATGATCGTCTCTTCGACGAAGATAAGAAGGAAGGGCGAGAGGAAGATACAAGCCTTGAGCTCGGAGAAGTAACGGCATCGCGTCTCTGCCGACTGAGTGTCTCAAAGATGTTTGAAAAGCTCTATCAAATACGCGACCTTGTAATGACACTCCCGAAAGAACGGATAGATGCTGCCGCAGAAGATATGGTGCGTGCCGTTGTGGCTCACGAGGTGGGGCACACGCTCGGCCTGCGTCACAACTTTGCTTCTTCAACAGTGAGTCAGATGAGTCCGGAACAAGAGATGTTTATCTTTAAGGAATATTTGGAGACTGGAAACATTCCGGACGATATGGCGGAACCCCTGGGGTCGGTCATGGAGTATCCTTACTATCCGGTTGATATATTAGTTGGCGGAATGATGAGGCGTGAGGAGCAAGAGGCATTTTCTCATGATCGTTATGCCATTCAATGGGGTTATTTCAATTTTGACAATGATCCGGTCTTTGAGGGGCATCCTTTTTGCACCGATTCGCATGTTTCATCATATGCTGATTGCGAACGCTGGGACTCGGGCGAGAATTTAGTTGAGCGTGTCGTCTATGAAGTGGAAGAGGCGATGGGTAAAATTCCATGGCTCCTTTCGGAATCGTATCTCTTTACCAAGGCAGCCTTTAATCCGCACCTTCGAGGGGAAGTTACCGAATCAACACCATCTGCAGCCGGTCTTGCAATGTCAGTTTTGGCGCCATTTTATCGTGTGTTAAATTTTCTCAAGTCGCCCATTGCCTTAAAGTCAATCTATGATCAATATCCGGACTATACGGATATCGATAAATTGCTAGTAGAAGAGGCAACGGAAGATTGGTTGAATCGATCAATAGCAGAGAGTGGCGGGATTGAAAGCGTTCTTCGTGCAGTTGACCCGAAAATATTTCAGAAAAAAGTAAAAGGGTATGTCAGGGAGTTTAAGAAAATAATCTCCAAGGAGTCATACCAATCAATGGATCTTCCTGAGGGTGGCACAATTGTCTTCACGGAAGACGAGCTCAACTATATCTCGAGTCGCAGCGAACAGCTTCTTCCAGAGGTGGAGATTGATATCGTGTCACGAATCACAGATGCTCTTTCAGGAGCTCCCTTTAAAATGATTGATGACATCGAGCGCGTAGAGGAGATCTTGTCAAAATGGGCGATCTTCGTTTTGACCGCCGGCGAGAAAGACACCTTTAAATATCCAATTGAGACGCGTAAGGCTGCGGCGCAGTTATACTATGGAAGTGGTCCCCTCCCGGAATGGATGGGTGAATATGTCGCGGAGGCCGCAAGACAATATAAATCAAAACTAGAGGCTGTTCTCGGAATGCCGATCGAAGAAATTGATATTCAAAAAATTCCTCGAAAAGAACGTCGTGAGATCCAGGCAGAACTAGATCTCTATTATATGTTAGAGCGCTCCACCGCTGTTCCTCTGCCAATGCCAATGCCGATTGAAGA
>CAYWXY010000132.1:3088-6452 GCA_964462555.1 uncultured Pseudomonadota bacterium | reverse complement strand
ACTCCCTTTAAAGGCAACATCGTCTCCCATCAAAATAAAATCAGCCCCGAGTTCTGCGCCGTGCCTGGCAATTTCAGCAAACCACTCCGTTCTTTTCCACAGGAGCCGTTTGATGAAATCCCTGTCGTCCATATACCTGTACAGGAAATCTTCAAAGCCCATGCTTTCCATTGTCAATCCGAAAGGGCCTGTGTGCGTGGAAAGCGCCCAGGCCTTATCAGGATGCCTCTCCATTGCCCGCCTGGTACGTTTAAAATCCGTCCTCTCTTCCAGCCTCAGGGGGGGCACATAGCGCTCCATATCCTCGTCTGATCGGACAACTCCACCCGTATATGATCCCCTTTTCCATGTCCGGCCGAACTCATCGATACCGTCCCACCCGGCGTAAGTGCCTCCCGATGTCTGCATCTCTTTCGGAATATCTTTTTTCATACCGGACCCCAGAGAGATACCGTTGCACCAGTTCTGAGAATAGATGTGGTAGACGTCAAAACCAAGGGTATTAAACACGTCCTGTAATGAACGGTACCCCATTTTCCTGGCAAAATTTGAATCGATTCCAAATGTCAATAACGGAACGCGGTCAGGGATCTGCCCATTCAATGTCGCCAGAACACGTTCCTTTGATGTCATTTCTCCCATATATTTTCCTCCGATGCT
The DNA here is from genome assembly GCA_964462555.1 of uncultured Pseudomonadota bacterium. Classification (GTDB taxonomy): domain Bacteria; phylum UBA10199; class UBA10199; family CAYWXY01; genus CAYWXY01. The sequence continues at coordinate 5,792 of CAYWXY010000132.1, read as the reverse complement.
TCCTGAGGCTGCAACGCTTCAACCCCTTGGGGTGCCGGTGCCCAGATAGGCTTCGATAACCTGAGGATCGTTGAGGACATCCTCAGGTTCTCCCTCGGCCAGTTTATGACCGAAATTCAGAACGACAATTCTGTCTGCAAGATCACCCACCATCTGCATATCGTGCTCCACCCATATCATCGTGATTCCGATTTCATGCTTGATTCTGAGGATAAACCTGGCCAGGTCCTCCTTTTCCTGACGATTCATTCCGGCGGAAGGCTCGTCCAGAAGCAGGATCTGCGGCTCCATGGCCAGGGCCCTGCCCAGGCCGACAATCTTCTGAAGGCCATAGGCAAGGCTCAGGGCCTCGGTCTTGCGGAATTTCTCTAACTCCAGAAATTCGATCACCTTTTCAACGGCCTCGCGGCTTTCAATCTCTTCTCTCTTTGTCCGTCCCCAGAACAGGCCGTTTGACAGGGAACCGGAAGGTATTTTCAAATGGCGGCCAACAAGGAGGTTCTCCAGGACACTCATATGTTGAAACAATTCATTATGCTGAAAGGTACGGGCAATTCCGTCCTCTGCCACTTCATGGGCCTTTGAACCCCCGACATCCTTATCTTCAAGCAGGATACGTCCTCCGGTGGGATGGTATATCCCGCTTATACAGTTGAGAAGACTTGTTTTACCCGCCCCGTTCGGCCCGATGAGCGCCAATAACCCTCCCTTATGGGAATTAAGAGATATATCGGTCAGAATCTGCAGGCCTCCCACTGAAAAATCCACCGAATCTAAACGCAGATGAACATTCTCAGCCATACCATCTCCTGGACCGCCGATATTGCTTCACATCGCGGTAGCTTTTCTGTAATTCCCGGTCTCCCTGGCCCAGGTAGAATTCCTGAATATCCTGATGGTTCTTTAATCTTTCAGGATCTCCCGCAAACACGATACGGCCGTTTTCCATGATGTACCCGAACTCCGCCACTTCAAGGGCGGCCATGGCATTTTGTTCAACCAGCAGAATTGTCACCCCCTGTTCATCCCGGATCACTTTCAGAAGATTCAAGAGCTCTTCCACGATCAATGGGGCAAGGCCCAATGACAATTCATCGATCAACAAGAGGATTGGCCCGCAAAGTATAGCAGAGGATAGCGCAAGCATTTGACGCTCTCCACCACTCAGGTAACCTCCCAGGCGATTCCTCAGATTTTCCAGGACGGGAAAATAAGTATATACGCGCTGAAGCAGATCCTTTCTGCTCAGGTTTGTACCCGTAAGAGGTTTACAAACATCCAGATTCTCCTCTACTGTCAGATTTTCAAATAATTTATCGCGCTCCGGAACCAGAAGTACTCCTTTCATGCTGATGGCGTGTGGCGGTCTGTTTTGAATGCTTTCCCCCATGAACTCGATCTTACCTTCTGTCACCCTGGCATCGTCTATACCTAAAAATCCGGACACTGCCCTGAGGGTAGTGGTCTTTCCCGCCCCGTTGACGCCCAAGACGGCAACGATCTGATGTTGGTTTACTTCCAGCGAGACTCCCTGTATGGCCGTGGAGATGTTGTGGTAAACCACCTCCAGCTTCTCGACACTCAGAAGAGGTTCTCCTTTGTTCATACGACTACCTCCCCACGGCTTTGTACTTAAAGGGCCACAAAAGAAAGTAATCCCGCAAACGCTGCCAGATTGCCACGAGCCCTCCGGGCTCCAAAACGAGAAAGATGATCATGATCAGCCCGAAACTTCCATATTTCACAGCAAACATGTAGGTGCTCAAACGGGCCGGCAGGGAGAAAAGATCGACAGACGCATCTATCAGGTAGGGTAGAATCACAATGAAGACCGTGCCCATCACCGCACCTAAAATAGAGCCAAGACCCCCTATGCAGATCATGGCGATGTACTCTATGGTCATAAAGAGCGAAAAAGCCTCAACCGAAACAAACCCCCTGTAGTACGCAAAGAGACAGCCGGTGATGCTGGTCAGAACCGAACTCAGAACGAAAGCCACCAGCTTGTACCGGGCGACCTTGATGCCGAATGCCTCTGCGGCCACATCTCTGGCCCGGATGGACATCCAGGCCCTTCCCGTCTTTGATCGCACCAGATTCAACGCGAATACGATCACAATAAAGTCTATGATCAGCAGCAGATAATACCACAGGCGGGCATCTTCTATGACCAAAGGACCGATCTGCGGAGGGTCCACAAGGATACCCGTGGCAAAGCCCCTGTGGGTTTCATATTCAGCCCCCAGGTAGATGACGATAAAATGAAGACTGAGCGTGCTCAAGGCCAGATAAAGGCCCTTCAGCCGCAATGACGGTAGCCCGAAAATTAACCCCAGAATTGCCCCCATAAGCCCGGAGGCAGGGAGAGTTATCAGGATAGGGGCATTGACCTCTTTAAAAAGGATGCCTGTGGTAAAAGCTCCGGCAGCCACCAGACCGGCATGGCCAAGAGAAATCTGGCCCGCATAGCCCGTAAGCAGCATCAGGGCCACTGAGCCTATCAACGCTAAAAAGACCTGAACCGCCAGGTCAACGAGAAAAGGCAACGCAATCAACGGGAAGAAAACAAGTGTCGCAATCAGCACGAAGAAGCATGTAAGACTACTTCGTGTCTCGATCAGGCGTAAATCTTCAAAATAGGTCGTTTTATAATAGCCGCTTGCGAAGGCCATTTTACACCCTTTCCAGTTCCTCTTTTGTCCCG
>CAYWXY010000132.1:0-2988 GCA_964462555.1 uncultured Pseudomonadota bacterium | reverse complement strand
TAATAGCCGCTTGCGAAGGCCATTTTACACCCTTTCCAGTTCCTCTTTTGTCCCGAAGAGTCCCCACGGCCGGATCAGAAGCATCCCGAGTAAAACCACGAATGGCGCAACCTCACTTGCCTGGGGGCTGATATAGTTAATGGCCAGGTTCTCCACCAGGGCAACAATAAAGGCCGCTGGAATAACCCCTCCAAGGCTGTCCAGGCCCGCAACCACCACCACCGGGAAAGCCTTCAGGCCGATATGGAACATCCCCGGGTTCAAACCGGAATCACAGGATTGAATCATCCCTGCCACTCCGGCGCTGAACGAGGCCAGCGCCCATGAAACAGCATAGTATCTGTGGAGTCTTATGCCTCGTTGTGAGGCAAACAGGGGGTTTTCCCCGACAGCTCTCATCCTGAGTCCCCACCGGGTGAACTTGAAACATGTAAACAGACCTGCATAGATCACCACGAAGCTGACAAAGGCAACAACACCGAATGTAGAGACGACTGCCCCACCCATCAGATTGAGTGAGGCGTTTTCAAACCCGAGATATTGCAGAGGGTACCAATCCTGTGACGTCCAGATCAAAGTGGTCAGACCTCTGAGGAGAATCCCCATTGCGATTGTAACGAGAACCGCCGCGAAAGCGGATTCTCCTGTCATGAATCTCATCAGAAACTGATAAACGACGAGGCCTAACACCAGGCTCATTACAACAGCCGAGATAAATGAGAGTACAGGATGAGACCCCAGGCTTACGGCAACGGTAAACAGGAAATATGCCCCGAGGCTCATGATTTCGCCGTGTGCGAGATTCAGGACACGACTCGCCCTGTATATGAGGACGTATCCACAACAGATCAGGCAGTACAGCGAACCCAATACGACGATATTGACAATGACTTGCATAATAAGCTCCCGGGACAGGCTGCCGGAGTTCCCGACGGCCCTGTTACAGCAGGGGGATTTCACCGTGAGGTGAAATCCCGTTTTCCTGTTGAGGTAAACAACCTATTTCACTTCAAGCGGTGTCCAGTCTTTAACGGTGACGATCTTGTTTTTGGCAGAGTCCCACTTGTACACTCTGTAATAGTTGACGGTCCTGAAATGGTTATCCTTTGTCCAGACGAGAGACCCGCCTCTGAGGCCATTGGTTTCGGCCTTGACCTCATTCATGGCAACGCGTACCTTTTCAGGTGTCGGCGGCCAGGACACTTTTTCGAGGATCTCCTCAAGCACCATGGCTGCGATCCAGCCCTCTACAAGCTTTGTGTACGGATAAATGGTCTTTTCCTTCAAGCTGGCCTTCTTTATGGCCTTGTGGATTTCCAGATCATCGGAGAAGAAGGCATTGGTTCCAAAGACGTAGAAGTTGTCGTCTTTCAAACGAGCGAGCTCTCCTTCGGCCTGGATGTGTGCAAAAGCAAGATATCTCCCTTTCCATCCCAGTTTCCTCAAAGCTTCCAATGTCTTGACTTCGGTCACCCAGGGGGCCCAGGAATAGACCCAGTTCGCCCCTGAGTTCTTCAGCTTGGTGGCAAAAGGTGTGTAGTCAGGGGTCGGCGGAGGAATGGCTTCCTTATCCGTCACCTTGATTCCCATGGTCTTTGCAAGCCCTTCAGCAAAGTCGATCTCCCCCCGCGAAACAGGGATATTCATGGCCACCAGCCCGAGGTCGATAGGCCCTTTACTCTGCTCTTTAATAAACGACAGGGCAAACCGGCTGTCATACTTTGCGGCAAATCCTGTGGAGCAGAACTGCATCGGGTCAGCACTTGGCGGGTATACCTCTTTTGGACAGACGGAACCCGCAAAAAAAATCGGGACCTTATATCGCTTGGCAACCTTTATCATGGGGGCAAAGGTGCTCGAAAGAGCCGCGTTCATCAGTAGAATAACCTTGTCCTGGGTAACGAATTTCTTCGCCTGGGCCGCTGCTTTGGACGGCTGCGCAGCGTTGTCCTGGATGAGAATCTTCACTGGGTGTCCGTTAATCCCTCCCCTGGCATTGACCTCTTTATAATAGAGATCAAAGGCGTCCTTTATGGGCGCATAAATCCCTGAACCCCGTCCCGTCATTGCCATGCTGAAACCAACCACATACGGATCCTCTGCCACGGCAGGCGACTGAAAGAAAACAACAAAAGTCAAACAAACTAACATTCCGGCCAAAATCTTCTTTTTCATGATTCCCTCCTTGATTAAATGATTATCTCTCTAAAGATTAAGTTAGCAGATCTCCGACCTCCGTAGCCACCAACCTCTCTTCCCTGTCGCTGTACATTGATTCGACAAGGTCCTTGAATCTCTCGTATATCAATTCTCTCTTGATTTTACGGGTCGGCGTAATGGGCTCGTCTTCATCCTCCGGGTCCAATTCCTTGGGGATGATCCGGAACGTTTTAACCTGCTCAACGCGGGCAAGATCTTCACTGGCGTTTTCAATGGTGGATCCGACCATCTCAACTATCTCAGGATGGTCCGTCAGACTCGTAAAGCCGGTGTAAATAATATCATTCGACCGGGCCCAGTCCGATACCGTTTCAAAATCGATTTCTATGAGAGCAGTCAGATATTTTCTTTGATGACCGAACACCACGGCTTCGCTGATATAGGGTATTGCCCTGAGGCAGTTTTCAACATAGGTGGGACTGAGGGTTTTCCCACCCGAAGTGACGATAATGTCTCTCGCGCGATCGATAATCTTTAAATTTCCATCGGGTGTCCACTCTCCCACATCACCGGTGTGCAGCCAACCATCGCTGTCTAAGACCTCCCTGGTACCTTCGGAATTGTTCAGGTAGCATTCGAACAGATCTTTCCCCTTGACAAAAATCTCACCATCCTCCGAGAGTTTGACTTCCCACCCTGCAGGGGGAACGCCTACATGCCCGGGTCGGGGAAAATCACCCTCCTGTGCCGCTATGATGGCGCCTCCGGTCTCTGTCTGGCCGTAGAACTCAGAAAGATTCAAACCGTAAATCTGCCAGAGCGCCATCA
>CAYWXY010000131.1:0-6453 GCA_964462555.1 uncultured Pseudomonadota bacterium | reverse complement strand
AATCGTCTCTTGGGAAAATTTGCAAATAGGATTTGCATTACGTTTCCGGCCTCCGAAGGATATTTCAATAAAAAGAAGGTGGTTTTCACGGGCAATCCGGTTCGTGAAGAAATTAAGGAGATCCCAAAAGGAGTTCCATCTGTCTCCGACAAGTTTGTTCTTCTCTGTTTCGGCGGATCACAGGGAGCAAAGAGCATCAGCGAAGCGCTTCTAGCTAGCCTCCGTATTCTGAGAAATCACCGGCATGCCATACATGTGATTCATCAGGTCGGTGCCCAGATGGATATGCAAATCATAAAGGACATCTATGAACGTGAGGGTTTTGACGCTGAGGTCTATCGCTTCATTGACGATATGGCCGATTGTTATGCTCGCGCTCATTTGGTTCTTTGTCGCGCTGGAGCCACCAGCATTTCAGAGCTGATGGTAACCGAAAAGCCAGCGGTCCTTGTTCCGTATCCATTTGCGGCTGACAACCATCAGGAGATGAATGCAATCTATGTGAGTGAAAGTGGTGGAGCCAAGTTAATTTCTAATAAAGAGCTGAGCGGTGAAACGGTCGCCGATATTGTTAATCAGGTAATGAAGGAGCCCGAAAAGTTGGCGGAGATGAGCAAGGCTATGCGGGCAATCGCAAAACCAGAAGCGGGCCAGCAGATTGTCGAAGAGTGTTACAGACTGTCTGCGTGAAGGTGAGAGAGAATGTTTGAAAAATATAGACATATTCATTTTGTAGGGATTGGCGGAATCGGGATGAGCGGCATTGCCGATGTGTTGTTGACGCTCGGTTATGAGGTCAGCGGTTCTGATCTAAAAATTGGCAGTGTGGCCACGCGTTTGCGACGCCGTGGCGCAAAGGTTCATCGCGGTCATCGTGCAAAAAATGTTGAGGGCGCCGATGTTGTTGTCACGTCGTCGGCTGTAAAAAGTAATAATGTAGAATACGCAGAGGCCAAGAAACGGAAAATCCCAATTGTGCCGCGCGCAGAGATGTTAGCGGAATTGATGCGGCTCAAATACGGTGTGGCCGTGGCCGGAACTCACGGGAAGACATCGACGACATCGATGATTGCCACACTTCTTTTCCATTGTGGTTTTGATCCTACGATGATCATTGGTGGTCGAGTTAATTCCTTTCGAACCAATGCGCGTCTGGGTAAGGGCGATTTTCTAGTGGCAGAGGCGGATGAAAGCGACCTTTCATTCTTAAACCTTAGCCCAACGATTGCGGTGATTACCAGTATCGACCCCGAGCATATGGAAAATTATCGCAGCTTCCATCATATGAAGGAGAGTTACCTTACGTTTGCAAACAAGGTTCCTTTTTATGGGCGCGTGATAGCAGCAGTTGATCATCCAGAGGTGAGAAAACTAACGAAACGTCTGCAGCGGCCCTGTGTGACATATGCCATTAATTCAAAGGCTGATTTCACGGCAACAGATATTCGACAGGTTGCAGATCGTCTGCAATTTATGGTTCATTATAAGGATGAGCGCCTGGGAGCCATCCGTCTTAATATGGTCGGTCGCCACAGTGTTTCCAACGCATTGGCGGCAATCGCCGTTGGGTATGAGCTGGAAATTCCATTTCCGAAGATCGCAACGGCTCTCTCCAAGTTCAAGGGAATTGAACGACGTTTTCAGATTATCAAGCGGGGACCCGGTCCAGTCGTTGTGAACGATTATTCCCATCATCCGGTTGAAATTGCCGCAACCATTCGAGCCGCCAGGGATGGTTGGCCCGAAAAACGAATTGTATTCGTCCATCAGCCACATCGATACACGCGCCTCAAATCACTTTTTAAAGACTTCGTGAAAGTCTTGAGTGAGGCCGATTACATTGCATTGCTGAAGCTTTATGGTGCGGGAGAGAAACCGATGCGAGGGATCGGCTCACGGCAACTCTATGTGTCGCTCAAGAGACGATACCCAAAATTGTCGCTAGATATCATTAATGATCCGGCGAGTGTTGTGAAGTGGGCAAAAACAAATATTGACTATAACGATTTGGTTATTCTTTCAGGTGCCGGAGATGTTTGGAAGCTGGGGAAGGAAGTGGCTAAAGCACTAAAGGACTAGACAGTACATGAGGGGGAGTTAAGGAGCAGGTATGATCGCTGAGGAGCAGAGAGCAAAACTTAAGGAAATGTGTAGTGGTATCGTCTTGTTTGATGAGTCTTTGAAAGAACATTCGGCAATCAAGATTGGTGGAATAGCTGCGGCATATGTTGAACCACAAGATGCCGAAGGAATTATTCAGATTTTGAAGTTTGCGAAAGAGAACCACATTGAGGTGACAGTGATTGGTGCTGGAACGAATCTCCTCTTTCGAGATAGCGGCTTTGACGGAATCGTCATGAACACCTCAAAGCTAAATCGATTCGAACTTAAGAAAGATCCCGAAGGAAACATTGAACTCAGTGCGCAACCCGGTGTTTTAATTAATGAATTGGTGAATATGGCGGTGCGAGAAAGTGTGAGTGGTTTTGAACACCTGGCCGGAATTCCAGGAACCGTAGGCGGCGCACTTCATATGAACGCAGGGACACACAACGGTGTAATTTCCGATTCACTTGTTGAAGTGAATGCGGTCGACAAGTCGAGCCGATCGTATACTTGGCCAAAGGAAAAACTGGAATTCTCGTATCGAAAAACGAAATTTCCGAAGAGCTGTGTGGTCCTGAGTGCAAAGTTTCTCTTAAAGAAGGCGCCAGCGGAAGAGATTGCAAAAGTGGCAGAGGAACTTCGTGCCAAACGTAAAGAGAGACACCCCTTGTCATGGCCGTCGCTCGGATCGATCTTTAAAAATCCGAGAAAGGGTCCCAGTGCTGGACAATTGATTGAAGAGGCGGGGTTGAAAGGTGTTCGTGTCGGTGGCGCACGCATTGCTAATGAACATGCCAATTGGATCATCAATGAGGGGAACGCCACAGCAAAGGATGTCGAAGTTTTAATTCATCTTATTCGCGAAAAGGTGAAAGAGACGGGTGATACGTCGCTCGAAACAGAGATTGTGATTATTGGAAAGCGGGAGGAGAGTTGAACCTCTTTGGTCAAAAAACAGGTTATCGTGATCCCCGGGACAGTCGGCGACGGCGCCGCCTCTTTCGGTTGATCAAAAAGATTCAGCGAATTACCGCTGTGGTTTTGATCTGGATGGTAGGGGTCGCTATTCTCTATGGCGTCTATACGGTAGCTTTCTTGAAGCCTTATTTCGAAGTTTCGGAGATCAGGGTGAAGGGAAATAGTCACTACCTCACGGAAGAGGAGGTCGTGACAACCTCAGGGATTCAGGTGGGCGACCATCTTCTAAGACTTCCGGTAAAGGAGATCCAAAAGCGCTTGAGTGACCATCCCTGGGTCAAGGAGGCCGCGGTCCATCGTAAATTACCTCGAATGGTCTGGATCTATGTCAAGGAATATGAGCCGGTGGCAATTGTGAGAACAGACGATTGGTACTATGTGAACCGATTTGGAGTTCCATTTAAGAAACTCAGTTCATCAGATGATCATAATTTTCCGGTGATTACCGGCCTTGAATCTTTTGCCAAATCTGGTTTCGATGGAACCTTTCGTTCGCGTCTTGTGGAGTTGCTCAGGGTTTTGAAGCTTTATGAAGTATCACCGGTAGGTGAGAGCTATGGGCTTTCAGAAATTCATTATAATCCGAACCGGGGTGCCTCGATCGTAACGCTCAACGATCCGATGGAACTCAGGCTTGGCTTTGGTCCCTACGTTGAAAAAATGAATCGCTTACAAACAGTTTATCCAGCGATGCGATCCCATGGCGGGGTCGTCGCTTATGTCGATTTGAGTTCAGAAGGAAAGGTGGTTGTTAAATATGGAACATAAATTTAATTCTGCAGTACTTCGGTGCTGTGGTGCTTCGGAAATTCGACAGTACTTACAACGTTATCTCATACGCGGGAGGTATGGACCACCATACGCTGGCCCGTGATTCGGGCGTGGTATACTTGGACTTTAATTTTATGATTTTTTAAGGGGGTTAAACATATGGGCAAGAATGAAAACATGGTCGTTGGATTGGATATTGGGACCACCAAAATCTGCGCGATCGTTGCCGAGATGGAAGATGATCGAAGGAACATCATAGGAATCGGTTCTCATCCATCACGCGGTCTACGCAAAGGGGTGGTCGTAAACATTGAAAGTACCGTGAGTGCCGTTAAAAAAGCGGTTGAAGAGGCCGAACTGATGGGCGGTTGTAATATCACGTCTGTCTACGCGGGCATATCCGGTGCACACATCAAAGGACTCAATAGTCGAGGAATCGTAGCGATAAAAGATCGCGAGGTTGGCGCAGCCGATGTGAAACGTGTGGTTGATGCGGCTCAGGCTCTAGCGATTCCGGTCGATCGGGAAGTCCTGCATGTCATTCCACAGGAATACATTATCGATGATCAAGATGGTGTGAAGGATCCGGTTGGAATGGCAGGTGTCCGTCTCGAAGCAAAGGTTCATATCGTAACAGCGGCGGCAAGCGCGACACAAAACATTGTTAAATGTTGTAATCGCGCTGGTCTGAATGTTCAGAATGTTATTTTGCAGCAGTTAGCCGCATCTGAAGCAGTCCTTGGGCAGGATGAAAAAGAATTGGGTGTTGCACTTGTCGATATCGGTGGTGGCACAACCGATATTTCTATCTTCTGCGGTGGGGCCATCGTCTATACGGCAGTTCTACCATTGGGCGGAAATCACCTCACCAATGATGTGGCGGTAGGTCTTAGAACACCAGCCCAGGAAGCTGAAAAAATCAAACAGAAATATGGCTGCGTTCTCACTTCTCTCGTACAGAGGGAAGAGACCATTGAAGTTCCGAGTGTGGGTGGTCGGAACCCACGAATTCTCTCTCGCCAGATCCTCTCTGAAATATTGGAACCGCGCGTAGAAGAGATTTTTCATCTAGTACAACAAGAACTCGCTAAGTCGGGTTACGAAGATCGCGTAGCAGCTGGTGTTGTTTTGACGGGTGGATGCTCCATACTTGAAGGGATGCCAGAGTTGGCCGAGCAGATCTTCAATCTTCCCGTTCGTCGCGGTGTGCCGAAAGGCGTGGGTGGCTTGATCGATGTAGTTCGGAATCCAATGTTTGCAACATCGGTTGGCCTTTCTATGGTCGGAAGTAAGAACGAAGAACAGAAAAAATTCCGAGTTCAAGAAAAGGGCGGCGTCTCACGCTTCAGAGGACGAATGAAAGAACTCTTTGGCGAAATCTTTTAACAGATTCCACACCGGGGCATCTAATCTCACTTGGAGATTAGATATGGTTTTGGATAGATACTGAGGAGGATAAAATGTTTGAGTTAGTAGAAGATATAAACATCGGAGCCAATATCAAAGTTATTGGCGTTGGTGGTGCTGGCGGAAATGCAGTCAACACCATGATTAAAATTCGTATGGAAGGGGTCGACTTTATTGCGGCCAATACCGATCTCCAGGCGCTTCATGCGTCGAAAGCGCACCACAAGCTTCAGTTGGGCTGTCAACTGACGAAGGGTCTGGGTGCTGGGTCTGATCCTGAGATTGGTCGAAACGCTGCGCTTGAAGACCAAACGATCATTGCCGATGCGATTGGTGGCGCCGACATGGTCTTCATCACGGCCGGAATGGGTGGTGGAACCGGAACGGGCGGTGCGCCGGTTATTGCGAGACTCGCGAAAGAGATGGGTGCGCTGACAGTCGGTGTTGTGACGAAGCCATTTACATTTGAAGGCAAACGTCGAATGCGTTCAGCAGACGATGGGATCAATGAGCTGAAAAAAGAGGTCGATACGCTCATTACTATTCCGAATGAAAAACTGTTGACTGTTGCCGGAAAAGAGACACCGCTTCTTGAAACCTTTAAGCGTGCCGATGAAGTTTTGCTTCAGGCAGTCAAAGGAATTGCGGATCTCATTACGATTCAGGGTCTCATTAATCTCGATTTTGCTGATGTTAAAACGATCATGAGCGACATGGGAATGGCCCTCATGGGAACCGGCATCTCGAGTGGCGAAGATCGGGCAGTCGATGCGGCAACAAAGGCCGTTACCAGTCCACTCCTTGAGAATGTTTCGATTCGTGGCGCCACAGGTATCTTGATCAATGTCACTGGTGGTCCAAACATGACACTTCATGAAGTCAATGAAGCTTCGAAGATGGTTCAAGAAGAAGCCGATGAAGATGCCAACATCATCTTTGGTGCAGTGATCGACGAACAGATGGCCGAAGAGATCCGTGTCACCGTTATCGCAACCGGTTTCAACAAGAACGTTCGTCTTGGAAAATTACCTTCTCGTTCAGTTGCTGAGATTACACCGATTAAGCCGCAGATTCCAGAACTGGAGCAACGGGTAGCGTCGGGTGCCGTTGAGACGGTCAGCGAGACAGCAACCGTTCAAGAAGCAACCGACTATGCTGCGAAACCGCGTCCAGCCCTCCATCACGAACGAA
>CAYWXY010000130.1:0-6556 GCA_964462555.1 uncultured Pseudomonadota bacterium | reverse complement strand
AGGTGGTTTCGCCTGCTTCCAAAGCAGCGGCAAGTTCAGCGATAGTTTTGAAATGGAGATCAGACATGGGATCAAAAATTCTTAATCATAATCTTAATCGTAATCTTAATCGGTCCGCTGCTCTGTTGAGATTAGGAGTATGATTAAGATTAGGATTAGGATTTCGATTACGATCTCGAATCTAGATCCAGACTCTAGATCATGAACTATGATCTAATAATCGTTGTTGCAAACGCAAGATATTCATTAAAGGAAAGGCGCCGATTTTTTAATATTGCACGGGCCTCAGCAGCTGAGGTCTCATCGATATTCGATATCATTGACGCTTTGAATCTCAATCCAGATGGCGATTTGGATGTCACTCAGGATAAGCTTATTCAAATCGCAAAAATGCTCTATAAATTAAAGTAAGCGTTCCTAATCCTAGTCCTTATCTTAGTCAGAAAGCACTGTGATCATAGGTTCACTGAGTTAAAGAGTTGAATAAGATAAATAAGCTCAACCTTGTTATGTGCAGCAGGACGACGATCCTTCTTTATCCTTCGGCTTACAACAACATCCATTGGCTATCCCTTTGATGATAACTAAAGCGCCCAGAACCGTCACCAAAATCTGTGACCAACTGAACGTCCACCATGAAAAGACGATAATGGCGATTCCGATGAGAATGGTACAGAAACATGGCGTCCATTTGTTATGATGTGACATTGTGCCCCCTTTTTAATTTTTCGTTACTTTGGTTGCGGTTTCGACGCCCGTGTCGTGATCCGTCACACGGTAGCGTCATGCTAGGTCTAACGGTGCCGACCGACGAAACCGATACGAGCATCGATACCGAAACCCTGTATGTCCAAGCGCTTTTTTACATATCCTGCTTAATAATATATACAGAAATGTCTTGGAGTTGAAAATATAAAAATGAGATGAAATTTATTCGACTTTCATGATGAATATATCACCATCAATTTCAAATGTGCCACCTGTTACACGACCGCTGAACAGCAAATTGCCCGCGCTATCGTGGATTGAGTCATACGCATATTCAGTACCGCCGATATCAAAATTAACATATCCATTTTCGCCAATCGTTGTGTCAGGGACATATTCTCCCTCGACCATCCGATATCGCCAGATAGTAGGTCCAAAATTGGCTGCATAGCCCGTGATCATAAAACGGCCATAATTATCAAAGAGAATTGTTCTTGCGTATTGAGCAATGCCGGGTTCAGAGAGCCTGATATAACCAAGTCCAGCGCCAAAGGAGGTGTCTAATTTTCCATTCGGGTCTAGTCTCCAAATAATTCCATGTGTAAATGTGTCATCGCCACTTTGCATCTTGTATTGTCCGACAACCCAAATATTGTCATTCGGGCCAATGGCAACATCGAAGGTCTCATAGTGCGTATTTATATGTTCACCATCTGTCCATTCATCCATTGTATCATCGAAGAGGAAATAACCATCTCTGGCATCATATGCGTCTCCATCATAGTTGCCTCCAAAACCGGTCGTTGCCCGAACAGTTGGATCCCCAACATGAAGAGTTCCATCTTGGTTGAAACGCCATACAACTGCCTTGGCATACGTGTAGGTTATATAAGATTCTCCAGCCACAATGATTTTATCGCTAGGATCCATTTTTATGCTATACCCATGGTCCGAATAGCCATTGCCACCTGTTTCCGTAACGGTTGCCATACCATCTGTTCCAAAAGTGATGTCAGAAACTCCATCGATATTCATTTTCCATAGGGCCATATTTTCGGCATAGTAATTTCCTGTAACGTAAATGTTGTTTTTCTCATCACGCTCAACACCACTACCAATTGTAAAATCATCATCATCTTTTCTGAAATATCCGTTGGGCGGAAAGAAAGACGTATCTAAAGATCCTGTGTCAGCTAAGACATTCCAAAGCATGTAGTCGGAAGGAGCGCCCCAAGAACCATTAAAATTCCAAATGCTTCCAACAATGAAAAGATCTTCATCGTTTTTGTCTACCACGATTCCTTGCCCGTCAGCATCAAAGGGCTCCTCGTCGGGATTCCAGCGGAGATAGCCATCGGGTAATTCGTCCTCATCATCGTCACCTTCGCCACCTGCATAATCATAATCATCACCAAACGTAATGTCTAAGTCACCATCTGCAGTAAACTTAGCGACCACCATGTCCATCACTGATCCATCTGTGACTTCGCATGTTCCAGCAAGATAGGTGTTATCCATAGAATCGATTGTCATATCACGTACTAAATCTAAAGCGCCACAATCCAGTGATGAAAATCCATTCGTCCCATATGTTGTGTCCATATCTCCAGAGAGGTCATGCCAGGGCTTTTCAGAGGCTTCATCAGAAAGGACTCCCTCAACACCATTTGAAACTGCAGCGACACGATAATAATAGGTATCACCATTATTGAGTCCTTCTTGTGTATGCGGCGATGTAGCGCCTGTAATCTTATTTGAAGAATTATCAACACCCTCGCTCATTCCCCAATAGATATTATATGTGCAAGTCTCTGGTGTGCATCCCTCAGGTGCTGTCCACGTGATGTCAAGCTCCTCTTCGCCTACAGTAAAAGCGACGGCCGTGGGCGCTCCAACAAGGCCGCGTGGGTTCGATTCTTCTGGATCTCTAGGATTCGGGTCCTCAGCGGGGTCATGGATACAGTCATCTTTATCGACACCAGATTCATCCTTACAGTGGTTGAGGGTATATCTATTGTTCAATGCATTGAGTAGGCCTATGCGATACATCGTCCGCTCGCTGTTGCTATAGCCATTGAAATCGACGTCGTCACCAAGATGACCATCAGTTCTACTTATTTGGACCCTAGTGTAGGTATTCACAGCTTCCACATCTTTTGGGCCGAGCGATGAAATACTCAAGGACGCGGCAGCAACATCTGTAACTTCGCAGTGTGCTGAGAGGTCCTTCGTAAAGAGTTCATCCCAATCAAGATTTCCACTCCAGTCGTACGAGATGGTGCCACTGTTGTAGACAGTTTTTATGTTTGCAATTACTTCTGCACCAGGATCAGGAACAATTGAGGAAAATGATGATACATCTGCATCGGGATTCAAGATGCTGAATTGAGTGAAATTTGTTGCATCTTCGAAAACGATCACAGATAAGAGTTCTCCATCGGCAACCATCTTTAGGCAGATATCGTAGTCAACTGCATTTCCAGAGCAGTCATAGCCACCAAAAGAACTCATGGTTTCAATGCTCATGCTTACGCCATCAATGGTCGTCGAATATGTAAGTGCATTTTCATCCTCCGGTTGAATTTCAATCGGATCGAGCTGTGTCCAGAAACCAACCATCAGAGATTGAATTGCATTACAGTTGTCCACCATGTCGAGTTCGTCAACATCCATTGATGTAAAATTGCTCAAGCTCTTCGATGCGAGAGATTTGTTCAAACTTAAACTATTAAACTCCACCGCGATGGGTGCGTCGGTTGGGGGGGAAGGTGCTGCCTCTTCTTCACCGCCGGTGTCGCCCCCAGAATCGCCGCCGGCACTGGAACCACCACCGCCTAATCCAGCGCTGCTCGACGTCGAACCGCCGCATGCAGTAATACCGCCCACGGCAATGACCATGGCAACGATAGCAATCCAGACAGTGATACGCTTGTAGGGCATATATCTTTACCCCCTCCGATCATAAATAGATGCATATTATGTGCCAATAATTGACTGAGCGACAAATATCACAAGTTGCTGAAACTAAACGAGAATATAGTTTGAAGGCGACGCAATTTCATCCAAAATGGGTCAATTTACACCCATTTTTTATCATTTTGCCGAGTGAATAAATACCCTGTGATTTCAATAAATTTGACACCTATTGCACTCCGGAGCTGCAACGGGGTCGACCAAGATGGTCGAAAATGATATATTCGAAAAATGAGAATCGGACTGATCTTTCCCTACGCAATTTATCGTGAAAACTATCCCATTTGTGAGGATGATGCCTTTTCTGACTATTTCACCGAAAATCTGTGCCTGACTCGTTCGGGTCATCCATCCGATGCCCTGATTGAAATTGGAACAATTGTTCCCGAACATGATTACGTCTATATGGATGATCAATATGGAACAATCGATATTAATGCAGATATTGAAATCGCAGCACTGTCGGTGATGACGATGAGTGCGGATCGTGCATACGAACTAGCAGATCAATTTCGAAAAAGGGGAGTTCATGTGATTATGGGTGGGGTCCACCCAACACTCTTGCCCGATGAGGCATTAAAACATGCAGATACAGTTGTTGTCGGCGACGGAGAAAAGACATGGGTAAAGTTCCTCAAGGATTTTAAAAAAGGGAAGGCAAAGAGTCGTTATGATGGCGGAGTACGTAATGTTAAAAAAATTCCTCCTCCAAATCTATCACTCTTAGATCGAAGTTGTTATTTTCGAAAGCAGGCAGGTAAAGAGGCTTATTCCATTCATATATCCTCCGGGTGTGTCCGTAAATGCCGGTATTGCGTGAGCTGCTCTCTTCTAGGAGGAGAACAATATCAAAAAAAGAGACTGGGACAGATTGAAGCCGAGTTAGATAACATTCAGGCCTTTGGTAACGACTATTTTCTCGTTGTCTCAGACGACAATCCATTCTTGGATCCCAAATTTGCGAAGAAGGTTTTGACAGTAGTTAAGGACCGGAAACTTGCCTGGGCAAGTGTTGTTGATGTTTCTATCGCCGATGATTCGGAACTTCTTAACTTGATACGCGATAGTGGATGTGGATTTCTTTGTCTGGGGCTCGAAAGTCTTGACGTGGATGGTCTCGGAAAACTATCGCCCTGGAAAGCTCGATTTGTATCCACATATCGTGATCGGATCAAAAAGATTCAAGATCATGGAGTTGCGGTCTCTGGCTCATTCATGATCGGTCTTGAAAATGATACATGCGATACGCTCAACCAATATTTTGATTTTTTTATGGAAACCGAGATGAGCGGGATTTCAGTTGTGGCACTCACACCATTTCCGGGGACTGCTTTTAGAAGGGAATTGGAAACTTCTGGACGACTCCATCTTCAGGCCCCTTGGAGTCAATATACGGGCTACAATCTTCTGTTCGATCATCCCAAGATAGAGAAGGATGAACTTTACAGGCGACTCCTTTGGTTTTATCAGCAATTTGATGTATTGAAGTCCCAAAAGGACCCTGATAACGCATAGATAAAGGGATGGGTCCAGAATCTAAATCTTGGTCTAAATTTGGTCTTCTAATTCAGCTAACTCCTTGTATATATTAACTAAAACGTATATATGGTGGTATCTGATGGTGTATATTTCTCTCCATTCGTGAACAAATATTCACAGAAATACGCAACTTTTATGCGTCCCAACCCGATAATCATTAGTACGTAGGGGAAACTATTGGGAGAGGTATATGGCAGGACCTGGAGGCCCAAAACCTGTTATTGGGCGCGGAAAATTAGGTAATCTACCGATTGGCAAGGGACGCGCAACGACGCGCACTGGAAAACTTGCCGATCTTACCGTCAAACAATCACAAATCGGACCTCAGATCAAACCCGGTAAAGAAGGCGTGCGTATTAATGTTGGCGTCAGTGGGAAACGTCTCATCCACAAACCAATGACGCAAATTAAGGGTTTTCGGAAAATTCCTTTAACTTCAGTTTCCACAAAAAATGGAGTCGGTTTCCAGGGAGTGACGCGTTGGACTCTCGCAAGGGCAAGAATGTCTGCCGGAGCCAAATTTCTCATCGAAGGATTCGGTGAAAAGGTCGCCGAACTTCATCAGCTCATTGCACCAGCACTTCCTTATGTTAAGACGATTGCGATTTCTGCTGCGATGGCTCTTCCGGTCATTGCCTTTGCAAAGGCAACAGGTGGAATTGGAATCGGATTCGGCATGGCAGCGATTGCTCCTTTCCTGATGATCGGATCGAGCGAGATCCGATTTCTTGAACATAAAACGGAATTTACAATTGGAAGAAACGGTGAATCGGATATCCTTCTAAGAGATCCGACAGTTTCGAGACGTCATGCCAAACTTTTTGAGCGTGATGGCAATTGGTATATTGAAAACATTAATGGTCAAGCAACATATGTCGAACGGGCAAATCCAAGATCTCCCAAGCGGACCAACCTTTTGGATGCGAGTCGTGCGCCAGTGAGATTACAAGAAGGTGACATTCTTCAGCTTGGGCGAGAGCGTATTCCTTTCCATATTCCGGAGGAGAGGGAGGGGCCTCAGTTTCTAGAGGGGCCACCGACACCCGAAGTCTTTGAGTTTGAGTCTGAAAGAGCTCTTCCTCCGCCGCCTGAGCCCATGGAAGGTGGGATGGATCTCCCCATGCATATGTGCCAGATGACAGATATTCGAACACTCGCTTCATTTATTATTTTTGATGGCGTGCCACGAGCGGCGACAGGAAAGCTAGTATTTGGCAGGGGCGGAAATTCTGAAATTCAATTGACTGGAAAGGGAATAGGCGAAAGACACTTAATAGTCGAAGGCTCATTTGACGGTCCTGTCACGATTCATAGCACCGGCAGGCTGATAAAGGGT
>CAYWXY010000129.1:0-6609 GCA_964462555.1 uncultured Pseudomonadota bacterium | reverse complement strand
TATGTCCTCCAAGACTTAATGGCTTAGCTGCCTCCATGGGCAAACTGAGCATCATCGCCCCTTCTGCATCGACACATATAAAGACAAGTAGCAGGCGTTTTTTGCCATCCTACAAGCCAAGCAAAGGCTGGAAAACAGATGCCGCCATACTGCGAATAAAAAAGAGATTCCCTCAGATTAAAAAACTGCCTCAGACAATGCAGTATCTCTTAACAAAGGCCCTTGCAACATATGAAACTCGCGCCGCTCTCTCAGGTCTACCGATTGGGCCGAATCTACCGATGAGAGAAATAGTCACCCAATGGGAGGATCTTAAAGGCGGTTTCAGAAATCTTTTGATCGTTCTAGACCATCATACAACCAAATTTTTAGAAGAAATTTCGGAATTGCCAGAGGAGTATCAACGCTGGCTACTGACAATGATGGGCAATTCAAAGACCAAAGAATTAAGAGAAGACAAAGAAAATAATGTTTGGATCAGGCGATACCTATCATCATTTTTTGAATGGACTGGCTCTTTCAAAAAACCCATTAAAAGATTTGGACTCTGGAGACGAGCTGTTGCCAACCAACAGACAATTTACGATTTCGAGGACAGCTTCAGACCAAC
Organism: uncultured Pseudomonadota bacterium; assembly: GCA_964462555.1. Lineage (GTDB taxonomy): Bacteria > UBA10199 > UBA10199 > CAYWXY01 > CAYWXY01. The sequence continues at coordinate 5,999 of CAYWXY010000129.1, read as the reverse complement.
AGTCGAAGGCTCTATAAAAGTCCACCTGCCAGAACGGGTTAAGAGCGAATCAGGGTTTAAAGATATCCATATCGAACGAGCCGCACTGGAGAAAGCCCATGCATGGGCCAAGCAGGTAGCAATACCTCTTGGGCTTGAGTCCGTAGGATCTTTTGGGGGATTTTTCACGAAAGGTTCAGGCACTTTGATTTTAACCACATTTACTCCAATGCCAAACACCACAGTAGACGCAACTCTTGTCCTTCTTTACGGACACAAAGGAGAAATGCGTCCACATTGCATAAGATTTGAGGTACGCGAGTTCCTAAAAAAATATGAACCGAACATATGGGATTTCACAGCTGAGCAAATAGCAGGGGTAATTGCCAAACATAAAGATGAAATCATAGCAACGAGTGGATATGCAGGGTATGTAAAGGGGTCTTTAAGCGGTAAAGATTCCCACAGAATTCATATTGTCGATTATGTATTAAGTATGATCGATGCTGAGATTAATGAACATAGGAAACAACCATCAAAGCCTCTTAAAGCAAAGCCTCTTAAGGAACCTCTGCAAGGATCTGCAACAAATGCCCTGCTAGCAAGTATGCTGGGGGGGAAAGCGAATTCACCCACTATAAAACCTTTCTCTATTAACTGGCACAGCCACCCACGCAAAACGCCCGCCGGGGTCGACGGCAACAGAGGATCCTACGAAGATTATTCAGTAGGTCGGCTCAGGCTTATCACAACACCGGATGCTGGCCATCTTATTATTGGTCGTATGGGCGAACAATTATCGGTCGATGATTATTATGAGCTACCTTTTGAAGAGTTGGTCAATAGAGGCATGGTTGTACAGATCCCGCATTCTGACGTCTATGAAAGGGATCAAGTCTTAACATCGGACGGGCCTAATTAATTTCCAGAGATAGATGACCAAGTATTAGATCGCTACCAACCCCCCGTATTCCCACACATAATTTTACTCTGAACAAATAACATACTTAATACTTGAGTCCTATAGACTACATATGTTAGTATAATCATATGTTGGAAGCACTCTTTAACAGCCGAACGAAAGAAAAGGTTCTCCTCTTCATCTATACGCATCAAGAGGGCTATGCCAAAATGATCTCCAGGGAATTAAGCCTTCCGCTACGATCGGTGCAAATGCAGCTCAAGAGATTAGAGGAGGGGGATGTCCTTGTTTGCAGAAAGCGAGACCGAGCAATCATCTACCAGCTCAATCCCAGATACCCCTTTTATAAGGAACTCTGTCTGATACTCGAAAAGCTTTTGGGCCTTTTGCCCGAAAAAGAACGAGAAAAAAAGTTCACACCGAGACTTCGGCCAAGAAAAACTGGTAAGCCTTTATGAAAAAAATAGCATGGAAAAAATTAAATGTCGATGAAGTCGCCTCGATCATCTACTCCTCTCTTAAGGAAAAAGGGATGGAGGCAACACTCAGCGGCGGTGCCTGCGTATCTATCTATTCGAATAATCGCTACAAATCAGCTGATCTCGACTTTGTTATGCCTGAATACGAAAGAGGAGAAGTTGATGCCGCCCTTAAGGAGCTCGGTTTTGAGAGAACAAAGAGCTGGCGCCATTATGAAAACCCTTCCTGTCCATGGATGGTTGAGTTTCCCCCTCCCCCACTTGCCGTCGGTGAAGAAGTGATATCAAAAACAAAAATAATAAAAACCAAACACGGCAATTTAAGACTCTTAAGACCTGTTGATTGCGTTAAAGATCGCTTGGCGGCCTTTTATCACTGGGGAGATCGACAATCCCTGAATCAGGCCGTAATGGTGGCCAGAGACAACAGGGTTTCCCTCAAAGAGATCGAAAGATGGTCTGAAAATGAGATGTCGTTAGACAAGTTTGAAATTTTCAAGAATCTCCTCAAAAAGAAGTAGTCCACCAGCTTAACCCATTGGATTCAAAAGGATAATTTTACTCTGGACAAATGGGGTTGGGAATTTAACAATACGGCTCGTTCGCATACTTAAACACTATAACTAACTGATATCAATGAGCTATTCAATATCGCCCATCCATTATTATCTATAATATTAAGACTGACAGTCTAAATATTTTGACAAATATGTAGACTTGTGATACCTGTTTTATCATGATGATTAAGAGATTTTACCAAGATTTGAACACCCTTCTGAAACCCGGCAAAGCCCTGGTAATCTACGGGCCGAGGAGAGTTGGAAAAACCACTCTCTTGGAAAGCTTCCTTTCAAAGACAAAGTTAAAATATAAACTGGATTCTGGAGACAACATTCGTACACAAAACATCCTTAGCTCACAGGACTTTAAACAAATTCTTGGCTATGCAGAAGGATACGAATTAATAGCTCTCGATGAAGCACAACAGATACCCAATATAGGGATGGGGCTTAAAATTATTGTAGACCAGATGCCTGGCATTAAAGTCATAGCAACTGGGTCTTCCTCATTTGACCTTTCGAACCAAATTGGAGAACCACTAACCGGAAGAAAAAGAACCATAAAGCTTTATCCAATTGCGCAAATTGAACTTTTATCACTTTATAACAAACATGAGCTAAAGGAACAGCTTGATCAATTCTTAATTTTTGGAAGTTACCCAGAGGTCATTACATCAAAGAATAGAGACAACAGAAAAGAAATTCTTCATGAATTAACAGGCTCTTACTTAATGAAGGATATTCTGACTCTTGAAAGAATCAAAAACTCGAAAATCATCCTGGATCTACTAAAGCTTTTAGCTTTTCAAATCGGCAATGAAGTCTCGATACATGAATTGGCAACCCAGCTCTCCGTAGATAGCAAAACAGTCAATAGGTATCTTGATTTACTGGAGAAAACATTTGTTATTGTTCGAGTTGGGGGTTTTTCAAGAAACCTAAGGAATGAAGTCTCAAATAAATGTAAATATTATTTTTTTGATAATGGGGTTAGGAATGCCATCATTAACCAGTTTAATGAGCTTGATTCAAGAAATGATGTTGGCCAATTGTGGGAAAACTTCATATTTGCAGAACGTATGAAGAAACGTTTTTATCAGAATATTTTATGTGATTACTATTTCTGGAGAACCTATAATCAAAAAGAAGTCGATATCGTTGAGGAGAGAGAAGGAGCTCTATTTGGTTATGAATGTAAATGGTCTACAAAGAAAAAAATAAAGGCCCCAAAAGAATGGTTGGAAGCCTATCCTCAGGCTGAATTTAAGGTTATTACTCCTGAAAACTATATGGAATTTATTGTTTAAATAGGTATTCCGATCTTGTGACAAGATTGTTTAAATGAACTACCTGTCACGTTGTATGGTAAATTGCGGCCTAAGACGGTCAAAACATGCCCTGAGCCAGTCGAAGGGACGGCCCTTTTCGGCCTATGAATTATAAAAAAAGAGTGGACTAATAAGTATAATATACTATATACTTATTAATAACTATTTAGGATATTATACTATGAAAAACAATACCACGTACAATAAGGCCATTCAGGCGTTCAAATCCAAAGGTGGAATACTAAAAATCTCTGAAGCCATCAAGCTTGGTATTAATCCAAAAACTGTTTACGTACTGCTTGAACGGGGAATTATAGAAAAGATCAATCGGGGCCTATATAAACTATCCGGCACACCTCAACTGTCCAATCCAGACCTTGTTATCGCCGCAAAGAAAATCCCCGATGCCGTTGTCTGTCTAATATCTGCACTTCATTATCATAAAATCACAACCCAGATACCTCACTTCATTGACCTTGCTCTCCCACACGGTCACCATCAACCCAAAATAGACTATCCTCCGGTAAGAATATTCAGATTTTCAGAATCGTCTTACAAGGCTGGTGCCAAAATATATAAAAACGATGGAATAGATATTAAAATATATGATCCTGCCAAAACAATCGTTGACTGCTTCAAGTTTAGAAATAAAATGGGCCTTGATGTAGCTATCGAGGCCCTGAAAATAGCTTATAAAGATAAAAAGACAAAGCCGGCAGATATTCTGAAGTATGCAAGAATTTGCAGAATGGAGAAGATAATAATGCCCTATCTGGAAACACTTATATGAAAAAGGATGTAAATAATACATCACACTCAATCCATCAGAGACTTTTGAATAAGGCTCGTGAAACTAATCAGCCTTTTAATGCGCTTTTACAGCATTACGCTATTGAACGATTCTTATATCGTATTAGCAAATCCGAATACTCCGAAAAGCTGTTACTCAAAGGAGCCCTATTGCTTAGAGTTTGGGATGTCCCAATAGTACGCCCCACTATGGATATCGATATGCTAGGCCAATTTGAATCTACCGAAGATACGGTTAAAGAAGTTATTAAAGACTGTATGAATGAAAAGGTGGAAGATGACGGCTTTCAATTCTATCCAGAATCGATTTCGACTGAAGTAATTACGGAGAATGCTGAATATCAGGGAATACGCGCACGATTTAGGGTGTCTCTTGGGAAAGCCAATGTTACACTACAAGTCGATATTGGAATTGGAGATGACGTAGTTCCAGCACCTTTGTGGATCGATTACCCAAGCATTCTTAATCAGGATATGCCACACCTTCTTGCATACACACCAGAGAGTGCAATCGCCGAAAAGTTTCAGGCCATGGTTGAGCTGGAGCTAGCTAATAGTAGAATGAAAGATTTTTATGATATCTGGTTGCTGGCAAATAATCTGAGCTTTGATGGTGAAATCCTTTCAAAGGCAATAAAAGCCACTTTTACAAAGAGGAATACCGCCATTCCAAGTGAACTACCATTCTGTCTTTCAGACCAGTTCTACGATAACGAAATGAAGCAGACCCAGTGGAAGGCATTTATTAACAAATCAAGATTGGAAAATATGGGATCATTAGAAGATGTTGTAAGAATAATAGAGAGTTTTTTAATGCCGCCGGCAAAGGCAATCGCAAATAAAAAAGTGTTTGATCAGAAGTGGAAATCGAAAGGGCCTTGGAAGAGGTAAACAAAAGGGGACGGAGCAAACAAACCTAACCATTAGTATTTCCACACATAATTTTACTCTGGACAAACTATATACTTAATACTTGAGTCCTATAGACTACATATGTTAGTATAATCATATGTTGGAAGCACTCTTTAACAGCCGAACGAAAGAAAAAGTCCTCCTCTTCATCTACACGCACCAGGAGGGATATGCCAAAATGATCTCCAGAGAATTAAGCCTTCCTCTCCGGTCGGTGCAAATGCAACTTAAGAGATTAGAGGAGGGAGATGTCCTTGTTTGCAGAAAGCGAGACCGAGCAATCATCTTCCAGCTCAACCCTAGATACCCTTTTTATAGGGAACTCTGTCAAATACTTGAAAAACTCTTGGGACTTTTGCCCGAAAAGGAACGCGAAGAGAACTTCACACCAAGGCTTCGGCCAAGAAAAACTGGTAAACCTCTATGAAAAAAATAGCATGGAAAAAATTAAATGTCGATGAAGTCGCCTCGATCATCTACTCCTCTCTTAAGGAAAAAGGGATGGAGGCAACACTCAGCGGCGGTGCCTGCGTATCTATCTATTCGAATAATCGCTACAAATCAGCTGATCTCGACTTTGTTATGCCTGAATACGAAAGAGGAGAAGTTGATGCCGCCCTTAAGGAGCTCGGTTTTGAGAGAACAAAGAGCTGGCGCCATTATGAAAACCCTTCCTGTCCATGGATGGTTGAGTTTCCCCCTCCCCCACTTGCCGTCGGTGAAGAAGTGATATCAAAAACAAAAATAATAAAAACCAAACACGGCAATTTAAGACTCTTAAGACCTGTTGATTGCGTTAAAGATCGCTTGGCGGCCTTTTATCACTGGGGAGATCGACAATCCCTGAATCAGGCCGTAATGGTGGCCAGAGACAACAGGGTTTCCCTCAAAGAGATCGAAAGATGGTCTGAAAATGAGATGTCGTTAGACAAGTTTGAAATTTTCAAGAATCTCCTCAAAAAGAAGTAGTCCACCAGCTTAACCCATTGGATTCAAAAGGATAATTTTA
>CAYWXY010000128.1:0-6637 GCA_964462555.1 uncultured Pseudomonadota bacterium | reverse complement strand
GCACCCGTTTCTTCGATCAAATTAAGGATCCCGACATCAAAATCAAATCGGATCGCAACGGAATCATGTCCTTGGTAGGCTTCATTGAGAAGACGAGCAACACCAAAGATCGGAAGGAGCCGATCTTCAATGTAGAGGTCAACAATGTTAAAGGAGCGTTTGATGAGTTCCTGTGCGACTCTACGAATCAATTGAGATCGATTCTCGAAATCGACAGGTGAGAGAGAGTCAATGTAGGAGAGGGCTTTTCCAACTTGGAGGAGGCGCCGAGTATGTGCCGTACGAAGATTTTCTGGAATAGCAGCGTAATAATCAAGGCGATCAAATGCGGCAATTTCATGATACGACGAGCTGACTTCACTCGGTTTTGGTATTCGTGCTCCAGTAAAGATCTTCAATCCGGAAGTCATCAAGGGTGTAGGGCCCAAAAGGAGTCCGATCGGTTTGAGTGATAGGAGTGTTACGCCCGCAGCGAGAATTGTTGTGACGGTTGCTGTGTGCGGAGCAAGACTTTCAATGAGAGGTTGTGCCACCGGAAGAATTTTTCCAACAATGCGATCATAAAAGGCTCGTGCTTGACCCCATCGTCCGATCGAAGGTGTTGGTAGAATGTCGAACAAGAGATCCACATTGGGAATAGCACCGACGAAATCGGCCGTTGCATCACCTTCAAGGGCAACGTTGGTATCGATTGCTTCGGCGCCGACGACATCGGGCAGAATAGCATCGGATCCGGCACCAATGGCAAAGGGAGAGACGGTCGTGAGGCCTTTGGGCATAACTCGTCGCAAAACCTTCGATGCGAAAATATCGAGAGATTTGACCGATGTGGGCACCCGTGGCCCGGTGTATGGTTTGACCAATCCGACCATGATTCAATCATTCCATTAGGTTACAGTTGTTCCTTGCCCCTTACTATTATCGGCGATCATCGCGTAAAGTTGCGTGAAAAAAGGGGATAAGGAAGTAGTTGCGTGAAAAAGGGTTTTGTTCTAAAGAGGATAACTATGCAGAATGCAAAGGAAAAAATTATTGTAGCCGTCGATGTTGATAATCTAGAAGATGCGCGTGCGATGGTCAAGACACTCAACCCCCATGTTGGCGCCTTTAAGATTGGCCTCCAACTGATGAATAACGAGGGGGCGCCCCAGATTGTTCATGAATTACAGGTAGATGGCGGGAAGATCTTTTTCGACGGAAAGTTTAAGGATATCCCAAATACAGTCGCAGGTGCGGTTCGTGCCGTGACGCGCCTGGGTGTTTGGATGTTCAATGTTCACGCCCTCGGCGGCCGTGAAATGATGGTGGCTGCCAGAGAGGCGGCGGAGGCCACGGCTCAAAGCTCGAATGTCGCCAAGCCAATCATTTTGGCGGTTACGATACTAACCAGTTTTGATATCAAGGGACTTCAGGAGATAGGGTTTCCATTAAACAATGAAAAAGATCTCAAAGATCTGGTGGTTCGATTGGCCAAGTTGACTCAGGATGCGGGGCTGGATGGAGTGGTTGCCTCGCCGCAAGAAGTGGCGCTGATCAAAGAGGCCTGCGGAAGTGACTTTAAGGTGGTGACCCCCGGTGTGCGCCCAGTTTGGGCTGCAAGTGGTGATCAAAAACGAATCACAACACCGGCCGACGCGGTCGGTCTTGGCTCCGACTATCTGGTCATTGGTCGACCGATTACGAAACCACCAGAACAGATTGGGTCATGGGTTGATGCTGCGAAGAAAATTGTTGAGGAGATAGAGAAAGTTTAAAAAAAGTGTGTCATCCTCCGGCGTGACCGGAGGATCTCATGTGAATACTCTAGATCCCCGATCAGGTCGGGGATGACACGCATTTAGGGAGCAAAAAATGAATCAAGAAGAAATCATGAAAACACTACAAGAGATTAACGCCATCATTACCGATTCGCATATTGTCTATACGTCGGGACGTCACGGCTCGGCATATGTTAACAAAGATGCCGTCTATCCCCACACAGAGATAACCGCAAAACTCTGCAAGGTAATGGCAGAGAACTTTAAGGACGCTGGTGTCGATGTGGTGGCGGGCCCAACGATCGGTGGCGTCATCTTATCTCAATGGGTTGCTTACTATCTTTCCGAACTGACAGGTAAAGAGGTGCTGGGTGTTTTTTCAGAGGCCGATGAAAATAAAAACCGGTTCTTTAAAAGGGGATACGACAAAATTATTCCTGGAAAAAAGATTTTGATTGTTGAAGACATCTTAACAACCGGTGGTTCAGTTAAGAAGGTGGTTGAGGCGGTGAAGGCGATTGATGGTGAGGTTGTGGGTGTTGCGGCATTTTGTAACCGCGGCGGTATTTCGGCCGAAGATCTCGGTGTCGGAGATCTCAAGTCACTCATCAGTGTCGATCTCCAGTCGTGGGATGAAAAAGAATGCCCCCTCTGTCAAAAGGGCGTCGCAATCAACACCAATGTCGGTAAGGGAAGAGAATATCTGTCAAAGAAGCAATAGGGGACTTCAATGCTCAAACGCTACTTTGAATTTTCACTTATTTATAAAATAGCTATCGGTTTTGTTCTAGGAATCGTTCTCGGTTTTATTCTGGGTCCATCTGCCGCTTTCCTTGATGTTTTCGGTGAAATATTTATTCGCCTTCTCAAAATGATCGTGATGCCGATCATTCTATTCACGATTGTCGTGGGTGCGGCATCGATCAGTCCCAAGAGTCTCGGTCGTGTCGGCGGAAAAATATTCATCTATTATATGATCACAACGACATTTGCGATCATCATCGGTCTGGTCCTCGGTAATGTTTTTCAACCTGGCCAGGGTCTTTCACTTCCGCCGCCGGAATTCAATCCCGATATTATGCCGCCGGCGCTCAAGGACGTTTTTCTCGGGATCATTCCGACCAATCCCTTTGGTTCGCTGGCAATGGGAGAGCCCCTTCCGGTTATCTTTTTTGCCCTGATCTTTGGTCTGGGGCTTTCATTTCTCAAAGACTCGGGGAAGGGGAGGATGAAGGACGCGGCGCACATGGTCTATAGTGGATGCCAGGTCGCGGCTGAAATTATCTTTAAAATAACGCGAGGTGTTTTGGAATATGCCCCGTTTGGAATTCTCGCAATCATGGCAGTTGTGATCGGCGAACGTGGCGCTGAGGTTCTGGGGCCATTCGTGAAGTTGATTGTTCTCGGTTATGCCGGAATGACACTTCATATTCTGCTGGTCTATGGTGGTTTCCTGGCACTTTTTCGAATCAACCCCGTTAAGTTTTTGAAGGGTTCGAAGGAAGCAATGATCACTGCCTACACGTCACGGACCAGCAGCGGGACACTTCCGGTGAGCCTTAGCTGTGCCGAGGAAAATCTGGGTGTGTCGAACCGTGTCTGTTCTTTTACGCTGCCGCTTGGTGCAACGATTAATATGGATGGAACCGCGATCTATATGGTCCTCGAGTGCATCTTTGCGGCGAATCTCTTCGGTGTGGAGCTGACGATCTCACAACAGGTTGTGATCCTGGTAACCATTCTCTTAAGCTCCATCGGGACGGCCGGTGTGCCGAGTGCAAGTTTGGTCCTCTTAACCGGTGTCTTGAAGGCCGTTAAGCTGCCACTTTCCGTCATTCCGATGTTTGCCGGTTTTGATCCCATCTGTGACATGATGCGGACAATGACGAATGTCACCGGTGATATGGTGGGAACGGTCGTTGTTGCCAAGACCGAGGGGGCGCTCAATACCGATACCGGGGTCTGGGTCGGTGATGCTGAATTGGACGGAAATATCGAACTCGAATAATGTCATCCCCGACTAGATCGGGGATCCAGTGTAAATGCTTGAGATTCCTGCCTTCGCAGGAATGACAAGGTCACTTTCATGAGAATGATGTATTAAATAAGCAGTTGACGTTAATATGGGTTTTCTATAGTTGTAATACCAACGTTTTACATGGTGGTTGGGCCTCGTGCAATGAGGGCTAACGAACCCCGTCAGGGCCGGAAGGCAGCAGCGGCAGTTAGTTAACTTATGTGCCGCGAGATTAGCCTAGCCACCATGTAAGGCGTTATTCATTCTAACACATCCGAAAATATCATGACGTATCAGGTAATAGCCAGAAAGTATCGCCCGCAAACCTTTAAAGAGGTTCTGGGTCAAGAACATATCACGCGGACGCTTCAAAATGCGATCGAGGCGAGCCGTCTCCATCATGCTTATCTCTTTACCGGTGTTCGGGGTGTTGGAAAGACGACCGTTGCACGTATCCTGGCGAAGGCCCTCAATTGCGAAAAAGCTCCGGTCACGGACCCCTGCAATAAGTGCAAAAACTGCAGTGATATTACGAGCGGCAATCATATGGACGTTCAGGAAATCGATGGTGCGTCCAATACTGGTGTTGACGATGTTCGCGAAATTCGTGAACGGTTAAAATATCTTCCCTCCGAGGGAAAATATAAGATCTATATTATTGATGAAGTTCATATGTTGTCGACGGCGGCCTTTAATGCGCTTCTTAAGACGCTAGAGGAGCCACCGGCGCATGTGATCTTTGTCTTTGCAACGACCGAGCCCCAAAAAATTCCAGCGACGATTCTGTCACGTTGTCAGCGCTACGATTTTAGACGGATTTCGGTTCCGGTCTTGACTAATTCAATCAAAAAGATTGCAACGTCAGAAAAGATCGATGTCGAACCTGATGCAGTGATTGCGATAGCATCGGAGGCCGAAGGTTCAATGCGTGACGCCCAGTCGCTCTTTGATCAGGCCGTTGCCTTTGCTGGACAGAAGGTGACATACGAACAGCTCAAAGAGATGCTCGGTTTTATGGATCGGGCTCAGCTCCGAGAGATTTTAACGGCCATTTCGAATGGTGATGTTAGCGGAGCCCTTCGTGTCGTCGATGATATCTTTAATCAGGGCGGAGATATTGTACGTTTGGCGCAGGAAATGCTCCATTGGTTAAGGAGTCTCCTTGTTTTGAAGTCGACGTCAGATCAGGCCTTCTTAAAGGATCTGCCGAGTGAAGACCGTGAATTCATGGCGGGCCTGGTTGAGAATTTGGACGTCAGTCGCCTTCAGCAGATGTTTCAGATTTGTTATCGTCAGGCCGAGGAATTGACCCGAAGCCGTTACCCGAAGATGCTTTTCGAAGCCCTCTGCATTCAATTGACGACGGTTCGTTCGGTTCAGTCGGTCGACCAGCTGATGGAGCGCGTCAACCTCGTCCTGAAGGGGAGTGGCGGAGCTGTTCAGACGCCAGTAAAAAAAAGTCCAAATCCCGTTAAACCGAATATCGAAAAACCCAAACAAAAAGTAGAAGAGAACGCGGCTCCGATCCCGAACCCTGTCGACACAAAGAGTCTGGAGGAGGGGGATTGGGCAGATTTTCTCAAGTGGCTCAAGAAAGAGCGCCCGCAACTTTCCGCAATTTTGGAACATGGTATCTTTCTCGGTGGCGGAAATGGATCGGTCAATCTCCAATACTCGGCGGGTTCCATTTATGGTGAGATGTTGAAAGAAGATCATCGAAAGAAACAGTTGGAAGAGATGATCGAAAAGTATTTTGAAAAGAAGTATATGATCGCTTTTTCGCTCACGGATCAGAAGGTCTCCACGCAGGAGATGAAGCGTGCAAAGGTTGAAGAAAAAAAACAGCAGATGCGAAATGTAAAGGAAGAGACGCTGGCTCATGACATCGTCAAGGAAGCGACCTCTATATTAGAGGCCGATATTCAGGATATAAAAGTTAAGGTATAGGATGGAGGAGAGATGAAGGGTTTTAATGTTCAGCAGATGATGAAACAGGCAAAAAAGATGCAAGAGGAGATGGCCCGTCAACAGGAAGAATTGTCTAAGAAGACATTTGAGGCCTCTTCGGGTGGCGGCATGGTGAGTGCCACCGTAAATGGGAAATTCGAATTGGTGGGAATCAAGATCGACCCCACCGTCGTCGATAAGGAAGATGTTGATATGCTCCAAGACCTGGTTGTGGCGGCCGTTAATGAGGCGGGACGTCAGGCACAGGAAGCCGCACAAGGTCTTCTTTCCGGTGTCATGGGTGGAGCCGGTGGCCCCGACCTGAGTTCGCTTCTGGGGTAGAGGTATGGGTTGCGGTTACGATGCTCGTATCGGTTGTCGTTAGCCGGTTACGTAACCCCAACCGTAAAACGAAACGGGCATCGAAACCCAAACCAAAACCGAGCATTTAATATGGATCACAATCCCATCGATAAATTAATTCATGAGTTGGCCAAGCTCCCCGGTATCGGAGAAAAATCGGCCACACGGTTGGCCTATTTTATTCTAAAGTCCCCGGCCGACTACGCCCGAAATTTTGCCGAGGCATTGGTCGAGGTGAAAGAGAAGATTTCATTTTGTACAGTCTGTGCGAATTTATCTGATCGTGATCCCTGTCTGATTTGTAAAGATCCCCGTCGTGATCGTTCGTTGATATGTGTCGTCGAAGATCCGTCCGATTTGCTGGCCGTTGAGAAGACAAATGCCTATCGCGGACAGTATCATGTTTTGCATGGTGTCTTATCACCGCTTGATGGTGTTGGTCCCGAAGATCTTCGGATCAAGGAGCTTCTCACGCGTCTGAGTGATAATGAGGTCAAAGTGTTTAACGTGGCTACGATTCCCTGTGTGGAAGGGGTGGCGAGAGCCCTCTATC
>CAYWXY010000127.1:0-6642 GCA_964462555.1 uncultured Pseudomonadota bacterium | reverse complement strand
TGGGCGTGATACCGATGGGGTATGCTGATGGTTATCCTTGGTCGCTTTCGAACAAGGGTATAGTTTTGATCAAAGGGGAGCGCGTTCCGGTTGTCGGGCGTGTGACGATGGATATGATTGTTGTCGATGTGACCGACGTAGATGCACACGTTGGGGATGATGTGGTATTGTTGGGTGAGCAGGATGGGGCATCGATCGGTGCGGAGGAGCTGGCCGATTTGGCTGGTTCGATTTCATACGAATTTTTCTGCGGAATCTCTAAACGGATGCCGCGAATTTATCTGGACTAATCTATGACGGCTCTTTTGGCCACGATTACAAATGTTGCAGAAGTTCTGGGCGAATTCATCACCGGTACGACCCGGCGTCTTGGGACGTGGCTTCTCTTCGCCTATGAGTCGGTTGCCTGGATTTTCAGAAAACCTTATCGATTGAAGAATATCCTTCGCCAAATGGAATTTATCGGTGTGAAATCGGTTCCGATTATTGCCCTGACCGGTTTTTTCGTGGGGGCCGTCTTTGCGCTTCAAACCGGAAAGGCCTTTGCCATGTTTCATGTAGAGAGTATGGTGGGGGCGACGATTGGTCTTACGATTACGCGTGAGATCGGGCCGGTCTTTACGGCGCTGATGATCACTGCACGGTGTTGTTCGGCGATGGCAGCAGAGTTGGGAACGATGCGTGTGACGGAGCAGATCGATGCCCTTCATTCGATGGCAGTGAGTCCGATTCATTATCTGGTTGTGCCACGTGTGGTGGCGACGGTTATTATGTCGCCGTTGCTCACAGCCTTCTTTTGTTATGTGGCCGTTTTTGGTGCGTTCGTTGTGGGCGTCTATCTTCTTCAGATACCAGCGGGCCCCTTTATGGATAAACTCTATTATTATGTCGACACGGGTGATTTTATCGGCGGTTTGGTGAAGGCCGCCGTCTTTGGTTTTTTGATCGCACTGATTAGTTGTTATCAGGGATATACGGCGACGAAGGGCGCGGCTGGTGTCGGACGGGCAACGACCCGTGCCGTTGTTATTTCGTCAGTAACCGTTTTAATATCGGACTATTTTTTAACGACATGGATTCTTGAGTTTTTCTCGGGCAATCCATTGTAGGTGTCATCCTCCGGCTTGACCGGAGGATCTAGAATGAGCACTCGGGATCCCCGCTTTTGCGGGGATGACGTTGGGACTTGATAAAATTATGGTGGATGTTTGTATTAACATTGCTGGAGTGTCGAAATCCTTTGGTGAGCAGAGGGTTTTGGATGGGATGAATCTTAAGATTCCGAAATCCAAAATCACGGTGATCCTGGGTCGAAGTGGTGTCGGAAAATCGGTGCTCCTTAAGCATATGATTGGGTTGATTACGCCCGACCGGGGAAAGGTTTTGGTTGATGGTGTCGATATTCATTCGCTCGACTCAGAGGAACTCAATAATTTCCGAGAGAAGTTCGGGATGCTCTTCCAAGGGGCCGCTCTTTTTGACTCATTCAATGTCTTTGATAATGTTGCCTTTCCACTGGTCGAACACACCGATTTGGCTCCCGAGGCGATAAAAAAGAGGGTGGCTGAGAAGCTGGCCCTGGTTGGCCTCCACGGCATTGAGAAGAAGATGCCGGCCGAGCTCTCTGGGGGAATGAGGAAACGCGTGGGTTTGGCGAGGGCGATTGCGTTAAAACCCGAAATAATGTTATACGATGAACCAACGACGGGTCTGGACCCCTTAATGGCCGATTCCGTTGATAAACTTATATTGCATACGCAGCAGAAATTGAATATCACTTCGGTGGTGATCAGTCACGATATCGATTCGGCCTTCAAGATTGCCGATAATATCGCGATGATAGACAAGGGGAAGATTGTAGAGGAGGGAGATCCTGAATCCTTTCGGAAGTCGAAACATCCCTTTGTTCAGAAATTTCTGAGTGGTCAAAGTGGTGACGATGAAACGATTTAATATTGAGGTCGGCATGTTGAAACGGTTAAGCGTTGAAGCGAAGGTGGGGCTCTTTGCACTTTTGTGTTTGGTGATCATTATCTTTGCCACGCTCAAACTTGGCGATCGCTCGATTGTCGCCGGTGGTGGATATGAGATCGAAGTTGTGATGAATAGCGCCATTGGCATTAAGACCAAAACTCCCGTTGAGATCGCTGGAATTCAAATTGGTGTCGTAAAGAAAATCAAACTTGATGAATCGCGTCGGGCCAAGGTGATCTTATTGGTCAGTGATAATGTACGTCTTCCTGAGGGATCAGTGGCTCGTGTTAGGGCTAAGGGTTTCCTAGGGCAGACCTTTGTGGAGATTATTCCGGGGCCTTCGGAGAATCCAACCATGAAAGACAAATCGGTGATTCCATATGCTGGCGTCACGGGTGATGTTAATATGTTGATGACGCAGTTTAATGAGATTGCATCTGATATTAAGTCGGTGACAGGTTCTCTTAAGCAGATGGTGGGTTCTGATGAATCGTCACCGGTCTTTCGCGCCGTTAACAATGTTGATACGTTTACTGAAAGGCTCAAGGATATGACGCTTCGTAATGAGGCGAGCCTTAATCGAGTCGTTGATAACCTTGCGATATTGACTGATCAGCTTCGTACCGTTGTAGCCCGAGACATGGAAGGGGCGATGGATAATATCTATGAGATTACGGAGAAGGTTAATCGTGGCGAAGGATCGATCGGGAAACTCGTAAATGATGAGGCGACAGTCAATAAGATCAATGATTCGCTTGATAATCTCAATGATGCCCTGGGCGGGCTTCGGCGTCTTGAGACTCAGATTGGTTACCACACGGAATATCTGGGAGGGACGAAGGATCTAAAACACTATGTTCATCTAAACTTGAAGCCGACGCCAGACGAGGCCTTTCTCTTTGAGTTTGTCTCGGATCCCGATGCAAGCCCCGTTCGCGTAACACGTGACACGACGATTACGGCCGGTGGTGCGACGTCAACTGTTCAAACACATACGTCCACCGTTGACGAGAATCGATTCCTCTTTTCAGCAGAGCTGGCCAAGGATTTTTATGATTTTCGTCTCCGGGGCGGTATTATCGAATCAACGGGCGGCGTGGGTCTGGATTACATTAAAGGACCCGCATCGGTACAGTTTAGCGCATTCGATTTTACAACAAAATATGGTCAAAAGCCGCATCTCAAACTTCTGGGTAAACTCAACGTGACGAAGGGTTTATATCTGGTAGGTGGTGCGGATGATATTATCAACCCGACCCAGCCGGTTGACTGGTTTGTGGGTGCTGGTATTCAGATGGTTGATGAAGATGTTAAGAGTTTGCTCGGTCTAGGTGCTAAGGCAGCTCAGTAATTACTCTCAAGTAATCACGTCAGGAGAAGAATTTATGAAATTCGGTGTCGTCGTCTTTCCAGGTTCCAATTGTGATCGCGACTGTTTTCATGTTTGTGAGACGGTTTGTCGGTCGGATGTAAATTATTTATGGCACAAAGATGTCGATCTTAAAGGCTCCGATTGTATTATCGTTCCTGGTGGTTTTTCGTATGGCGATTATCTTCGGGCCGGTGCAATTGCTGCTAGATCCCCCATCGTTAATGCGATTGCCGATTTTGCAAAAAAGGGAGGATTGCTCATTGGTATTTGTAACGGTTTTCAGGTTTTGACTGAGATGCGACTCCTTCCGGGCGCCCTCGTGCAGAACCGCGGGCTGACCTTTGTTTGTAAGGATGTTACGTTGAAAGTTGAAACGACCGATTCTCCTTTTTCATCCAAATATCAGAAGGGGGAGGTTGTCCAGGTTCCGATCGCCCATATGGATGGAAACTATTTTGCTAGCGATGATCTTTTGAAGGAACTGAACGATAATGACCAAGTTGTTTTTCGGTATTGTGATAAAGAGGGTGTTGTTACAGATGCCGCCAATCCTAATGGTTCTATCGATAACATCGCTGGGATTTGTAATAGGGAACGGAATGTTTTGGGTATGATGCCGCATCCTGAGCGGTGCAGTGAAGAACTCCTGACCGGTGTGGATGGTCGGGATCTTTTTGAATCGATTGTTCATCATTTGTCAGCCTGAGGCTGATAACGAGGGAGACTATGAAGCAGGATACAAAGGTAACGCCAGAGGTTGTTAAGGACCATGGATTGAGCGATGAGGAATATCAGAAGATTCAAGAGCTCCTGGGACGCGAGCCCAATATTTCCGAGCTTGGGATCTTTTCGGTGATGTGGTCGGAGCATTGCAGTTACAAAAGTTCGAAGGCCCATCTAAAAAATTTTCCAACTGATGGTCCAACCGTTTTGCAGGGACCGGGCGAAAATGCGGGTATTGTCGATATCGGTGATGGCTTGGCCGTCGCCTTTAAAATGGAATCTCATAATCATCCATCGTTCATTGAACCCTTTCAGGGTGCGGCTACCGGTGTGGGTGGTATTCTCCGCGACGTTTTTACAATGGGAGCGCGTCCCATTGCGAATCTCAATTCCCTCCGGTTTGGTTCGGCCGATCATGCTAAGACTCCCTATCTTCTTAAGGGCGTAGTGGCTGGTATTGCGGCGTATGGTAACTGCATGGGAATTCCGACGGTGGGCGGTGAGACGAAATTTTGTTCCAGTTATAATGGTAACATTTTGGTTAATGCCTTTACGGCAGGTATCGTAAAGCATGATGAGATCTTTCTGGGTTATGCCTCAGGTGTTGGCAATCCCGTCATCTACGTTGGTTCCAAGACTGGACGCGACGGTATTCACGGTGCCACGATGGCCTCGGATGAATTCAATGAGGATAGCGAAGAGAAACGGCCGACCGTTCAGGTGGGGGATCCCTTTACCGAAAAGTTGCTCCTTGAGGCCTGTATGGAAGCCTTTCAAGAAGACGCGATCGTTGGTATTCAGGATATGGGGGCGGCAGGACTTACCAGTTCATCGTTTGAGATGGCCTCACGTGCCGGGACCGGGATTCGAATGAATCTTGAAACGGTGCCACGGCGCGAAGAGGGGATGACTCCGTATGAGCTCCTTCTTTCTGAATCCCAGGAGCGGATGCTCATGGTTGCGAAGGAGGGGTCTGAAGAGAAGATCCAAAAGATTTTTGAGAAGTGGGATTTGGATGCCGTGGTTGTGGGAGAGGTGACCGATACCGGTCGGATGGAAATCTTTTGGCATGGTGAGAATGTCGTCGATATGCCGATTGCCCCGGTGGCTCATGCGGCGCCGGTCTATCATCGTCCCATCGAAAAATCGAAAGAGATTGAGGTCCTGCAGTCGAAGGATATGGACGGTATTCCAGTTCCGAACGACTTAAACGATGTATTGAAGACACTCTTGGCCGATGCATCTTTGGCATCGAGTGAATGGGTCTACACGCAGTACGATCATATGGTCGGTACTGACACGGTAGTGCTTCCGGGTTCGGACGCTGCGGTGGTACGTGTGAAGGGAACGACAAAGGGTGTCGGCATGGTTGTCGATTGCAACAGTCGCTACTGTTATCTGGAACCCTACTGGGGTGCGGCGATCGCGGTCTATGAATGTGTAAAGAATTTGGCTGCCAGTGGTGCGAGGGCTCTGGCCATTACCGATTGTTTGAATTTTGGAAATCCGGAAAAGCCTGAGATTATGTGGCAGTTTGAGCAGGCGGTCTTGGGAATGGCTGAGGCCTGTCGCCGGTTTGAGACACCGGTTGTTAGTGGTAATGTCAGCTTCTATAATGAGACCGAAGGTGTTTCGATCTATCCGACACCGACCGTCGGTATGGTCGGACTGTTGGATGATGTTGAGCATCATACGACGCAATATTTCAAGGAAGAGGGCGATGTCATTCTTCTCCTGGGTGAGAACACCGATGAAATTGGCGCCTCGGAGTATTTGGATAAATTTCATAAGATGGTCGCGGGGACGCCACCCATGCTAAACTTTGATCGGGCGACGTCAGTGGTGAATACGTGTCTGACGGGGATTCACCGCGGCCTCGTTCGGTCGGCGCATGATGTGAGTGATGGTGGATTGGCCTTTACACTTGCGGAGTCGTGCATTAGCGGGCCAAAGCCGCTCGGTGCAACGGTGGAGCTAGAATCATCCATCAGGCCCGACGCACTCCTTTTTGGCGAGGCCCCCGCAAGAATCGTCGTGACGGTTGCGCCAGGCGATGTTGAAACAATTAGCGCGATTGCTCAGTCATACAGTTGTCCGGTGACATCTATTGGTCTGGTTGGCGGCAAGACGCTCGCGATCAATGATAAGATATGTGTGGCGGTTGATGAGATGAAAGATCTCTGGTCTCGTTCTATCGAGAATATTGTTAAGCGATAAATCATCTGAGGTATCTATGTGCGGAATTGTCGGAATCTATGGCCATCCTGAGGCAGCCAATATGGCCTACCTCTGCCTCTATGCCCTGCAACATCGTGGGCAGGAGAGTGCTGGCATGGCGACGTCGACCGGTGACGAGATTCATCAATATCGTGATATGGGATTGGTCGCTGACATCTTTACGCGTAAAGTTTTGGAGAAACTTCCAGGACATAGTGCGATCGGCCACGTGCGTTATTCTACTGCGGGGGAATCGGAGCGAAAGAATTCACAACCCTTTGTGATCGAATATCGAAAGGGAGTGTTGGCTCTGGCCCATAATGGGAATCTGACGAATGCCAATGCTCTTCGTGATA
>CAYWXY010000126.1:0-6722 GCA_964462555.1 uncultured Pseudomonadota bacterium | reverse complement strand
ATTTTGCGAGGTTAGCATTTAAATGTCCTTCATTTCCGGGTTTATGACACCAGTATTCGTCAAAAGATGGCTCATGTTTGCAGTTTGGCATAGAGAACGATTTTTCGATAATGTAAGTGTATCCGTATGTTGTAGTGCTTTGTTCGCAGAATGATAGACTGGAGTCATTTTCGCACAGAACACCACAGAAGCCTCCTGCATTTGTGTTTGTTTCACAGAAATTTTTACAGTATCCACAAAATGAGTGGTCTTCCCCTTGAACGCAATTTGATTCAAGCCAATTAGAGTGATTATTGCATGTTTGCATTCCTCCATAGGCAAAGAGGTTGCTGGCTGATAAGAGTATCATGGAAATGATAAGTAGTATTTTCATATATCCTCCTTTTTTCTTTATAATTTGATTTTGGATGAGTATTTTTGGTCGGAAATAACAATTAGCGATTTTTGTGATTTTCATGCCTCCCCCAAGGTTATATGTTGACGACTCCCAAGGACGCATAATGCAATATTGGTGCCAATGGTATAATATTACATGTGATGAAAAATGTCTGTAATATCGATATGTTATATTTGGAATAATAAAAGACGACGTTTATCAATTTGAGAGAGACTAGCTATTTTCTCATAGTGAACGATAAAACACCAATACCAGCACCCGGTGCTGATATTGGTTTTCGGTTACGTCATTATAATAACACGTCAGACGAAACCCATTGACGATACTGGCATCGGGACCTCAACCGTAAGACGAGGGTTTAGTTAGAGACGGGTTTGGTTTCGGTGTCGGCGATTCCGGAGAGTGGGGTGGCGATGACGCCGTCGATGATACCATTCATAAATGTCTGCATTTGCTGAATTTGATTGGCCCAAGTATATGTGGCGTGTGTGAAGCGGTGGGCATCTTTTCCCTTGAAGCGCTTCCAGTTGTTGGTATAGGCCGTCCAGATGGTATCGGAAAGTTCCTGAACCATCGCGTCGCGTTCACCTTCTTCGATCAGGTGGCCAAAGTCCTCGGTAACGAAGTCGCGCGGACCTCCAGAGTTGGCGCCGATTACCGGTGTGCCGCATCCCATACATTCGAGAAAAACCAGGCCGAAAGGCTCATTCTCTGACGGAAAAACACCGACATCAGTAACATTATATATACGGGCTAGTTCGTGATGTCCTTTGGGACCGACGAACGTCGTATTTTTTAGACCGATATTCTTGGCCATTGTTTGATAACATTCGACTTGGCTATCATCGCCGGTGCCAACAATAATCGTTGTAACCGTTTTACCGGCCTCTTCAAATCTGTTTTCATAGAGTGCCGCGGCGTCTAGTAGGAGATCAAGGCGCTTCCATTCGGCAAATTTTCCGACATATGTGACGACACAATCGGTTTTCGCGCTGATCTCGAGGTTGCCTAGAACCGTCTCCCTCTTAATCTCCGGGAGTAATTTGAAGATGTCAGGATTAATGCCGTTGGTTGTCAGTGTCAGGCGATCCTTTGGATAGTCGGGAAAGAGCTTGAGAAAACGCTCCGTCTGGTCGTTCGAGATTGTGAAGACACCATCGACCGATTCCATCACTTCTTGCATCAACGGGAGAAAGCGAAGGTTTTCGTCCTGAATCTCTTTTGCCAAAAGTTTGAGTGCTGTGCCATGACCGAAGACGAAGATTGGAATCCGTTTTTTTCCGGTAGCCTCACGCTCTTCATTGATATGAACCATCATCATGGCATTGATAAAGGCATGATGCGAAACCACAACATCAATTGGCCCATGATTTTCTTCGATCTCATTGATGTAGTCGGTGATGTGTCGCTGAAGGCGATCAACATAGGCCTTAAAATCATGATCGCTCATTTCGGAAAAGCGAAAGGAGCTCGTCGGGATTCGCGTGAAGATCGGGATGTCGTGTTCGAGATAGAAGGGATTAACAAAGTCGCTTTCGTCGTGTTTCTTTGTGGCTGGGAAGACAGAGAATGATTCGATTCCTAATTTGTGAAGGGCCTTGTGATGGGCCTCATGAAGAATGCCACTTCCGGGGGAGGGTTCCTCCGGAATTTGCCAATTAACCGTTCCGAGTTGTAGAATCCGACGAATCATGACTCTCCACTATTTCCTTGTAGCCAATCCTTCCATCTTCCTCTCAATCCCCCTCGTCACCAACTCTATGTCTTTTGTTGTCTGAACGCAAGAGCCATGTTTGAGGGCCTGACGAACGAGTTCGGCAGGGAGTTCAGCCTTTTCAGCCTCGGGTGCGAGTCTTAGGAGGTGTTCTTTAATAAGCTGAGGAGAGAGTCTTAGGGTGCGAAGCTTCTGCATGAGTCGGACAAAGTCGTAGCGCGTGACGCGTGCGGGTTGATAATCATGATGGCCGTTCATCACTTTTTCATAGAAATCGATATATTGGTCGACCTTGGGGCCCCAATCGAACGATTCGGCGCGGGCCCTGGCATCTGGTCCCTTTTTTGTCTTCCAGTCTTCAGTCAAGGCGGTAACAATCGTCTCTGAAAGTTCGGCTACGTCTGTTGGATTATTCAAAACCTTTCCGACTGTGGAATCTATAAATTCGGCAAATCCGCCGGTTCCCGTTATGGCAGGAGTGCCGGATGCCATGCATTCAATGCCGACGAGGCCAAAGGGTTCGTTGGATGAGGGATAGACGCCAATCTTGGCCAGATTGTTGAGTTTGTTAATCGTGGCGTGGGGGAGTTGACCGAGAAAGTAGGTACGCCTGAGTTCCAGTCTCTCTGCTAGCCCTTCGTATTGGGCGACGTTGGTTGGAGACCCCGACCCCACAACGAAGGTCAACACCTTTTCTCCCTTTGCATCGAAATGTCGTTCTACGGTCTGGATAGCTCGAAGAAAGGCGTCCAGATTTTTCCATCCGACAAATTTTCCGGTAAAGACGACGATATGTTTTGCATCGAGATCGGTCCGAGAAACGGGTCTGGAGCCGGTTGTTTCAGTTGTTCGGAGTTCGAGTAATATTTCGGCCTGGTTGGCTTTTTCCATCGGAAAAAATTTATCGAGTTTCAACCCGTTGGGAACTGTTAAAACTGAATCAGTGGGATAGTCTGGGAACATGATGCGAATTTGTTCCTTGATGGAGTCCGAAATAGAAATAATGCCTCCAACACCAAGGAGCGAAGGGGCTACGATTCTAAGGAAGCCGATGAGCATGGGGTTTCGCAAACGTTCCAGAAATTTAAGACCTTCGGTGTCCTTTGCTCCAAGAGTATCTTCAAAATTTTCTTTAAGATATGAATAGACAACTTCTGACAGGGAGAGGTTCCATGGCTCAGAGGGCGAACCCATCAACCAGTGGGCCCCCATATCCATCATTCGTCCCTCATGGCGGAAAAACTTGAGTGCTGTACCGTGGGCCTGGGCAACAACTGGGATTGCCCGTTCACCGTTTTGGATTCGCGATCGATTGATCATTGCCATAGCGACCATGTTGTTAAAGAGATGGGCAACATGGGCGACATCTAACGGTCCCTCGGCCTCTTCAATGCGACGGATGAACGACGCAAGTTCCTTTGTGAAAATCTTCATATATCTGATGAAGCCTTCCTTCGTCATTTGGTCGAAACGGTAGTCACTGAGGGGGGTACTGGTAAAGATTGGAACATTGTGCCTGAGTCCCTGATGTGGAGATTCCTGTCCAAGTAGTAGCGTGCGAATTCTGGGGTTGTCTCTGTGGAAGAATGAGGGGAAAAAGTTGAAGACCTTGATTCCCTTTTCTATTAGGGTTGTTGTGACATCTTTGTCCAAGACGCCGCTTCCCGGTGTTTTTTCAATGACTTCTGCACCGGATGTGAGTTGATGGGGAACGGTTCCAACCATTAAGAGGTTTTTTACACGGCCTTCAGTCATCTAAATCCTCCTTCAGTAGTTCGCTGCAAACAGCCCATTTAGTCGTATTTAAACGACGTAATTCATTCCATCTAATTGTCGCCTGGGTCAAGGAAAAGTTGCTAAATAATTTGGATTTTTGTGTTCCAAGGTGAACAGTTGGTAAATTGTAGAGAAAAGTGTTCGAAAAGTTGGAAATTAAGGAAAAGTGTTCAATATATTGAACATTTCAGCATGGCCTCAAATAATTAAAAAGTACGCAACTTTTTGACCCATTTGCCGAGCATATAGATGGACATATGGGTGACAATTCGAACAGTGGGCGAGTGGGCAAAGCGCTCACATCGCTAGCGGGAGATATCCTCTCTTCGTTTATGAAGACGACTGATCCGATTCAGACGATCAGTCCGAAGGGAGATCTCCATGTTAAGGTAGAGAGTCAACCAACCTCTGATTGTACGGCCTGTAGCAAGAGTCCCATTCAACTTTCTCTTACATCTAGACCCAAAGATGTCTTTGTTCCACCAGAGATGATGGATGCTTGTATGACTTGCATTCCGGAGTTTACGTCGACGGAGGGAATTCAGGTTCATGGTATATCGATTTATACGGACCCCAAGAATGGTGTGGTTCAGATTAATATGCCCGATTATCTTCTGGAGGCGGCTCAAGAGTTTGCGAAAAGGGAAAATATATCTCCCCTTAAACTTCCGGAGCTTCTCTTTAAGGTGATCGAGGGAAAGATCATGGACCCGGAATCGGGAGAGCTGCTTACGCCGGAGGAAATTCGAAAGCGAGGATATTCCAAACTCTTTGAGGGGAATGTTTCCGGTAAAATTGTGGATGCCATTCAGAATGATCCCAAGTTGCAGAAATGGTATCAGATCAATAAGTCAAAGATTCAGGACAATTTTCGGACAAATTTTAATGCCCACGGTGGTATGTACACGCTCTCAATCTTGTCCCTGATGGGGCTGGCTGAATTGGCCGATGTGATTGGGATTGAGGATCCGGCGCTTCGTTTGGCCTTTATCCTGGGACCGCTCAAGCCGGTCAATCGTGTCA
The DNA here is from genome assembly GCA_964462555.1 of uncultured Pseudomonadota bacterium. Classification (GTDB taxonomy): domain Bacteria; phylum UBA10199; class UBA10199; family CAYWXY01; genus CAYWXY01. Next base: position 1,812 of record CAYWXY010000126.1, on the reverse strand, counting down.
GCACTTATGTCTATGCCTCTATTCAAAATAAGGCGGGTATAAAGGTTCGCGGGTACCATACGGTTGATCTCTTTAAGCCCAATGTTTCGGCAACGCCCGTGGTGAAGGTTGAGTTTCCGAAACCAGCTGAGATTAGCGGTCGGACGGCGGCTAGCGTTGAGCACAATCTTGTCTCCGTTCGCTTTCGGATACAGGGTGCTGGTGCTAAACAGTTTCTAAAGGGATTGATTAGCAGTTTTTTTCCGCCGGGTGAGACGACATTGATACGTGCCGGTCGGACATTTGTCGGGGTTATCAAGTTTCCGGTCAATCTCTTTCATGAGTTTGCCAATCTGGGTGCCGGTGTTGTGGCACAGACGATCTGGACACAGACACTGGGTCGCCTGATCCCCGACAATTTTCTCTATGGGCTTCCCAAACATTTCATGGAGATCGCCATGCTTCTTTCTCCCTATATGGCGGAGGGTATGGCGGGTGCGACACTTCGTCCAAAGATTTCAAAGTTTGTCCATCATCCGGCCTTTAAGGTTGTTGGTTATGGTCTAGTTCTCGATCTTTCGGCGATCATTTCAACGTGGCTTGTGAATCTCGGTCATTCAGAGAGTTCAATGTATATCTTGAGCACCTATTTTCGTGCAGCCGAATCGGGGATGCCGGTCTTGAAACATATCCCAGCCTGGATTCCCTTTCGGACATATATCGCGACCTTTTTGGGTGCGATCAATGGGAAAGAGGTGGAGCGTTTCGAGGCCCTCGATAATTTTCTGAGCAAAATCACTCAGGAGAATATGCGTCAGTCGATCCTGAAGGTCTTGATGCCGAATGTGGAGGGGAAGGGGTGGGTCGATTTTGCGAAGGCTGGTGGATTTGATGGTGTCGATTTGAGTTTTTTGGGGACTGTTGGAACCGCGCGGGCTCAGATGGAGGATTTTTTGTCACTCATTGAACAGCTCAGGCTCTTGACCAGTCTCGATGGGATGCCGATGAACAACCTCTTTGGAGAATGCTTTAATGATAGCTGGTTTAAGAATCTGGAGATGGATGAGTTAGAGGCCGGGATCGAAGAAGGGATCTTCGATGATGAAGAGCTCTTTGATTATTCGTGTCGTGATCAATTCCTTGTCTTCCTGATGCAGAAATTGTCGAATGTCGAGTGTGAGGATTCTGCCAACAACTGTCTTTCTTGGATGTCGGGTGAGGCCGAATCTCAATTTGTTGATCAGATTAAAATGAAATTTTCAACAGAGTGGGTTGAAAAGGATTTTGATCTTCTAACATCGCTTTACTACTTCGATGTGACCAAGGCCAAGATAGCCGAGGTGGATCTTCTTTTGAAGGCTTTCGGTGTCGATGAGAAGAGTCCTTTTTGGGGGGCAGCCGAGGTGCATCTCCAGCAGATCGAAAAGCAGATGGCCGGAAAACCTTTTGACCCATCTTTTGTTGATAAAATTGCTGACTGGATGGAAAGGCTGAATACAGCTGGGCAGATGACGGTTCCGGTCCTGATTCAGAATAATTGTGCATATGCTCTTTGGCTCAAATTGCACATGGCCAAGATCCAGGAGGGGGCTGCTGAAAAGATTGAGAGTGTTAAAGACCTTCAGGAAACCCTGCCCTATCTTTCACCGTTGGGTCAGACAAAAGAGAAGGCGCTTCAGTGGTGGTTTGATAGCGTGGATTATGCTTCTGCCATTGCGAAACGGGCGCTAAAACGGACCGAAGTTGGATACCTCGAAGTTGGTGTCATTACATTTATCAAGGAGCAGGTTGAGTTGATCGAAAAGGGAGAGACAATGGGTGACGATTTCTCCG
>CAYWXY010000125.1:3720-6829 GCA_964462555.1 uncultured Pseudomonadota bacterium | reverse complement strand
AGATCCTGATCACAATTCGGATCCGGATCACATATATCCCCATAACTATCCTCATCGGTATCGGCTTGGTCAGGGTTACTTGTGTATTCACAATTGTCATCCTCATTATCAACACCGTCACCATCCAGATCGTCGTCACAATCGTTCCCCATGCCGTCACCATCATAATCATACTGTTTTGCATTGGCGGTATTGATGCAATTGTCACAAGGATCCCCGACTCCATCGCCGTCGGCATCCTGGTTGTTCCAGGTGACCATCGTGGGACAAAGGTCATCTTCATCCTTGAAACCATCGTTGTCGTCATCATCGTCACAGGCATCTCCCATGCCATCGCCGTCGGTGTCACCCTGTCCTGAGTTGATGACCTCTGGACAATTATCACAGGCATCATCGACACCATCACCAATCGGCAAACACATCTCACCAAAAGCGGTATCTGAACATGCCTCATCCTTATCCCCAATATTTGGCTCATCACATTCATCACAGGCATCGCCGATCCCATCACCATCCGAATCCAGTTGATCTGGATTTGCATCGTAGGCACAATTGTCCTGAAACGTGCAGAACCCATCATCATCAAAATCCATATTTGTCGATGATTCTGGGCAGGGATCACACTCTCCATATAAACCATCACCATCCTGGTCAAAGTGCCGTGTCAACGAAATTTGGTTCGAGGTCAGTGTGAAATCAGAAATCAGTGTCGGTGCAAAGTGCATTGTCTTGGATGTCTCATAGAGGATAGGTTCATCATCGAGATATTCATTGAGCATCTCTTCCGCATCCTCATTCGTAAACTTGTCATCCAACTCAATATGTTTGTCATAGAAGGGTTTATACCAAACGTGAATCTTCGGAAGATTCTTCGTTAAATTACTGATATTTCCATTTTCTATTTTTAAATTCGATTTAACGACTTCTGGACAACATGCTGAATCACAACCCGCGCCCCCAAGAATTTCTTTCGAAAGTTCCAATGAGACATCAAAACTGAGATGACCGATATTCAAAGTTGTCACCTCATCAAAGCCAAACGAAAAATTATCGAACCACCAGGGCCCAGTCACCTTGATGTAATAGCGAACAAGCGGCGCAGCATGAAGTTTTTTGATTTCAACGTGAGCCCGCATGCGACTTGCTGAAGGTTCCATATGAAATGTCACGGCCTTAATCTTTGCAGTAATTTGTGACAGCTCTTTCAGATGAACAGTATATTTTGCCCAAACATTGCCAGCCCACGAATCATAAACCTTTTCACTACCCGAATACGATATATCATTCCAGGAGCTATTCAAATAATCTTTAAGGGCTGAATGAAGTTTATCCTCCAAATCTTCAATGGCTGATTCCTTGTAATCGCCGGCCTCGTCAGGCGTCACACCGGCTAATTCGAGCATAAAACCATATTTGTCGAGGGCATTGTCCGATACGTTTCCTACGACATCAGAGATCGTTGATGTAATGGCTTGAACCTTATAATGGTTCGGGTCGGCTGCTAAGACAAGACTTTGATTGCTTAGTGGCCCGCCCAGGTCTTCCTGCAGTTTCGATTTCTCTGCAAAGATGTTAATGACACTCACAACCTTTTCCGATTGTTCATCGTTGTTTGCAACAGTCTGAAGTTTGGTACAACCCGTGGTGAGGATGAAAAATGATAGGATAATAAGAGAAAAACGCTTCATATTTGGTCTCCTTGGATGAGACCCCTTCTCATACATTTCCCCTGGTCTATTATTATCGGAATCTTAGGACCCAAAAGTTGCGTTTCGGCGCAAGAATTGTGCCAAAAAACCGTTCCCGATGGGGAACACTTTTCCCGGGCAATAATGAATCGAAGTGTAAATGATTGATATTATTGCTTGATTATATTTCCACCGATGATCGTATGGGTGACCCTCCCCTTCACCTTCCAACCAGCAAAGGGGCAATTCTGACTCTTGGAACAAAACTGAGTGGGATCTATTATATAGGCGTCATTCAGATCTAGGAGTGTGATATCGGCGACCGAACCCTCCTTGAGGGTTCCAGTCATGATACCGGCCACACGGGACGGTCCGATAGTCAGCAATTCGACCAAACGCTCAAGGGATATCTGCCCATCTTCGATCAGGCGATAGCAGACTGGGAAGGCCGTCTCCATTCCAATGATACCGAATGGGGCCTTGATGAAGTCTTGCTTCTCTTCTGCAGCATGTGGCGCATGATCGGTTGCGATGGCATCGACAGTGCCATCCTTTAGTCCCTCAATGAGTGCAAGACGGTCTGATTCCGTCCGAAGCGGCGGGTTCATCTTGGTGTTGGGATCATCGGGACTCACATCCTGGTCCGTTAAAAGAAGATGATGAGGCGTTACTTCACACGTGACAGAAATTCCATTCGCCTTGGCCCGACGAATCGACTCGATCCCCTTTGCTGTGCTGACATGTGCCAAATGAAGATGGGCCCCGGTCTCTTTGGCCAAAGCAATATCCCGATCGATAATACTCTCTTCGGCCTCGGGCGGGATACCAGGTAAACCATATTTCTGCGATGCACTACCCTCATGCATTACACCATCTTTACTGATCGACGAATCTTCCGGGTGTGTGATGACCAAGAGGCCCAGTTCCTTCGATTTCAAAAGGGCCTCTTTCATGACGGCATCAGAATCAACCGAACAACCATCGTCCGAAATGGCACCGATTCCGGCCTGCTTCATCTCTGCAAAGGGGGCCAATGTCTCTCCCCCACTCGACTCGGTGATCGCACCCACCGGCACAATCTTAACCGCCGAATGAACGGCTTTCTCGATTATATATTTTGTCGTCTCGACCGAATCGTTAACCGGTACAGTATTGGGCATGCAGAAAATCGTCGTAAAGCCACCTGCAGCAGCTGACCGGGCACCGCTCTCGATGTCTTCCTTGTGAGTCTGTCCTGGGTCCCGAAGATGGACATGGAGATCAATAAAACCCGGCACCACGTAGAGACCCTCGGCATCAATAATCTGTTCACTGGATTGCTTTCCGCCGAAGGCGGATCCGCCTCTGGAGGACGCTGACGCTCGCAATGACGTCGAGTCAGTCATCGCGAGGAGGCCGTCAGGCCGACGCGGCGATCCAGT
>CAYWXY010000125.1:0-3710 GCA_964462555.1 uncultured Pseudomonadota bacterium | reverse complement strand
GCCTTTCCCGCAACTCACAACTTCGCGAACCCTTCCATTCTCGATAAAAATATCATACCGACCATTTCGGCCGGTGGCCGGATCAATCAGGTGTCCGTTAATAATGGCAAGCGACTTATGTTTCATAAGGGGCTGTAATATCCCGGTGGATATTGAAAACCTTTGCAATCAGGGCGACACGCGTCCACATACCGTTGCGTTCCTGACGCCAATATTTTGCCCGGCGATCCTTGTCAACGTTCACATCAATTTCTAATCTCCGGGGAAGTGGATGCATAATAACGGCGTCATCCTTCAATGCCTTGAGATGTTCTTCCTTAAAGTGGAACTTACTGTAGTCGACACCCTTCGATTCAGAATCTTTATCATATTCATCCTGGATTCGTGTCATATAAATGGCATCAACTGTAGGTATCACCTCTTCAAAATTATTGGTCTCACTGAACGTCACACCCTTTTTCTTCAAATCATCTCTCAAATCCTCTGCAATCTTGAGCTGATCGGGTGCTACAAACGTGATCTCAACGCCGTCAAAATGTTTCATGAGACGACTGAGTGACCGTACCGTTCGTCCTCGGAGAACGTCACCGACCATCGCAATCTTCTTTCCCTCAAGGCCACCACGTTTCTCAAACGATCGCCTGAGCGTATAGATATCGAGAAGAGCCTGCGTCGGGTGTTCATCTTTTCCTGAACCACCATTCAGGATCGGAACACGTCTGGGTGTTTCATCAAGCATCAGGGCCATTCGATCGGCAAAACCCGCCCGTGGCGAACGCATGATAATCAAGTCGACATAACTACTAAACGTACGAAGGGCATCCTCTGCCGTTTCACCCTTAAGCTCTGACGACGTAGTCGGATCTCGAATTTCTGATGTATCCATCCCAAGAATTTGGCAGGCATTCAAAAATGACAAGAAGGTTCGGGTTGATGGCTGCGTAAAATAAAGCATTGCCCGTTTGTGCGACAAGAGTGTCCGCAGATAGTCAGCGCCTCGTTTGCTGCGAGAGAGCTTTCGAATTTCGTTCGTAATATGATAGAGTTCATCCAAAAGTTCTCGATCAAATTGATCTGAACGCAAGACATGAAATATTTCTTTGGACATATATTTTAACTCCTATGTTTTGACGTGTAACGTAACCACTAAACGATACGAGCATCGAAACCAAAACCGGGCAACGCTATTAATCAATCCACGTTCCAATTCGTCTAAATCGGATGCCACCCTTTTCTTTATCGAGCGACAACCAAACAAACATCGCCTTACCTTTGACGTTCTCCATCGGAACCAGTCCCCATTCTCGACTGTCAGAGCTATTATCGCGATTATCACCCATCACAAAGAGATGCCCTTCGGGAACCTGAAACGATCCATCCTGGCGGAAAACATTTTTTTCATATTGAACAATGTAATCCTCACCGTCATTTTCTTCCTCAAAAAACTCAAAGCGCCGCCACCCACGAAAATCTGGAATCATGTTATTCTCTTCACTTCCATAAACCGCCAATTTTTCGCTTCCTTCAATGGGCTCAACTGTTAAGGGGGCATGAGGCACTTCTTTACCATTCACGTAAAGACGCGTACCCATCGATGTCACTGTGTCACCTGGAAGACCCACAACCCGCTTGATGAAATCCTTCCCCTCATCCTGCGGATACATAAAGACAACAACCTCACCCCTCTTCGGCTTACGATAATCTAGAAAACGAATCTTAGTAAGTGGAATGCGAAGACCATAAATGAATTTATTGACGAAGATATGATCGCCAATCAGGAGCGTCGGAACCATTGAAGACGATGGAATCTTGAATGCCTCGATCCCAAAAGATCGAATGAACAGAGCAATCAAGACGGCAGTAAGTATTGCCTCAAAATATTCTCGAAAAGTCGATTTCTTTTTACTGGGTTTTTCTAAATCGATTGGATTATTGTTCATTTCTTACCACAAATGCGTCAGCAACGCCCTCTTTCTGGGCAATGTCTTCAAGATACGTTCCAGCCTCACCCTCAGATCCAAAGCCTCCAATACGAACCCGGTACCAATGCCCCTTTTCGCCCAGGTCTGCAATCATCATGAATGCCGGGTATCCTTTGGCCTTCCATTCCTCGACGCGATAGCTCGCCTCTTTGACATCGGGATAGGCGCCAACCTGAACCGAAAACTGCCCACCCTGGCCTGACTTCACACGGACCACACCCTGCGCCTCCGGCGCTGCTTCTCTAGGTCCTGGAACAAATTGCTGAACTCGTGGCTGTTGTTCTCCATTTACCGGTAACTGGGCCGCCTGACCCTGGGGTTGGTAAGTATGATCATCGTAAGAAGGCTCCCCCATCGGCGGTGCGGATGAAGGCTCCTGTTGACGTGCCAGGATTCCCTCTACACGTTGTTTGAGATCGGGTTTCCCCTCACCAAGTGCTTTTCGTGCCATATCACGAAGTTCATCGTCACTCATCTCACCTAGGGCCTTCTCCTTCTTGACATCCTCACGTTCCACGATCTGACGAGGTTCAGAGATAATCTGAACCGGCGCCTGGCGAGATTCCGAGATCACATCAAGCTTGAGATATTCATTTCCGTAACGAGCGCCCAGATAAAAGACAAAACAGAGCGTAATGATCTCCAGGACCATCAGCGTAAAGAACTGACCAAATGTCAGCTTACAGAAATGATGAACCTCAGGCTCTTCCTCTCCTTCGTGCTCATCATCAAATTCGTTATACTCCTGCATCCGTCTCCTCGCGAAGCATCTCCTCGGGTGCATCTATCCCCAAGACATTTAAACCATTTTTTACCACAATCTGAATATTTTTCAATAGATATAATTTACTCTGGATGCGGTTGTCAGGCCCATCCAGGACTTTATAGCGATCATCCTTTTTCGCCTTTGAATAGTAGGACTGGAACATTCGAGCCAGTTCAAGGAGATAAAAAGCCACTTTATGGGGCTCCAGACTCGCGGCCGAGTCACGAATGACCGCCGGGAACTCCCCGAGGAACCGGGCCATTTTGCTTTCCTCCTCGAGATCGAGGAGATCGAGATCAATTTTCTCAGGTGCAAAATAAATTTTCTCTTTTTTGGCCTTTCGAAAGATCGAACAAATCCGAGCATGGGCATATTGAATATAGTAGACGGGGTTTTCCGGGCTCTGTTTTCTTGCCAATTCAAGATCAAAGTCAAGTTGTGCATTGTGTGATCGCATCAGAAAGAAATAACGGCAAACATCCTTGCCCACATCATCAATCAGCGATTTTAGCGTCTCATATGTCGCCTTCCGGGTCGACATCGAGACCATTTCACCACGCCGAAGCAGATTGACCAACTGAATCAAAACAAGATCGAGTTGATCTGGATTATATCCCAATGCCTCCACGGCCGCCTTCATCCGAAGGACGTGACCGCCATGATCGGCCCCCCAAACATCAATCAAACGCTTGAATCCCCGCTCAAACTTATTGAGGTGATACGCAATATCTGCGGCAAAATAGGTGTAGTCCCCACTGCTTTTCTTGAGAACCCGATCCTTTTCATCTCCAAAATCGGTCGACTTAAACCAGAGGGCTCCTTCACTTTCATAGGCATAACCCTTTTTCTTAAGGGCCCCCATCGTCTCATCAACCTTGCCGCCCTCATGAAGTGTCTTCTCCGAAAAATAGGTATCCAACTCTACACCACAGGCCTTGAGATCTCCCCTGATCTCATCCAAT
>CAYWXY010000124.1:0-6912 GCA_964462555.1 uncultured Pseudomonadota bacterium | reverse complement strand
ACATGTTGGAACATCATTCGATCATACATTTAATAGTGGCATCACGATATCACCCTCTGCGCTGATGAGCTTTGGAAATGACAAATTTCTAACATCGAGCTATCAACCGATGGGCGCCAATATCGATGCCTTTTCGTTTTCGTTGGCACTCTCATGGAAGGTAGGAAAATATATAACATTCGAGCCCCACATCAACTACGCGGTTCACGTCATCCCCAAGATTCGGCAATCACTTCGTGCAATGCCCAACCACGGGACCTATTATGTCTGGGGCGGCCTCGACCTCTCCTACGAATTCTGACCGCAGGTCATTGCGAACCAACGCGTTGTCATTGCGAAACTCACTGATCGTCATCCCCCGACTTGATCGGGGGATCCAGAGTAAATACCCCTGTGGATTCTCCGGTCTAGCCGGAGAATGACGTGTTTCACCTCACTAAAACTTGCAATAACGTAAGAATTTTTCCGTTGCCATTGCCGAAAATTATCGATATGCCTCCATCCCCTGTAGCGACCTACTAATGGAGGCTTAACCATGACGTGGAATCTGACGTCTGTCACAGCAGCACGTAATTTTTTTGACACGAGACCCAAATCGGTCTTTCAAAGTGTAAACCAAATGGCAAAGGAGATTGGTCCCGCGCCACTATCCTTCATCCCACCAGCTAGTATTTCAGAATTCATTTTGTTGACCGGTCCTGGAGGTGGGCTAACGGCCGAACAACGAAAGGCTAAAACCAATGTCGGAGCAACCGTTAAGGCGATCCTAAATGAAATGGCCAGACCGGTGGAAAAAGGAAAAAACCTGACCCGCTCCATTACATTCCCCTTTAGCTTCTCATTTAAATTTCCATACAGAAAAACACGTCGCCATGAATGGAAGCTCTGGGATTTTATTATGCTCAGGGGAACGAAGGTCACGTACGCTGTACGGTACAAGAAAAAAGGTGACGTTCTTCTTCGAAGAACATCTCTTGTTTTCAAGGGGCCATCCCCTCTCAATGGCGGATTCTGGGGACCCTTTAAGGGAGATGAATCGGGAAAAGAAGTTTTTCCGGACCAACGAATGGACCAGATAGACCTACTGGAAGCCTTCAGCGTCACGGATGGTAAACCAGTGGCACACTTTACGATCAAAGATTACAGCGGAAATAGAAAGAGGATCCCCTACAAGATAAAGATTTCGGTTTCGCTTCACGACGAGGAGGACGGTAAGAATGACGGTTGTCATAGTTTTATTGGGCAACTTATCTCAAAGCTGGTAAAGGCAAAATGTATTGAGTATCGCAATGAAGAGGTCCTGAGATTCAACTTTTCGCGCCAAGTCTATTCGATCTTCGAACATGTCAACAATCTGAAACTCCATGACGGGGGCAACAACATCCTGACAGAGGCCAAAAAGGTTTATACCAAAAATTCGAGTGCAACCCGCGGTTCTGACCTTACGATGATCATGGGATACCTATGGCAGTCAGGAATCATCGGCGGCCAAAAAGCCTTCACCTCACGAATTACTGGAATGGAAAAGACACTTTAGATGTAAACCGTTAATATCATAGAAGATTTTCGACAAATAATAAGACCTCCCTCCCAATTATCTTCAGCGCCCCCCTCAACTCTGATATAATTGGTGGATAGGGGTCTACTCAACATGAAGGTTTTGTTTAGACATCTTGTCTTAATCGCTCTTGTTGTGGTGATTGCCGCCTGTGGTGGAGCACCCGACAATTCCTCCGGCGGTGGTTCAGGAGGATCTGGTGGTGGAAGTGGTGGTAGTGGCACCGCACCCTCTGGTGAGGAACCGACCGGCGACGAAACACCAGCAATCGGACTCCCCTTTGCTGATTCTGCCTTTGCTACCGACCTTTCAAAAATCAACACCGTCTATCCGTATGGTCCGCCACGAGACGAAACAATGTCTGCCTATGCCGCCATCTCATGGGGAGCAACTGAGGCATTGACCGTTATCGCATCGGCCGATGGAACTATCAGCACTGTTAGTGGAAGCAGTGGCGATTATCGTGTTCTACAAACAATCGACGGTTATGAAGGCTGGTCGATTCAATACATCACACTCGATAGCGTAGAAGTAAGCGCTGGAGAAAGTATTGAAAAAGGAGAGACCATTGGAGTTCTCGTAAGTGGCGGCTTTAACTATTATCCCCTTTGGTGGAACATTACATACAGTTCGATCGCCGGCTATTGCCCCATGACCTATCTTGACGATGAGGCCAAGGCAGTGGCTAAGGCCTACCTTGATGCCTGGAACGATTTTCTGGATGAGAATCCAGAACAGAGTGAACCTTTTCGTTGCTATTGTTATACCTATGGCCTATCTCAAGCAGAGGCACTCGCGTTCACTGAATCAGAGTGCGAACCATCATTAGAATAGTGGTTTTATAAATGTCTCCCAAGTTTTCATATTATAGAAACCTCTCCGCTTCTCAGAAGCGGATCTACGATAAAAGCGACGCGATCAAATCGCTGCCACTTCCACAGTCCAATCGATTTCAGGTCGTGGCCCAAGATCTCAAGAAATCATTGGAGGCAGATGACAAGCCAGCCACTCAGACAGCAACGAGCCGACTGATCAGCGGCCTCTGTACCGTCTATGGTGTTCCAAAAATCAAGACCAAGGTTTTGGCAAAGCGCCCATCAAAGAAGTGGGGCGAACTTCACGGACTCTACGAGGCCGAGGAAGGAGAAACAACGATCATTACGGTTTGGATGCGAACCGCCAAACGAAAACAGGTCGTTGCTTATAAGACATTCTTAAGAACCGTCCTCCATGAATTTATTCATCATCTCGACTTTCAACGCTATAAGCTCCGGGACTCATTCCACACCGAGGGCTTCTATAAACGCGAATCATCCCTGTTGAAACAACTACTTGAACTCTAAGGGGTTGTCTTTGTCCGTCATGAGTGCTATTCTTCTACTCAACAAAGGGGGTATATATGAAACGTTTAGGATTATTTATTGCTATCGGTCTTGTCGCAACGCTCACTGCGTGTGGTAGTAGCAGTAGTGGCGGTGGTGGCACCACAACATTCACACTAACGGCTTCGGGGATGACTGCAGGTGAAGAGATTCCTAATACATTTATCTACGACGCTTCCGGATGTACGGGAACCAACGCATCGCCAGCACTCAGCTGGACAAATGCACCCGACGCAGCACTGGGATTTGCGGTCACAGTCACCGACGACGACTCCACACCGGCAAACTTCATCCACTGGATCTATTACAATATTGCTGCTACGGTTTCATCACTTTCTCAGGGAGACACGACCAATGGTACTGATGGCCCAAATGATTATGCCACGGGTATCGACCAATACGATGGGCCCTGTCCACCGACGGGTGAAGCACACACGTATCGCTTCAAGGTCTGGGCACTCGATACAGACGACATCACCACCGGCATCGATCCCACCGATCCGGACGCACTCATGACAGCCATCGACGCCCACGATATCGATTCAGCTGCATTGACGAGAGAATTCACCGGTCCGTAAGAATTATTGGCTGAAACTAACGGCGCTATTACTAAGACTCCAACCATCTTCGTCACATTTAAAGAGGGGGATTTATGAAACGTTTAGGGCTATTGGTCGCAATCGGTCTCGTCGCAACGCTCACTGCTTGTGGTGGTAGTAGCAGCGGCGGTGGAGGAACAACAACATTTACACTAACCGCTTCGGGTATGGCCTCTGGTTCTGAGATAGCCGAGACATTTATCTATGATGTCGAGTGCACTGGAACCAACGCATCGCCAGCACTGAGCTGGACGAATGCTCCAGCCGCCGCCGAAAGTTTTGCTGTCACCGTCACCGATGACGATTCGACGCCAGCAAACTTCGTCCACTGGATCGTTTATGATATTGCCACAACGGTCTCTTCACTCGCCCAGGGAACCGCAGCTCCGACCGGCGCATCATTCGGCCCAAATGATTATGCCACTGGTGTCGATGAGTATGATGGGCCCTGTCCCCCCACGGGTGAAACGCATACGTATCGCTTCAAAGTTTGGGCACTCGATACAGACGATGTAACCAACGGCGTCGACATCACCAGCCCATCGGCAATCATGACCGCTATCGATGCTCATGATATCGATTCGGCTGTGTTGACCAGAGAATATACCGGTAGCAGTAGCGGTGGTGGCGGTGGAGGAACAACAACATTTACTCTGACCGCTCCAGGAATGGCCTCGGGTTCGGAAATTGCTTCTACGTTCATCTATGATACTTCCGGTTGCACCGGAAGCAATGCATCGCCAGCACTGAGCTGGACAAATGCACCCGACGCAGCACTAAGCTTTGCTGTCACAGTAACCGATGACGACTCAACACCGGCGGATTTCGTCCACTGGATCTACTACAACATTGCTACAACAGTTTCCTCACTCGCTCAGGGAGACACGACCTCAGGTACTGACGGCTCAAATGATTATGCCACTGGGACCAACGAGTATGATGGACCCTGTCCACCGACGGGTGAAACACATACGTATCGCTTCAAAGTTTGGGCACTCGACACGGCCGATATAACCACTTCTGCCGGAATTGACATCTCCGACCCATCATCAATAATGACAGCCATCGACGCTCACGATATCGATTCAGCTGCATTGACGAGAGAATTCACTGGCCCGTAAAAGCTAGACATCCGCATTGGTGTGAAAGAAAAAGTCGAAGTCGGTGTAGCGCTCATAAAGACCATCGACAATCGTGAAGTAGACCTCATCTTTGGGTTGAGTAAACTTGGAGATTTTGTAGACCTGGCTCGTTTCGCTCCCAGCCTGCAACTCAACGGCGCCAAGCTTCCTGAGACTTATTAAAATTTGACGGGACTGGACACGTTCGAAGATAGTGCCGGTCTTCAATGTGACCGTCAGGTGATCAAAGTCAAATTCACCACCATCATCACTATCATTATCGAAAGCCGCATCAGCGACAACCTGCTGTGGCCGAGCATCCATCAAGAAAGGATTTATATCAATCTCCCTTTTAGGTCGACGATAACGCGCGACCTGTGCCTTGTTGTACCAAGAGTGTTGGTAGATCTTCATACCACCACACTCTTGAGTGATCGCTGCTTCCTCCGCCGAACTACAATCAAACTCATCACAGTACAAACAATATTTCCCTGCATAAGCAACAGCCTCATCAACACCCGCAAACGGCCCCGCTGCGAGGAGCCATTGCATCTGCTGATCCGTTCCTGGACGGCGCACACCAAAAACCTCAGGGCGAACAAGACCTTGATTAAGCCCCAATTCTCCAATTCGATCGAAAACCTGCCAGGCAAACCTGTTGAACGATCGAAAATCATCTCGATCATACCGCCCACGGCGCCCATCAAATTCCTTTGAACGATTTCCACTCCAATGGACCTTAACCTCCTCTTGATAACACGATGCGAGCGGATGTTTTTTCTTACCGTTGGTCTTTTCACATCTCTTGGGTTGCATCCGTTGAAGTGTCACCGGCTTCCATCCACGAATCCCTAGATAATTAGCCGCCGCCTTTGAAAGATCGATTCCCTTGTTGCCCTTAACATCCGTTACACGAACAATGATTTCACGAGGCTTTTCTTCTCCTTCGACCTGACGCGTTACTTTAACAAAACTCCCCAAAGGAAATTTTCGGTGTAAAGATGCATGAAGTGCAACATCATAGGCATACGTATTGAACTGTGTCTCGGTCGCCGTCAGCTTTCCCTGCCACTCGGTACCATCCTTCTCATCAGCATACCAACTGGCGCGCACTTCCTTCTTAACAACCGGTTTTCCACGCTTCAGAAATGGAATAAACTCAGAAAGTTCATATTTCTCAAAAATATTGTGACGGAGATTGATGTCCCGATCAAACTGATCGTCATAGAGCTTACGATGATCAAATGCGGCTCGAAATAGTCTTTTTATTGTCGGTCTACGTCCCATGCAGCTCCCTCAGTTGTGGGTTAATATACTATTATCGGCTCGGGAGAACCCAAAGTTGCTAGATATAACCACTTGAAATCATTACCTAATTACACCCTTAGGGTGTAGGACGCAAATCATTACCAGATAACACCCTTAGGGTGTAATTGGGTTGGGGACGCAACTTCAGCATATTCAAAACCGATAATAGGAGTGATTGGTCGGAAAGGTCTTGAGGGAGGAACAAATGACTCAAGGCAATAAGGTTATCAGTCTAAATGGAAAGAGTGTTTTTACCGGACAACACCGTATCAATTTCAGAGGAAACTCTCCCACCATTGGCAAACTAACAATCCAAACAACACCAAGCACCAAACAAACAACGTGTAAGCTATCACTGAGCACCAAAGTGAATGGAAATAAAGTCAGTGTTCAATATGTAGATAAGGGCTGCAACGGTGTTGAATCGGCCAAGTATCGCCTCAATGATGGAAAATGGAAAAAGGTTACGACACGATCTCAAAAAAAACTTCCAACACAATTTCAAAAACCCAATCAAGTAATGGATCGCGCACTTAAACAGGTCGTCTTTAGTACTACATCAGGTAGATTACGAGCGTACCGCAAATTGATTAGTCAAAATGGCTCACCTTATGGATTTAGAGCACGAACTCGACGCAGTGCCAGAACCTATATAACTCCGCAGATCACAAGACAACCCGCCAAGACAATCCAGGCAAAAACATATTTTGCCACGGACAAAGCAAAGCTACTGTCAACAAAGGCCCTTGATAAATTTGTGAAAAACTATAGCGGCGGACCCATTATAGTCGAGGGACATTGTGATTTTCGTGGCGGCGTTGAATACAACCTTGAACTGGGTGGCAAACGCGCTAGGGTAACCAAGGAATATTTACAGCAAGCCTTCAAAGATGCCGGAAAGCCTGTTCCACCTATTACGACAATTTCGTACGGCGAGTCCCAGA
>CAYWXY010000123.1:0-7011 GCA_964462555.1 uncultured Pseudomonadota bacterium | reverse complement strand
GAGCCTGAACCCGAGCCGGAACCGGAGCCGGAGCCGGAGCCGGAACCGGAGCCGGAGCCTGAGCCTGAGCCTGAGCCTGAACCTGAACCTGAACCAGAACCCAGCGACATTGTCGCGGACGTGAACATCGTTGATGACTGGGGAACGGGTTATTGTGCAAACGTGACCGTGACCAACCATTCAATTGACTCGGTCGACTGGGTCACATCGTTTGATATCGAGGGTAATTTGAGAAACGCATGGTCTTCCAATGCCGTACAGAACGGATCGACGGTAACTGTCGATGGACATAGTTGGAACAACGTCCTTTCGCCAGGTGCCTCGACTCAGATTGGTTTCTGTGCGACGCGTTAGGCCAAATAGATAACAGTAACCTCCTCAATGACCGGATAGCGCGGCTCCTCCCCGAGCCGCGCTATTCATTTACCCCGTTTCCTAAGTGAAACGATAATATCGTTAGCCTGACAACATTTCTGAAAGTGTACCGATGAATAAGATGTGAAACCAACACTGCGCACAACTACACCTGCTCCAAGGCTCAGACGAATTTCTCCTTCCGTCGAGCGTATGCTCAGGAGGCGACATTCTCTTCAGGCTGTTGATGGGGTTGCTGTTGTCCCTGACAAGCCAGTCGACACCTTTGAGATGGTAACAGAATCTCAAATTGCACTGAGCGATTCATCGGACGGCTTTCTTTCCGGTATCAGTGGAATGGGGCGAAGCATCGCGGTATTCCTTACACGAGGTCCCAGGCCCGCCGGAAAAAATTTTAAACCAACAATCGCGGGGACAGGACATTCCGACCAGTCGGAACTCTTGCGAGATACAGCACTTATTGAAGAAGCTCATAAAGCGGGTGTGGACAAAATCGGTCTCGAGTTAACAGAAGTTCACCTTAAAGAAGAGAATATTAAGACCTATTTTACGGCCTTGGCCAACTACGCAAGAGAGCTCGGGATAGAGGTGGTCCCCCTTCTGAAGGATGAAACGTTACTTAAGTTGCGATCAATGAGTATTGCAGTAAGACACATTAATGCAGGTCGATTTGATATGGGGCGTCTAAGAACAAGTGTGGCTCGAGCAGCGCGCAATTATGACGAACTAACAGAAATGACTACCTATTGGTCCCCAGAGAATCCCGGTTGGGCAAAACTAACATTTCATATGAGGGAGGCGAGAGCGCGGGGAATGGCCCTCGAAATGATTGAGGAGATTCGGGGTGACATTTATCGTTTTGTGGAGAAGTGGCGGGAGGTCTGCGATGAACTGGTCTCTTCAGAAATGATGAGCGTGATAAAAAAGCATAGGCTCAGACTCGCCATCATGGGGAGTGCCCATATTCCAAATTTGCCGGGCAACCTCAAAAGTTATCAATTAATAAGGAAAGAGGATTATGTGGCCGATCTTGACCCCTTGACAAAGCTGATTCGATTGCAGAGTTCGGCAGGTAACGCCGATGCAATATTGATTCTCGATTATCTGGGCAAACTGTTAGACAAGTTCGGTGTTGAAAGGGGTGAGGAGGCCGAACGACAGGACTTTTTGGTCCATCTGCTAAGCACCAGACCTGAGCTGGTCCAATTTATCATTCGATCTTTCATTCCCCAGTTTCCTGAATTGGTCGACCTTCTCAATCCCAACGAATCATTCGATGCCTTAATGGCAACATGCAAAGAGGCTAAAGAGCGAGTTGAACGAACCGTTCGAGATGCCCTAAAATGGTTTCGGTTCGAGCCATAATTGCCCCTTTCCCCTTGAATTATCGCGTTATTCTCTGTAAAAAGGGATAACTCTAGGGGGGTATATGAAGCTTTTCCGACTTTTTTTCCTATCTTTCGTCGCTACCGCGCTCGCGCTCTCATCTTGTAGCCAAACCACCGGTCAAGGCGACTATAGAGACCATTTTTCAGTGATATCCACTACGGCAAAGATTTACAAAAGACCGATCAGAATAGCCGAAGTCGTGGGTGAGCTGAAAATGGGGGACGAGGTCTATTGTAGAAAGCAAAACCCGAGCCGCGACATTGCAAAGGGTTGGCTCGAAGCCAAGTCGGGTTCGCTTCAAGGTTATATTGAGACAAAGGATATCGCCGATGATGATATGTATGGTCTGATACACAAGATGATGGAGGATGCAAAATCACTTCCGGTAGAGGCATCGGGCCGGATGGAGAAAAAGACCAACCTTAAGATGGAGCCGAGTGATAGTTCTAGGACGATCGGAACCCTAAAAAAAATGCAGAAGGTCGACATCTTGGAACGACACGTGGTTAAGTTTGAGAAAAATGGAAAAACACGCAAGACGGTTTGGTATAAGGCTCGTCTTGACGATGGTCGGACAGGATTTATCCCAGGCAAACGGATTGATCTTATACCTCCCAGAGAGATCAATATGTATACCAGCATTCGCGTGCCTGTATCGTGGTATTTGCTCCGGGAAAAGACCGATCCCGAAACGGGTGACAAGGCTCGAGATTACCTGGTCTCATATGCTTCGGTTGGGTCAAGTATCGATACCGATTTTACGCGTATCGAGCTCTATACGTACGACATGAAAAAGAAGGAGTATGGAACAGCTCTGGCGAAAAGTGGTATGTATGGCGTCTTGCCCATAAAGATTACGGATTCCGAAGATGGTAACAAGCTGATCGAAATTCGGGAACATCCACACAACAAGAAGTCGAAGATGCATGTAATGCAATATTCGTTTCCCTCTCCCATCAAGCTTGTCAGTGAGACCACAGAGGATATTAAATAGAATCTACCACCGCATGATCCCAAAATGTTCGCGGTACCAGGTGCTGTTGTAAAACTCGCGCATGATGTTCAGTTGTGCGAGGAGAGGACGAATGTCACCGTATGTTGTTTTGCCATCAGGACTTTCGAATGGAATGATAAAGCGCCGAAGTGTGGGGTCGGCAATAACCCCTTCAAGTTGAGATCGATATTCTAAAGGCTTGCTAGAGAGGAAGCCGCTGTCAATCACGCGTGCCTGTTTTCCGTCTTCTGTCCGCCGAGCATCTCTAAACCGTACAGGCTTGATCCATGCTAGGCCGTCACTTCGCCTCACGATAAAGTCCCAGATCGCTGTCTCACCAGCGAGTTTTCCAAGGTATCGAGCCCGAACACATTGTCCCAGGAGACTATGTCGGTAGGCCCCAATCTCATCGGGCCTTACAGAGAGGTCGGGGAGGAATTCTTCAGGAACTGAAAGAAGTGACCTATTCAGTTGAGGAATGGATGGGGGAAGACTGGATCTAAACATCATTCCGGGCTGAAACTGTGTGATTTCACGTAAACCCTCATCGTAAACTTCTGGGGGAATTGACGTCTCTTCAACAATTACAAAATGATCATCATCGATTTCAAGGGCCCTCATAAATCGAATGTCCTTAATCCTACTGATAGATGGTCTATTTTTAATATAGACATTCCACCGAACCGGCCGTCCATTCCTAGTAGATTCATATTGCAGGCGCAGGCTGTCGCCCAAATATTGATGGAAGTGCCTAACAATTCTCTGTGGATTTCTTTCAAAGTGGGGCCGAGCATCCTTGGCTATTCCTATTCCCTCAGGCCTTTGACGGTCTTTTGAGCCAACCATTTTTTCTGCCGAAGCTAAGGCATGATTGGCCTCTTTGGCGGCATCTGGACTAAGAACTCTATCATAAGGGGTACTCCCCTGGGGAAGATCTTCTCCCATGTTTTTTTGGGCGATATCAAAGAGCTTTCGAACCGAATCTTTCGGAACATACCTTGCTGGCATATCTTCCATAACCTCGAACTCTGTTAGGAGTTCAGCAAAGGGTTCCGATTCAGCTGTATACAATCGTGTTGATCCCTTGGACATCCAGTAACCAAGTGCGTAATTCGATGTTCGCCATCCGCCACCGGACCCCGAGCGGTACGCAAAAAATGGTCTTAGTCTACCGTCTCTCTCCGCCATAATGATACGATATTGGTAACTCGTTCCATCGATTAAGAGATGACTTAAGTGATATTTGGTTCCTTCGAAGACCACTGTTGTTTCGGGCAGGAAGGAGTCTGTTTTAAATATCGCTTGTGTTATTCCGTTAGATGGTTTTTTTGATAGTTCCAATCTTGCATATGGAGTGAGGGCATGGCTTCGAAATAGATATTGTTTCTTTAAATCCCAGTCCCGAGGGATATCTGAATCTCCTCGTCCAGCGCTAATGTTTTCCCGACCAATCCGTATTCGCCTGATGAATGCCTCGAGCGGTAAAATTTCTGCAGTGCCGATCAACCTGTGCCTTGCAAGTATATCTCGTGGTGGACTCCCATCGGTAAAAATTCTTTTTTCCATCCACCTACCCAATGCAACGAGGGGTTCGGATTTTGAGCGGATCAAATGGGTGAAAAACCTTGCATATCTTTCACGACCATTTATATCGCTCAGAAGCAAGGTGTCCATTTTCGTAGCCAATAAATAGACGTCTTCCTCATCTAGACCGGTTTCATCCATTGCAACTTCTAGTTCTGTCGGCGGAATAGTGAAGGGAGGGCTGATTTTCACCATTTGTGCAGGTTCAGATCGACGATAAGGACGCCCTATATTTTTCGG
This sequence comes from uncultured Pseudomonadota bacterium, assembly GCA_964462555.1. GTDB lineage: Bacteria > UBA10199 > UBA10199 > CAYWXY01 > CAYWXY01. Next base: position 2,429 of record CAYWXY010000123.1, on the reverse strand, counting down.
TCTTGGCCGTCTCAGTTGACGCCGATTGATTTCCTGCCGCGCAATTAGGAGGATTTCAAGGGCAAGGATTACAGCCATGGTGAAAAAAATGGGGATTTCATATTCGACATACCAGGGAATCTCTGGGGTTTCCGTAATAGCTTCTGTTTGTTGATTGGCAAGCGCTTCGTTCGGTAAGAGAGCCAGGGCGCCGAGTAATAGTGAGGAGGTTGCTGGCGATGACCGATCGCCTTTCTCGTTCTTGCTTCGTGTCGTGATACTAAGATTTGTTCGCGGTGGAACAACCGGAGGTTTCCATTTTAGCGTGGGCTTTACTGAGACATAGTGATCAGTTCGTCGACCGGGTTTGCCTTTTACTTTGGGAGCAGAAGGCAGCGTTAACTTGCCTGTGCGAAGACGGGTAAGTGGTACTATTTTATGCCGAGCAAATCGAACAGGTTTTGGGGGTCTTCCAGGTGGCACGATACATTCCTTCATCCATCATGCCCGCTGAGACAGTTTGATATACTGACTAGATATATGTCGGAATGATACCGAGAAAGTTGCGAGGAAAATCGGTTAATTAAAAACGCTATAACTATATGATATTACTTCTATTATGAAGTAGACATCGGGGTCAGACCCCTTCGTCTACTTTTCGGTGCTGGAATCAATCCAGGAGAGATAATCGGGGAGGCCGGCAGTGATCGGGAGAAAGACTATCTCCGGAACGTCATAGGGGTGGAGCTTCTTTATGCGTGACATAACCTTTTCTTGATTCGACTCGACTGTCTTCATAACCATGAGGACTTCATTTTCATCACAAATCTTTCCATCCCACTGATAGATCGAACGAAGACCCGGAATGATATTCACACAGGCAACCAACTTCTCTTTAACGAGCGTCTTGGCGATCTCGGCCGCCTTCTTTTCAGAGTCAATTGTCGAAAAGCCAACCAGATAGGTCATTACTCTTCTTCCTTTCGAGCCATCATGAAAAGGAGGTCAGAGAGGCGATTGATATAGATGAGGGCGTCTTGATTATTCCATTCATCACCCTTGGAAAAGCGGACCAATAGGCGTTCAAGCCTCCGGCAAATTGTCCGGCAGACATCCAAAAAGGCTGAGGACTTTCCTCCCCCAGGGATGATGAAATGGGGTGGGAGTGTCACCGCTTGCTCATATTCCGAGAGGAGTAATTCGATCGTCTCAATATCCTTTGTGTGAATAGGATCGATCTTCATCTTGGAGGGTTCGATCGTTGCAAGCTCTGATGCGAGACGAAAAAGGGTGCTCTGATGATCTTGAATATCATCGGAGACCTTACGGTCGACGCAAAACGACCGCGCAAGACCCATAAATGAGACTAACTCATCAACGGTGCCATACGTTTCGACTCTTTGGTTATCTTTTGGGATCTCTTCACCAGAAAAAAGGCGCGTCGTTCCCTTGTCCCCCTGTTTGGTTACGATTGACATGGCTGCACGATAGCCATCTATGTTCCCGTTGTAAACAGATTTTTATTGCGAAAAGCCTCTTCTTCTGGCTATTATTGCGCCCTAGCCAAGGAGGCTCGGACGATGCCGATCAAACATTTGATACTATTTTTGATCCCAGTCATTATCTTGTCAGCCCTCTATCCGTTACATGCCGCCAACAAACAGCTTGCCGTTCGAACCGAATATGGCACGATCGATGATCAAAATTACGATCAACCCTTTTCGACGGTTGCAATTTTTGTCGGTTGGTGTCGAAATTATGATCGAACGGGTCATAATGTTAAAGACACACTGAAACTTTACCGCGTTGATGAAGAGTCCAAGAAAAATGTTGATGTCGATTGGATTGGCGATTTGATGATCAATAGGATGGGTCAAGAGGTTGTCTGTGTCGATGATCTAGCGATGCACCCACAGGCAAAGGCCAATGCCGTAGGTAAAAATATTATAGTAGACGGTTGGACAACATTGGGAGAATCCTACGGTCTGAAAGATTCCCTCAATAAACGCATCATTATTCTCGAAAAGATGGAAGTCGTAGATCACTAACCTCAATAACTTTCACTCGGAACTTCGAATAAGTCCAGCTTCCGTAATCTGAATTCCTGGATTAGGAACGTTCCGATATCCAGGGTTCCAAGACGGTCGCTCCAGCCTCCACGATTTTCCGCCGGAGGCGGATCAGCCTTCGGCTGACGTATCCACGGTGCCGACCCTCTCCTCGCTGTTCCGCAGTGCAATTTTTAGCTAAATGTTATGACTCGTACGCGGCCCTCTGCGTCGTCCCGGGTATTCTTATTTACAATTAACCGTCTCACTGCAAGACCGAGTAAAGATGGGGCACTAAACTCTCTTAACTCTTTTCTCACATTACCGGGACCGATCGCCACCGCGGACGAAATCGGTCGCCCTCCGCTGATTGTCTTGGAGACCCTGATATCTTCACGTTCC
>CAYWXY010000122.1:0-7126 GCA_964462555.1 uncultured Pseudomonadota bacterium | reverse complement strand
TGATGCATTTTCGAGCTGAGCGTCGCCCACGTTCAATTTGTTGTTTACGGCAACTGTTGCATATATCTTCATAGCCTTGTGATGCAGGCTCATCGCAAGGGATTTGAATATCTCTCGTGGGGTTTTACCAGAAGAGGCCATTCCTCGGACATCTTCGCGGATCAGTGTTTGCTCGTCCTTTGGGAATTGATGGACGATTCTGGCAACTCTTTCTCCCGCTGTCGTCGGTTTCTTCGGCACAATAATTTCTTTTTCTTCTGACACGTTAACCTTTTTCTTTGGTGTGTCAGCTTTTGCGATCGTCTTGAGTTTCTGCGCGCATGCCCCGCCACCTTTTCCATTCTCATTTTCAAAGTAGTGATGTTTGTATCTTTGAGTGGGGTCGAGTTTTCGGCTGAGTGTTTTTCTTCCCATACCTCTATTGAGCGCTTGCTCACATTGCATTCCCTTGGCTTCGAGCTTTCGAATATCATCGAGCGTCGATATCTTGTTGGGTAGTTTGCTTATTTTTGAATCGGACATGTTTCCTCCAATACTATTCATGAACGGCATTGTTTTTGTGGTTGTTAACATAGGTGTTAATTTTTGATTTAATGGTTTTGAGGTCGTTTCCCTGCTCAGCCCACTTAGTTATTCTGTTTTCAACGGATTTGTGGAGTTGTGTGTTTGAAATGATATCTGAGTCGAGGCCGTAGCGGCTTACATAAAATTTAAGTGCTTGGCTTTTTACCCTCTGACGTAATAGATCGTTGGTGCTCATCTTGATGGAAGAACTTTTGCCTGTTGATTTCGTTGTTGCTGTTGAGCTTTCAGATTCACTGGGTGGCCCTTTTTTGTCGGTATTTGTGGTGATTGCTTTTAGTTGTTGAGCACAGGCCCAGGTGCTTGATCCGTTTTGTGCTTCAAAGCCGGGATCGCTTGCGGCGACATTGTCCTTCTTGGATCTTCCATCCTTCGTTTTTTTAGGCGTATCTGTCGTTGTCGTTACGTTTGTTTTTATTGTGCTAACTGATGGTACAGTCATTGTTTCCTCCCTTTTTTGTTTTTTGCATTTACGCCTTAATTATCGGCGGCAACGTGGGAGGGAGTTGTGACAAGCATGTCAACGCGTTTCGGAATCATCAAAATGGGCGGTGCAGTTTCTTCTATGTGTTTAGATTTAATCGTGTTCTGTTGTTCATTTTTATAAACACTTATTCACGTCATGAAATATTGATAGAAAGTGTTTATTAAAATGAACGGCGAAAACACTGGAATTGTAGGGAGTTAAACGTTCTTCACTTTTTGATTCCTTGATGCTGAAAATGGGACGACTTCTTTTCGACAACTTATTCAATAGGGGGGCCGATAATAGTTGCGGGTAAGTTAACTTAATCGAAAAGGAGATCACAATGACAGACATAAAGAAGGTGAGACAAAATGAAATCAATCAAACCAAGCCGAGAGAGGCCAATGCCGAAAAAAAGGTTGAGCTAAAGGAAATCTCCAGACAGCAGATTCCGGATATTAATGGAGACAATGTATCCGACTTCTGTGTTGTCAATGAGGCGAGAAAGAGTGATCCAAATGGTGAGAAATTAAGACTCCCTACATATCGATTCGGAAACATCAAAGATTATACTCAGCCACTTCGCAGCTCACAATTGGTGAAATTCAAGGAGTTTGAAGTTGGTAGTTTGGTCAAGGTTGATGGGGAGTTTTATGAGGTGACTCGTTTCCTGGCCTATCCAAAGGGTGAGTGTAACAGTGAGCCCGTTATCCAGATTTATATGAAACCTTTAGGGGGTGGCGAAGAGGTTATGCGTCATTATCAGGATATGAAGGGTTTCGATGTCGATCCGTGGAGTGAAATATAGGGTGTTTATTTTAGGACCCGAAAACGACATGTTATAAGACGTTCTATGTTTAATAATTACAAGTAGTTAGACTGTTCATTATTTTTTTAAAATAATAGCCCAAATAGGCAACTTCGGCCCCCCTCTCAACCGATAATAAAGTGTTGAGAGGGGATATGAAAAACGAAAACAGCATATATGATTATTTGGATTATCGGGAATTCTTGAAGGATCGCATTGATCATCTTCGTATGACAAATGAGTCTTTTTCGTATCGCTATTTCAATATGAAGTCAGGAATGAAGTCCTCGGGTCATCTCAAGCAGATCATCGATGGAAAACTAAATCTGGGAAAGCGCAGCATGTACAATGTTTGTAAGGGCTTTGGTTTTTCGGATAAAGAGTCTCGTTTTTTCGAGAAGTTGGTCAGTTTTAATCAGGCCAAGACTGTTGAAGAGAAAGAACATTTCTACGAAAAACTTCTCGATTGTTATCCTGCAAAGCATCCAAAGATTGTTGAAGCGAAACATTACCACGTTTTTGCACGCTGGTATTATGTCGCCATGATGGAGATCGTTCGTTTAGAGACATTCAAAGAGGATCCCAAGTGGATTGCCAAGAAGCTAAAGCAGGATGTCCCTGTTCATGTTGTACGACAGGCACTCCAGGATCTAGTCCATCTTGGTTTTCTTGATAGGTGTAGCGAGGGAAGGTTGAAGCCTACGAATAAAATGATAACGACCCCGGATGAAGTAGAGTCTTTGGCAGTTATTCGGTATCAGCAGCAGATGACAAAATTGGGTTGTCATGCGATTGCCAAAGATCCCGTTGAAAAGAAGGAATCATCAACATTGACGATTGCGCTTTCAAAAGATGAGTTTAGTGAACTCAAGAAGAAGATTCAAAATTTTCGTGATGAGATTCACACTTTCTTGGAAGGAGCCTCAGAAGAGACCAAAGAATGTGTGGCGCATTTGAATTTACAGCTTTTTCAGCTGACGAAAGGGGAGCTGTCATGAGGTGGCTGAATATTGGTTTAATGCTATTGATTGTCATTGTTTCGGCATGCTCTGGAAAAGGCGTTGAGACACGTACACCGAGGCCGATTGGAGATGCTAGTGTTGAACTCAGTACAACGGCTCATGGCTCATTCGTTCTGTCGTTTGAGGATGAGACGGTTACTCGGTATGATGTCGATGGATCCGTACTAGAAACAGTTAACGTCACCATCACTGTTGATGTTGATGGTCATTTTAGTGTGCCAGCCACATTTTCCGATAGTACAGAGATATTGATTGAGGGAGAGGTGGATGAAGAAGGTCGTGTTGGTGAATTGTCGTTATATATTAACGGCGTTCAGGTCAGCATCTCTGATGGAGAAAAGGGTGATGATTCATCTGAAAAGGGTGATGATGGCGCTGCGGCGAGATTTAAAAAGGTTGTAACAGGAGATTTTCATGCCTGTGCAATTAGTGAGAATAATAATCTTTGGTGCTGGGGTAGTAATGGTGCCGGACAGCTGGGTGTTGAGACACTCAGTGAAAAGGCGAAGTCTCCAAAAAAGGTCTCTGATATTGTTGACGTTGTTGATGTTGCATTAGGGTCTTCTCACACCTGTGCTCAGACACAAGATGGTAAGGTTTACTGTTGGGGAGGTGGTAAGGCCACAACACCCAAGCATTTGGACAATATTCCGTCAGATCTTTCTTCTCTGTCAGCCGGAGGTAATCGAACATGTGCAATTGATTCTGTGGGACGTATTGGTTGTTGGGCCTTGTCAGAAAATTTAGCCGATACAACTGTTGAGATTGAAGAGGATTTATCGATGACTAATTATGTCTCGGTAGTGAATGAACATTTTTGTTTTACCGAAGAAAATGGGGCTGTTCATTGTCGAGATTATGAGGGGAATACGACATTAAGCTCACAAATATTTAAGGGGTCTCTAAAGGTTACTGTTGGCCTAAATCATGTCTGTGCACTTTATGAAAATGGAAAGGTCTTTTGCAGCGGAGCTAATGAAAAGGGCCAGCTTGGAAATGACTCTCAGGATTACAGCGAAACTTCTGTGGAGGTTCAGGACCTTAGTAATGTCGTTGATATTCAAGCGGGAGCCAATCATACCTGTGCGATTACAGATGCTGCCTCTCTTTATTGTTGGGGAGATAATAGTATAGGACAGATCAGCAGTTCTGGTGTGTCATTTTATAAGACAGCTAAAGATGTGAAGACGTTAGTTCAGTCTGTTTCATGTTCCCCGTCATATACTTGCACGATCACAATCAGTGGTAATTATGAATGCTGGGGAGACAATTCCTTTGGTCAGCTAGGTTCTCTATAATTCTCTTGTTTATATGGATTCTCCGGTTAAACCGGAGAATGACATCTTCGCTTAGGCGTCGGCGGGATATTCGCCATGGGTAGCGGTGACGGTGGTCGTGATGCCGCCGCGGACGAGGAATTCGGCAGTAACTTCGAGCCACTGTGGATCGATAGCCTCGACCAGATCATCACAGATCTGGTTTGTGACGGCCTCATGGAAGGCGCCTTCGTTTCGATACGACCAGAGGTATGTCTTAAGAGACTTTAGTTCAACGCATTTCTCATCTGGAATATATTCGATCATGATCTTGGCAAAGTCGGGCTGACTGGTCTTGGGACAAAGACACGTAAACTCCGGACAGTCGCACTTGATCACATAGTTTCGATCTTTCTTTGGGTTCTCAAAGGTCTCAATTGTTTTTGATGCTTCGGTTGTCATCTAGAAATTCCTCTCGGGAAGTTCGATCTTACGAACATTGATGCCGGATTCTTTTAAGAGTTCAAGTGGGCGTTCTTCAATTGAATAGGCCTGGTTGTAGACGACCTCGGCGACGCCCGAATTAATAATTAGCTTTGTGCAGCGAAGACAGGGCGAATAGGTGGTGTAGAGCGTGGCATCTTTAAGCGATGCGCCATGATAACTGGCCTGGGCAATGGCATTTTCCTCGGCGTGGGCGCAGATACATTCGTCAAGATCCTTGCCCGACTCGTCGAGCTCGTTACAACGTGGGCATCCACCTTCGTTACAGTTAGTAATGCCGCGCGGTGTGCCGTTATAACCGGTAGAAATGACGCGGTTATCTTTGACAATAATCGCGGCGACCTTGCGTTTGATGCAGTTGCCACGGAGCGAAACAACCTGCGCAATATTCATGAAGTACTCATCCCAGGAAGGCCGCTTCGTGTTGATGGCTAGAACGCGAAGGACCTGTTTGACCTTGTCATAAAGATCTTCGACCGACGTGTTGTTTTCGATGACAGCATCAGCCATTTCATGTGTGCGATCCATCTGCTGGGCGGCCGGGTCGGTGTTGCTGGCCTCGGCGGCGTCGACTTCAAGAAAGCGCTCGTAATCGGTTGGGTCACTTTCACGACCACGATCCTTCAGGCGTTCAAAACGAACCTCAGGTTCGGCAACAATCGAAATCAGATGAAAGTCGCGTCGCTTTCGAAGTGTCTCCACCTCGAAGGGGTTGCGGATCGAATCGACAACGTAGTTTTTGTCGGGATCGAGCTTTTCGAGGACCTTTTCGGCCAAATAGGATGGGCCGTAAGTGTTTCTGAGATTGTTGGCAAAGGGGATCAGGTTTTTCCGGGTGATTTCAACCCCCTGCCGCTTCATCTCTTCCCGAATTTCGTCTGATAGCGAGTGGTAGTGATACCCTCGCTTCTTCAAGAAATTTGCGACCTCGCCCTTGCCAGAACCATTCTTTCCTGTGAGTCCAATAATCATGGGGGCCGGTATAGCAGACACCTCCGTCGATGGCAAGAGCGAAGGCAATTGCAGTCATTGCGATCCGCCAGGGGCGGAGAAGCAATCCAGCGGATATTCTCGCGGGATTGCCACGCCATGACGAGAATGATTCAAAAAGCTACAGATTATCCCTGGCTCGCAATGACAGGTAGTCTTTTTAAACTTGACACTTTGGGTTGGATTCTTAAAATACGACCCCTATGATTCGAGTGGAGCACCTCTACAAATCGTTTGGCGATGTTCATGCCGTAAAGGATGTCTCTTTTAATATCCAAAAGGGTGAGGTTGTGGGCCTCCTCGGCCCCAATGGTGCGGGAAAATCGACTACGATGCGAATGATCACCGGGTATCTCCTTTCTGATCAGGGTCGGATATATATCAATGATATACCGGTCAATAGTGGGAGTCTCGAAACTCGGGCGATGATTGGTTATCTTCCTGAAAACGCACCACTTTATCTCGATATGGAGGTGACTGATTTTCTGACCTACATAGCGAGGATCCGGGGGCTCGATAAGGCAACGACGGCGACGCGAATTCGAGAAATGGTCGAAATCTGCGGACTCGCCAGTGTCGTGGGTCGTTCGATTGGAAAGTTGAGCCGTGGCTATCGTCAACGTGTCGGTTTGGCGCAGGCGATGATTCACCATCCCCCGATTTTGATTTTGGATGAGCCGACGGCCGGTCTGGACCCGAACCAAATTGCGGAAATTCGAAGTCTCATTAAAAAGATTGGCGAAGAGCGGACCGTTATTCTGAGCACCCATATTATGCAAGAGGTTGAAGCGACCTGTGGGCGCGCCATGATTATCAATGAGGGTGAATTAGTTGGTGAGGGAACGCTCTCTGAGCTTTTGGCCAAACGCGGGACGGCGATGCGATACCATGTTGCTATCCGAGCAGCATCAGACGAGATCCAAAATAAGATTGAGGTTTTCAATAAAGTTCACTTGGTCGATTTTGAGGGGCCGATGGAAGATGGTTGGCAACGCGTTGTGATGCACAGTGACAATAAAGACGGCATTGGCGAGGATATCTTCAGGTGGGTTGTTGATAATGGTTGGATGCTCAAAGAATTACACGAAGAGAAGGCGTCTCTCGAAGATGTTTTCCGGTCACTGACGATTGGTGAATAGACGATGATTAATATTAAGACCATTCATACGATTGCACGAAAAGAACTACGAGCCTATTTTTTTTCGCCGATTGCTTATGTTTACTTGATCACCTTTCTTGTCCTGACTGGCTTCCTCTTTTTTCGGAGCTTTTTTCTGATCGGTCAGGCCGATATGCGCCCCTTCTTTGTTCTGATGCCGTGGGTTTTCCTCTTCTTTATTCCGGCCGTTAGTATGGGGAAATGGAGTGAAGAAAAGAAACAGGGAACAATGGAACTTCTCCTGACGCTTCCGGTTCGAGATGTTGATGTTGTTCTTGGAAAATTTGCTGCGGCGATGGCGCTCTTTGGGGTTTCACTTTTTTTTACACTCCCAATACC
>CAYWXY010000121.1:0-7430 GCA_964462555.1 uncultured Pseudomonadota bacterium | reverse complement strand
TTAATTGTAGATGATTCAGTTGTTGTAAGACATTATTTATTAAACATATTAAAGCATATTCTCTCAAAACTCTAACTCTTGCATAGAGCAAATACCACACGACGCTACCGGTTAGAAATAGTGTTACTATGAATAAATGGACGGCTCCCATTTCCACTATCAAAAAGAAACAACTGACTATTCCCACAACTTGAATCCATGGATAAAATGGCGTTTTAAATTTAGGCTTATAGTTGGGGACTTTTGATTCTCTCATAACTATAACGGAGAGATTAACAAACATGAATAGCAATATCATCAGTGTCGAAGCTAGTTTCACCAGGTTTTCCAAATTCAAAAGCAGGATAGCAGCTATCATAAATAGGCACGTGAATAATATGGATACATGTGGTGCCTTAGAACGGAGTCCGACCCTTCCGAAACTTTTTGGCAGTAGACCATCTCGGCTCATGGCCATAGGAATCCGCGAAGAAGACATAATGCCTGCATTTGCTGTAGTGACAAAGGCTAGCATGGCTGCCAAGGACAAAATAATTAAACCTGGCATTCCTAAAATAGTGCTCGCCCCTTCAGACAATGGCGTAACTGATTTTGCTAAAGTATTACCATCTAATATTCCTATAGTTACAAAAATAACCAAAGCATAGAGAGCGGTTACAACAATTAATGAAAGAAACATTCCCAACGGAATGTTTCGGCCGGGATTTCTAACCTCCTCGGAAACCGAAGCGGTCTTGGTCAGCCCTCCATATGAAATAAAAATGAAACCTGCCGTGCCAAGAACAGATACTGTGCCATGTGGAACCAGTGGCGTGAAATGAGCTATTTCCACGTGAGGCAAACCAGCAACTACGTAGAAAATGAGCACACCTATAAGCCCCAAAACCATTGCAATTTGTGCCTTACCTGCATGCCCTATGCCTTTTATGTTTATTAAGACGAATAAAATACAACAGACAATGGCGATCAGTTTAACATGAATTTCAGTTATGTTTGGATAGATCAATGTTGCAAATTCACCGATACCTATTAAGGCAAAGGCGCTTTTTAGACTAATTGAAAACCAATTGGAAATTCCGCCGAGTGTGCCGAAGGCTGGACCAAAAGTTCTATCGATAAAAAAATATGTTCCGCCCGCTTTTGGCATGGCAGTAGCTAGTTCTGCCTTACTGAGCATGGCAGGCAACGCTAAAAAACCAGCCAGCAAATACGAAAGAATCATTCCTGGACCTGCGTGTATAAATGCGAGGCCGGGCAAAATAAAAAGACCCGAACTGATCATTGCGCCCGAGGAGACACAAAACACACCCAATAAACCCAGGTCCTTTTTAAGATTTGTCGACATTCTGCTCCTAACTATACAGAAAAAGCAAAGTTTTGGGAAATACAATGTTAAACTGCCTTTATTTACTCCCCGTCTTCCAATTCATGAACAGGTTGTATTTTTTCTTCAGCAAAAGTCTCCATACGATCAACGCCAAATGTTTTCATGATGACGAAGGCCCCCATAAACACTCCAAGATAAACAGCAAAGAAACGCCAAAGTATAATCAATAATCCCAACAGATGGTGCGGCACTAATGGCGCAAAGAGCAGATAAAAACCCCCTTCGGCCACGCCACTCCCTCCGGGGGTAGGAGAAAAGTAGAGAAAAAAGTACAAGACGATCTGAACCATAAAAACAGTCCAAATTGATATGCCGTAGTTAAGCCCCTTAAGCAGGACGTACGCCAGCGAATAATTACAGATCATAAACATTAATGTCCAGATGGTGGCCAAAAAAAGTCGAAACTTTCTTTCCCTGATAAAAAACTTTAGGCTAAACCTTAATTCATCTATCCAACCATCAATTTTTTCAATTAAAGACGGTATGTGCTTTTTTAAGCATGGAAATCTCTCCAACAAATGAAGCATTTTCTCAATGAGTCTTTCTCCCTTTTGCGGCTTATAAAGAGTGTAGGCCAGGAAGATAATTAGAACCGCCAAAAGTAAAGCAACCCCGCCGAACATGATCTGCAAACCAGCATTATGCAAAAGTTCACTATTAAAATAGATAATGATCGGCCCACCAATGGCAATGAAGGATATAAGCAGAAGGCCGCGGATAACGACAATAGACGTGCCCTTACCTATCCCCACCCCCTTTTTTCTAAGCATGTATACCATCAAGGGTTCCCCGCCGGTGACAGCAGGAGTAATTGCGGAAAGAAAATAATAAGCTAATATGGTTTTAAGACTGTAAATGAACGGTATATGGGTTCCAAGTGCACCAGTCAGGACCTGTAGACGTAAAATATCGAAGAAGATCATCGCTGCGAAAATCCCAAGCGCTAAAAGAAGGTACGTCCCTTGTAACTCTTGGAGGGCGAGCCATGTTTTAGGCCCTCCAGTAGCCAAAAGAATAACGGCTATAATCAAGATGCTGAAAAAGCAGAATAAACCCAGTCTTTTCTTGGTAGTGAGTTTCTTTAACAACCAACCCTCCAAGAATTTCTACAAAATCTTTAAATCTACCGTACGATAATTAGAAAAAGAACCACCGATTCTATCAAGATAATGCTCAAATCGTAAATAAATGCTCCCATCTCTACCCCTGGTTTTTATACCACAGATGACACCTTGTCGTCACGAAACCAATGCTGAGTCTTTAGACAAATCTTGACGAGCATCAGCATCACTGGGACTTCGATGAGAACCCCAACAACTGTTGCTAATGAGGCTCCTGACGAAAGGCCGAAGAGCATCGTCGATGTAGCGATTGCCACCTCAAAATGATTGCTGGCACCAATCATGGCCGACGGCGCGGCATCTCTGTAACTCAACTTCAGCCACCTGGCCAAACCATATCCGATCCAGAATATCAGGTTTGTCTGGATGAAGATTGGGATGGCAATCCATAAAATCGTCAGGGGATTCGATAATATGATCTTTCCCTTAAATGAAAAGAGGAGGATCAACGTCAGCAAGAGTGCAATGATCGTTATCGGTGTTAATATATGCAGGAATTTCTCTTTGAACCAGAGATCACCCTTCAGCTTAATCAACCATCGCCGTGAAAAATAACCCATCACCAAGGGAAGCGCGACATAGATCGATATCGAAAGGAGGAGCGCCTGCCATGGCACCGGGAGACGACCAACCCCCAACAAAAAGCCACCGAGCACGCCATAGAGGACTAACATTGTCAGTGAATTGATCGCGACCATCACAAGCGTGAGACCATCATTCCCCCTTGCCAAATATCCCCAGACCAAGACCATGGCCGTACAGGGCGCAATACCCAACAGAATACACCCAGCCAGATAACTTCTCCAGAGGGGAACCTGAAGCATCTTTATTCCGTCAACAAGAATGACCTTGCCGGCACCATACTCACCACCCAAGGGTAAGTCGAGTCCGAATGGCATCTTGACAATGTCCATCGCATCGGGGCCAATGAAATTATAAAAAACGGTCCCCAGGAAGAAGAGTGCAATGGCATACATCGTAAAGGGCTTAATGGCCCAATTCAAAAAGAGGGTCAAGAAAACGGGCTTCTCGCTCTTTCCCGCCTTGACCACTTCACCAAAATCAATTTTTACCATGATGGGATACATCATGAAAAAAAGACATATTGCGATGGGAATAGAAACGACGGGCGCACCGTTTACCGAGATCGCAAGTGAGTCGAGCCACATGGCAACACCCGGCGCGATCTTGCCCAGCAATATTCCTGCACCGATACACAGAATGACCCAAACCGAGAGATATCGTTCAAATAGAGACAGCCCCTTCATACTCACTCCTTTATAGCAGCTTATCCCATTAGTAAACCATTCCTTGAAAATTCAGGGCAGTCCGTATAAAGAACGTCTTAGGAGGTCGCTTTATGCCAACAATCGCCGTAAATAACGTTGAATTCTACTACGAACTGCATGGTGAGGGAGATCCGCTTGTCCTGATTTCTGGGTATACCGGCGACCATACGCAGTGGAGCCATCTCATCGATTCACTCTCAAAGAAATTCAAGGTTCTCGTCTTTGACAATCAAGGTGTGGGCCAGACAAAGGATGATGGCAATCCCTTGACCCCCGGATTGATGGCTGACAATATTGTTGCGCTGACGAATGAACTGGATCTTCCACGGTTTCATGTGGCCGGGCAATCGATGGGGGGAAGTATTGCCCAGATGATTGCAATTCGACACGCCGACAGGGTTGGCAAAGTTGTACTGTCTTGCACCTCTCCACATTGGGGAGTCGTAACGCTTAAGGCCCTTGAGTCTATCTTAATGCTTGTCGAGAATAATGTTCCATTTGAGATTGCCTTTGATGCCATGGCACCCTGGTGTTATGGCAGTGACTATATAAACGACCCTGAAAAAATGAAATTTCGAAAAAAAGAAGTCCTTGAAACTCCATTTCCTCCATCTATCGCGGACATTCATAGACAATACGACCTATTAGAAAAATTTGATACAAGATCCGATCTTGGCAACATAAAGGCCCCGACACTTATTATCTCGGCCTCGGAGGACATCCTTGCAACGCGTGGCGAAACGCAACTCATGAAAGAGAAAATCCCTGACGCTATTCAAAAGGAACTCTCTGGCGGACACAGCACCCCGATCGAACAGCCCGACGAGTGGTTGGAAACAGTAACGGAATTCCTAAGTTAATTATTATGGACTGCCCAATCCTTTACGCAGACCTTTTCGGACGGCCTTTTTAATAATCCGCTTGCATGCGGGACTATTCTTATCGACGTTACAAGGATGTTGTTTGGTTTTTGTCGGTGATGATGGCGTTGTTTGAGTTCCAAAATCTTCTGGCAACTCTGAAAGGCTAGTGTCAATATCTGAAACGGCCTCATCAGCTCTCTTCAGACGATCCTCATCAATCTCCTCAAACTTTTCCCTCAGGAAATCGGCATCGAGCCCTTTCTTTTGTCCTGAGGAACCCGATGACGAGCCACCCAAATTCGATCCCCCTGATGACTCAGGATTCTTAACACGATCGATGAAATCTTTCCCCTCTTTAATCGTGCCAACGGGTCCGGAAAGCTCCTCTATCCCCTCTTCTGCAAGAAACTTTGCCCTATCAGGCGTTTTCAACCAACTGTCGACATACTTATCGGTGGAATCAAATGCTTTATCTGGATCATGGTATCCCTCGTCAAACACATTGTCTGCGTAACGGGAGGGGCGATCAAAAATCATATCATCTATCTTTGAAAGGGTATCGATCAGGGCCTCCTTAATCCTGTCCCACCATCCTACTTTTTCCTCGACCTCTTTCGGAAGATAATCGCTATAGCCTTCTCTGGCCAGCACTCCCGCAGAACAAAAGAGAGAAACCAAAAGAACAGAAACAATAATGTGTTTTTTCTTCATCACTGCCTCCCGCGATAGACGGCCGCCTGATTTCTCAAATAAGTGGCCATGGTTTCAAGATTTTTCAATGCCTGTTCTCCCCGGTCGCCCTTCGGATCAAGTTTAAGTGTCATCAAATAATCATCCTTGGCATTTGCATATTTTTTAAGATTAAAATAGGCATTGCCCCGCTCTAAGTAGACGCCGGAATGCCTCGGATTAATCTCAATCGCCTTTGAAAAGTCTTGGACCGCCTTGGCATATTTCCCCATATGATAATAGGTTTCACCCCGGAGCCCATATGGAGTTTCATTGGCATATTGCGGAAAACGGTTGATCAGTTCAGTCGTATATTCAATCTCTTTCATCGGCTGATTCAGATAGGTGTAGATCCCTGCGATCATATTATAGGAGTTGGCATTGTCAAAGGTCGGGTCGATCCTTAGAACCTCCATGAAATTCTTGAGCGCCTCTTCATACTGCTTCATGCTGTAGTAGATCATTCCCTTCTCATAATAAGCCGGAGCAAAGTCGTGAAATGCGGCAAGCGAACGGTCAAGATCTGAAATAGCCTCCCGCTTCTCACCAAGAACTCCCTCCGCCATTCCACGATAGAGGTAGGCACGTGCCCGAAGAAACTCAGGCCTAAAATTGGATGCACTGTAATCATTCATCTTGAGTGATTGATTAAGGTCCTGAATCGCCAGCTTCGGTTGTTTAATCTTCTGGAAAATAATTCCGCGTTTCTGAAATGCGATGGCCGCCTCAGGACTCGAAGGATCCTCCATGATAACCCTCGTATAACCTTCGAAGGCTTTTCTCAGCTTACCTTCTTGATAATACTTTTGGGCGTTCGCGAGATTTTCCCTTGGAGAGTTTGAACATCCAGCACCAACTATCGCAAAGGCGATCAAAAAAAAGATATGGATTGTCTTCATGACTATCTATTACTATTCCAGATGGAGATTGGCAATAGGGATTATTGCTAGTTTTCCTTTTTAAAAACTTCGTGGCCCCATTTGTTCTCTTTGAACGTATATCGCTGAATTCTCAGCCCCTCATCGTTTTCAAGGCTATCGCGTGTTTTTAAAAACTCTTTGAGCTGTTTCTTTGCTGGCTCTTTCAGCTCACCGCCCCGTTGACCAATAGCATAGAGTATTCTTGCGATGCCTCGTTCAACCCTTTCGCGGTTGGCGACAAACCGATCACCGGGATACTCGAAATCTAAAAACCACTTAAGCCTTTCAGGATGAGTTCTCTTTAGAATGACGTTCTGAAAATAAGAAAGTTTCCTCGGCCCGGTTCTGGTGCCAAACTCAGTTATAAAGTCGTTCATAAACCTTTTATCACCCTGAACGTCGAAGAGGAGGGCGCCGAGTGTTGATTTGATCTCCGGATGCTCCGTCGAGTCGTACAACTTGGTTAAACGCTTTCGATTGTGATGAAAGAAATTCCCGTGGTGAAGTGAAACACCATTATAGATAAAAAATTCCAGATAATCCTTCTGGAGAACTGGACTTACGTCTGGAAGTGTCTCTACAAGCTTCGCCGCAAAATCTTGGGGGTAAACGCCTATCGCCCTCATCATATCCAGCACTTCAATCTTTTCATCCTCGGTGGCCTCGTCATATTTATCGACTAATGTCATCAAGTGCTCGGCATACTTTTTCTTCTGCCCCCTCAGCCTCTTCGCATCACTGATCACCTCTGGAATGGAGAGATCTCCGGCCGGTGCTCCGTTGTATATCTGATCGTCGTATTGTGCACGAAGCCTGATATGATCCTGCGTAAACCCTAGATATACTTTTAAGATCCCCTCATAATCTGTAATCTTCATCCCATCAAATTTTTTGGCATGAATGACGGCCACCCTCACCTTTGGACTTTTGTCCGACTCCCCCTTTTTAAGGAGAATATCTGCATCCCTCATACCCATGTTCTTGGCGAGACCAATGAGCATATACGCAACGCCTCTCAAGAGTGGCTTCTTAGCCCTTGTCATCTCTCTAGACTTCTCAAACAACCAATCTTCTACGTCCGCAAAATCTTCCGCAAGCTCTCGGCCGATTACACCTTCGTG
>CAYWXY010000120.1:0-7436 GCA_964462555.1 uncultured Pseudomonadota bacterium | reverse complement strand
ACTCCAACGCCACCAGTCTCCTGAGGAATGGTCCACCCCCGATAGATGGCATGAATATTGTTTGCTTCACCTAGGATCTCAAAGAGAAAGTGATCCCAAATGTACGAATCATTTTCAATCATAAGGGTCTCTCCCATCGTGCTGGTCGCAACGTTATACTCCGCAAGCATCAGATCGTGTTCGGTCACATTGAGCAGATCCTCCCGCTGCATAACGAACCGTTCACGGCGCCAGGCCACGATAAGATTTCCACTCTGTAATTTGAGCATCACCGGATATTCCGCCTCTGGCAAACCACGCACATCCTGATCCTCCAGATGAGCGCTCGATACAACCGTTGTGGCGCTGAGTGTGTAGCCGCTCGTTCCGTAGGTCAAGTCCCCCAATCGAACAATATGATTGTCTTCGTCCAAATAAGTAACAAAAACCCGGTCCGTATATCCCACGATCCCCATTTTCGTACCTGGGTTTGGTTGAGCAACACTATCAACGAAAATTCTGTTGTCACAGCTCGTATTGTCGCAAGCAACAATCTCCAAAATATTATCAGCTTGGCCATAGTCATAATATTGTCGGGCAACATGGAAAACCTTGTTCTCATCAAGCGTAGCGGAAATAGCATAAAATAGCAGGACGTCGATGCCATATCCCGCCTCGTTCTGGCGTGGCACCTCGATCTCTCTAGAGAACGTGGCTCCCCCATCATCGCTATAAACGTATCGATCGGCCGAATCCCACACGCCTCCGCCAAGGTCTTCTCCGATTATGCGGCTTGCAACCATTGCCACGCGACCATACTCCGCCTGAATAACACAACGCGCGGCGTCCTCGACCACTAATTTTGCTGCGATAACCTCTCTAAAATCGTAATTATATTTTGCGTAGTAAACACCCTCTTCCGTGACAAAACAGACGTGGAGATAGTCATCGCTATCGGTTGCATCTGCGATACTTTTCTCAACAACAATAGAGGCCCCGGAAGCATTCTCAATTGTTCCGATGCCGGAAAAGGTTAGATACTCTGCCCGCGCCTCAGAAAGAACCACTCGATAATCCATATCTAGGAGCGTAGTCGCTGACGTCGTGGCGTTCACTTTACTGTTAATCGATGCACTGCTCTCCGTCGAAAAGACGACATTACATTCTGATTTATTGTTTGCCGCCCAATTATCTCCAGCCGTAATTGTAATATCTGTACCGTCAACAGTCGCCACACCGCAGGCTTCATCTGTTTCACCAGTCACCTTGTTTGTTATCGCAATTGACAGATCTGATGCATCGACATCGGCCGTGAAACTGAGAGACTCTTCCATCTGGACGACAGGGCTTACGCTATTAAATTCGACGGTCGTTGGAATCTGGGCCGGGGTCGTTGGCGTAATCCCCCCCGAACCGCAGGACGCTATCGACGCTGCGCATGCCAGAAGAATATATCGCCATCCTCTACCCATTCTGAGTATCCCTCCTCTATTCCTATTCGGAGCAATCTCCGTGCCAAGATGAGCACTTTTCAATACATTGATATTATTAATATAATCACAATTCCGACATAACGACGGGGTATATTTTCACCTCTTTTCGGTCAATTTTCACCCCCTTATTGACGGTGACTTTTTTTAAGGAAACAGGCAACTTTATACGCCCCATGCCGATGATTTGGTGTATAGGTCTATCGAGGAGTGATAATGGAAGCAGCGAACGATACGCAGCGGATCGAATTCGCAACCAATCATATCTATTCACCGGAGTACAACAGTACCGGACTTGGGGTTCATTACGGCAATGTTCGCATCGGATTTGATTACTCATACTTAAACAATGATGATCAATTTGCTGACTACGGATTAAAACTTTCCTACGAGGCCAAGCGTTTTTTCGTCCGTGCCCTTTGGCGCGGCATTTTGAGCGAAGGAGTGGAGCATTCACTCAGTGGCGCACAGGTCATGGGGATCGGCGCTGGTTATCAAGATCGCTATTCCCTTCATCCCGATGTTGCACTTTCTCTTCTTGTCTCGGCTGCTGCGATCGCCGACTACCAACCGGTCGGGCCACTCAGTCGAATCGATGGGCTGCCCTACGGCAGCGACAATGGAACGGCGGGAAGCACCTGGCTCATCTGGCCAAAGGGACGCCTAGCACTCAAAACCGATTTCATGGAAGATCGCATCTTCAGTCTAAGCCTCTTGAGTGGTGGACGCGTGTTTTGTCTCGGCACCTCAACGCCAACACGAAAACATGAGAGTGGAGCTCGCTACATCGAGCACGCCTATTCTAACACCTACACGTGGGATAACCGTGCAGAAGCAAAACTCGATTTTACCCGCTATTCGAAATGGATTCCCACATGGAGTGCGGGAACTCGATATATGCTTTTCTACAACGGCATTGGTCGCTTCGGAGAAAACCACGACCTCTTCACGCGTCTTGAAAGCAAAACCGAAAACTTAATCCTGAGTGCCGAATACACCTTCCCAATCAAGCGAGACCTCTACGCTGGCGACGCCGTTCCCCTGGGTCGACTTCATGCGCTCTCCCTTTCTGCAATATTTCACGGCAAAAAGTGGTTACTGGGCGCACGTTTCGACAAGATTATAGAGGATGGTGACGCAGACAAATTCATAACCTTTACGAAAGAAGACCGTATCGGTTTTATCGCTGGGGGTCGATTCAAATCCTTTGAAATCATGGGGCAGGTTGTCACATCGATTGAATCGTTCAATTTTCAAACCTTCTTGAATCTAGCGATCTACTTAAGTCCGGCAAATACCCACCCCCCTATAATAGAAAATGTCCCAGAACTCCCGCCCGAGCATCTACCAAAGATTCTTCCAGTTGGCTACGGTCTGACGCAACGCGAACTGATGTTCTCACCAATAGAGAATTTCCGAGGTCACCATCCCCTTTCCATTGATTACAATCAAATGTTAAAGATCAAAAAAGATGTAGCAAGCATTCTTGAACAGGAAAATCTTTCGGGACGAGAAAAGGCTGAACAGTTGATTGAGCTCGGCCAGAAAGCAGAAACGCTTGAGGAACAATATTACATTATCTATACGGCAGTCAGCAATTACACTGTAATCGATATTAATCGCAATGGCTCCGACAGCCTCTTCACACTTTTCGATAACAATAACGGTGGCCACTGTGAAAACTTTACGCATGCCTACCGCGACTTTTTTCTGGCCATCGGTATTTCACCAAATCGACTTCGCGACTCCTTTATTGGTCACAATCACCGATCACTCTTCGTCCAACTCGATGACGGGCGTTGGATCTCACTTGAACGCAACAGCGTCTCCCCCCCGATCGAAACCAACAATTATTGGAGGGCCCTCGACATCTACTCCCCCAACTCGTATTGTCGGGGATATGTTGATCACGAGAGGGGAACAACCTTTACTGATAAGAGCACGAAGGTCGGCTGCACCGAACTGTGGCAACGCGTCTGGAATCTAACCGAAGAGCTGACGATCCCGTCCAACCACTTTTAATTGCGAAAGCCAGATAATACCTGTATTATAGCCGGATGTCGATTTCAGACACCAAACATTTCGAGCGAAACATTGTTAAGGCCTATCTCTTTAAATTCACGATTATGTTTCATTTTTTTGCGGGCGTGATTATCCCCTTCTTTACGATTTGGGGAGGCATTTCTTTTGCTCGCGTTATGATCCTACAGGCGATCTTCACATTCTCCACATTTTTACTAGAGGTCCCAACAGGGGCTGTGGCCGACAAATTTGGGCGAAAAATAAGCCTCATATTGGCTGCCATTGCCACGGCTATCGCAACATTAGTATATAGTTCCTATCCCAATTTCTGGATCTTTGTCCTAGGGGAATTTCTGTGGGCCATCGGTTTCGCCTTAATGTCCGGGGCTGACCAGGCCCTCCTCTACGACTCTCTTAGAGAACTTGGCAGAGAGGCTGAATCCAAGAAGATACTGGGTCGCTGGGAAAGTCTTAGTGTTATTGCCATCATGATTGCTGCCCCGATTGGAAGCCTAATCGCAAAATACCTGGGACTTCGATACGCAATGCTCCTCATGTCTGTTCCAATGACTCTTTCTGGTATTATTGCACTCACATTCAAGGAACCGACGATTGGACGTCCTGAAAAATCGACAAAATATCTACGAACAATTCGAGATGGTTTTATTCATCTCAAAGACCACAAGGTTCTTCGCTACCTAACCTTCGACTATATCTCGATTTCGGCCCTTTCTTTCTTTGTTGTCTGGGTCTACCAGGTTGTTTTAAAAAAACTCGACGTCTCCATCGAATGGTTTGGCTTCGTTTGTTCGATCCTGACTTTTTCACAAATTATCGTTCTCAATAATTTTTCACGACTGGAAAATCTTTTAAAAGGAAAACGTCGGTACATTTTTCTGACGGCGTTATTGATCGGTGTCTCGTTTATCGTCATGGCCATCTCAAAGAGTATCATAATCTCTATCATCGCTATGACACTCATCTCGGCCTTTGGTATATCGAGAAAGACGCTCCTTCAGAACTACATGAACAAATATATCGACTCCCATAATCGGGCAACCGTCCTCTCGGTTGTCTCGATGCTATATAGCCTAAGTGCTGCCATTTTGAATGTTATATGGGGTTATATGGTCGACTGGAATTTGACTGTCACGTTGATTGTTATTGGTTCGCTCGCGATCGTCTTCGCCCTTTTCTCAAAGATCAGGGAAGAACACCTGATCGACTAAATTAATTACTCTTCCGAACCTTCTGACTCCATACAATCTGACGACGTATCCGATGTCAGTGGCGTTGAAAAGGCTATTGAACCTACGCTTTCCCCATCAATAAGTTTTAGAATAAAATTACTCTCTGCATTCAGTTCCGCAACTGTTTCCTTACCAAAGGCAGTTACACAATCTGCCAACGGAACATATTTTGAGGTAACAATCTTCTCGCCAATTTCTAAACACCTGTTATCTGAAGGATTCCCTTCTGAGTCCGCCAAATCGTCAGGTGTCGCTGGAAAGGAATCGCTCCTCCATTGCTGATACCACAAATGCGTGCCGTTGGCCTTCATGCGTTCGACATATTGGCTTGAACCCTGGTCACGAACCTGCATCGCCTCAAACGTTTGCGTTGTCGTTGATATCGGACCGGCATAGGCAGAAAGATTTACACCTGAATCCTCACTGGCGCTGACATAGTAGGCTGGAGATCCTGTCGCAAAAAAGATAAATTGGTCATTAGCCGTATCCTTCACACCACCATATAACCAATCACTATCTAAACGGATAAAATATTGAGTGTCCGATGAGTCCCCATCATTAACGGTCCACCATAGACCACCGTCACTGGAGTACCCCGATTGAAAACCAGAAAAATTGACATATTGAGGAATTGACCATGACGAATACCAAGGAATAGCACCGGAAATATCTACATCGACACCAGAAATATTATGACACGATGAGTAATTGTCAATATCGGCGATCATAGAGTCAAAGGCACATGGATCCACACCGAAATTCGTAGTATAAACAGCGCTAGTGGCACATGAATCGGGATCAGAAAACATCGTCGGCTTCATATAATCCGTTCCAGAACCCGAATTACAATCTTCACACGTAAAGCAAGTCCCGGCAGCCTTGAGCTCATCTGTGCAACTATCGGTATAGTCCATTGCCCAAAGGCGCATGAGAATTTCACCCGCTGCCGAATCACCACCATTAGTCTCAGTGATATATGGACAGGAATCATAGCTTGTAGCACAATCATCGGTCAGGGCCTTAACGCTGATACTTGCATTCACCCCACCTGTCTTCAGACCGCTGGCAACCACATTAGAGAGGGTCTCTCCAAAGGTCGCATAACTGACGATCGTTGTCGTTCCACCGCTGCCACCTCCATCCCCACTATCGGTCGAAGACGTTGAACCACAGGCCCCCATTAGGACCAAAACCATACATAATCCAAGCAAGTAAAATGTTCTCATACGAACCTCCTATTCTCTTTCCGTATATTATATCGGAATAGAATCCTCTTGCATACGTGATAATTTGCTCCCACGTGATAACACCCTCAGAATGCTGTCTACTGCCTTAATCCTTCAAATTGCAATTGGCCTTAATCTGTAGTATCTTCACTCGAAAAGGAGGCCTCGATGTCTATTATTTTATCCGCCCTAGCATTAGTTTTGATTGCCGGTTTTATTAACGGCTCATTTGCCACACCGATGAAATATATGGTCAAATGGGAGGAAGAGAACACCTGGTTCGCCTTTTCCTTTTGGGGCTTTCTGATCCTCCCCTGGGTCAGCATCCTTTTCATGTGCCCAAACACACCTGAGGTCGTCAGCGGCCTCCCATCGAAACTGTTCTGGACAATCATACTTGGCGGTCTTGCCTTCGGTCTCGGCCAGATCTGCTTTGTTCTCGCCTTCCGCTATATTGGTATTGGTCTCGCCTTCGTCGTCAATATCTCGATGGGTACGGCCGGTTCGGCACTCATTCCGATTTTTTGGCATAAAGGAATTTTGGGAACCACATATAGCTATGTTCAGCTGATCGGTATTTTGGTCTTCATCTTTGCCGTCTGCTTCGGTGCCGCCGCAGGTGCCGCACGAGATAGAATGAAAAAAGCGGGAAGCGAAAGCGTAGCTGAGAGTAAGACGAAAAAGATTGAACCGGGCAAATTAATCCTCGGAACAATTCTTGCTATTCTGGCTGGCGCTGGATCGGTGGCTCAGGGCATCACATACATTTGGGCCAACCCGACAGTATCCAAGATTGCCGAAGAGCGTTTTGGTTCAACCGAACTGGCAAGTGACACGATCGCATGGGTCCTCATCTTTTCTGCAGCCTGGCTTCCCTATGTCCTCTATTTTCTATATCTCAGTCTAAAAAAGAGGAGCCTCAAACACCTTAGCTTTGCAGGAACGGGGATGTACTGGATATTTATCGTCTTGATGGGTGTTGGTTTCTGGGGATCACTGATTTTCTTTAGCAAAGCATCTGGCATCATCGGCGGCGATCTCGCGCCCACCGTGGCATGGCCGCTCTTCATGGTCTTCATTATTCTGACATCAAACTTCTGGAGTTGGAAATCGGGAGAATGGCATGGGGCTGGAAGCACCGCCTTTAAACGAATGACTATCAGTCTTGTCCTTTTTGTTGTCGCCATTATTGTCTTTTCGTTTAGCAGCGGACTTCAGCCAAAAGACGATGACGAAACGGTCGATAAAAAGCGCCATCAGATACATTACCAACATATCAAACACGGAAAATACCCGACACATTCACTCTCTGAATGAGTCATCCTCCGGTTTAACCGGAGGATCCATATTTTTTCAACAAGTGTATATTCCCCGATCAAGTCGGGGAATGACGAAGTTAAGAATCTTAACAGGCCACAACGGCCGCGACGAACGCAACACCGACACCCGATCCGTCCTATGCACGAACC
>CAYWXY010000119.1:0-7457 GCA_964462555.1 uncultured Pseudomonadota bacterium | reverse complement strand
CGGCATGAAGACGATTCCCTTCTTCGCATGCGTAAAAACCGAGATCCAGTAACCCCATATAAATGTCCCCCACTCCCTAGCCGGCATTCCCATCGCAAAAAAGAGACTGAAAAAGAGCAAAAGATTGGCAAGGCACATACCCAAACACGTGAGACAAAGTGAACGAAGAACATGGATGGAGATGTAACCAAGAAAAGCTGAATAAAGGACCGCCGGAATGGTCATCCACCAGGCGAAGGCGACCGTCGGCCTCTTAAAACCACGGGAAAATCGAGAAATCAGAGTAAAAACAAATATCAGAATATAGAAGGCGAGACCAAAGCCGGCGATAGGAAAACCATTGATCGCCGCGTAGGAACTTACCTCAACGGCATCACAATTAATAAAATCGCCGATCGTGCAAAAACTCCCCTCAACCATACCCGTTTCATGAATATCAAGATAGGTTTTAAGAGAAAGACCGGCACAGACAATGCCGAGAATTGATGCTAATAGAGCAACTGTTAACCATCTTCGTTTCATAGAGAACCCCCAACCACATTTCTATGGAAAACGGACGCGATTAGCAACTATAAAAAGTGTTAGACGTCTGAGAAGCTTTTCAGCTTCTTGGCACGGCTAGGATGCCGTAGCTTACGAAGGGCCTTAGCCTCGATCTGACGAATACGCTCACGAGTCACAGCAAAGTCTCGACCCACCTCTTCGAGCGTATGATCTGACTTCTCACCAATACCAAAGCGCATTCTAAGAACTTTCTCTTCGCGAGGTGTCAGCGTCGAGAGAACCTTCATCGTCTGATCCGAAAGGTTCATATAGGTCACCGCCTCAGAAGGCGTCTCAATTGACTTGTCCTCGATAAAATCACCCAGATGTGAATCTTCCTCTTCGCCGATCGGCGTCTCAAGAGAAATGTGCTCTTTGGCAATCCGAAGAACCTTCCGTACTTTTTCAAGAGGAAGCTCCATCTTTTCGGCGATTTCGTCCGGCGTCGGCTCACGACCCTTCTCTTGAACCAAGTAACGAGAAGTACGCACTAACTTATTGATTGTTTCGATCATATGGACCGGGATTCGGATTGTCCGAGCCTGATCGGCAATGGCGCGCGTAATCGCCTGACGAATCCACCACGTAGCATAGGTGCTAAATTTATAACCACGACGATAGTCAAACTTCTCAACGGCCTTCATGAGACCAATATTACCTTCCTGAATCAAATCAAGAAACTGAAGACCCCGATTGGTATATTTCTTGGCAATACTAACAACGAGACGAAGGTTGGCTTCCACTAGTTCCGACTTTGCACGTTCGGCGAATTGTTTGGCCATCTGTAAGGAACGATATGTTTTCTTCAAGCTATCAAAGTCTTGATTGGCGAGCTTTTCCACCTCGCGGATTTGTTTGACAGCATTTTTATATTTTTTCTCAAGATCCTCAACAATCTCGGCTTCCAGTCGAGATTGTTTGAGCAATTTACGTTTCTGATAGCTGTTCTTCTTGTAAGACGTAAATGTGGAGCGAAGGTCCGAAATACTAACCTTCATTTTTCTGGCAATATCCCTGAGGATTTTTTCACAATATTCACCAATATCTAGAGAATCATGAAGCTGTTCAATAACCGCATCGACCGTACGTTTACTAAGATTCATTTCCTTAAGGCAGGTTAGCATCTGACTCTGATTTTCTTCGAGTTTCTCTTGAGCCTTTTCTTTTGTCTTTTCTGTAAGCCTCGGGTTCTCCAACTTGTTATGATAGGGGCGTGCAGCTTTAAAGAGAGCACGCACTCTGCTGATCAGTTTCAAAATATCAAGGCGTCTACCATCTTCATCAAAACTACCAGCCTCTTCAATATCATCAATCTCTTTAATGATCTCAACAACACGAATCTTGCGCTTCGAAAGAAGTTCTCCAATTCGAAGCATCGCATGAACACCGAGTGGTGACGAAAGAAGAATGTTGAACATTTCATTTTCGCCACTCTCGATCTTCTTCGCGATTTCAACTTCCCCTTCACGCGTTAAAAGCGCCACTGAACCCATCTTGCGGAGATACATGCGAACAGGGTCACTGCCGCGCCAACCACCCTCTATCGCGGTAGACTGACGTTTCAATTTCGTCTTCATGCCTTCTTCTTGCTTGTCGCGAGCTGCCTTGGCCTTCGTCTCAGCTGACTCCTTACTCTTGGCCTCTTGTTTTTCACGACCTTCCTCCTCATCATCAACAATATCAATCTCCATCTCAGCAAACATCTCAAGGACACCGTCTAACTGATCCGAACCGACAAGATCATCAGGAAGAACATCATTGACTTCCTCAAAGGTTAGGAACCCTTTTTCTTTTCCCATTCCGATGAGACTCTTAATTTCCTTGGCATGTTTTTTTGCAATGACCTGTTCTGTTACGGACATGCGCCCTCCTAAAATTCGTTACACTTGTAATTCGGTTAAAAGCTTACTTTTCTCTGACATCAGACGCGTAACACGGTCTGTGTCTTTCGCCTCTTCCGCTGCTTTAATCTCGGTTGTAATCACCTTCAATTTCTGTGTCAGCGACCGCTTGGATAAATATTTGATGCAGTCCTCCAACACTTCCTGGATCTGCTCTTCTTCCACATCGCTCACAACAGAAAGCTGTTGTATCGACTCAACCAAGGCTTCATCTCCAACGATATCGAGCAAGCGACCCGCACTAAACTTTTCATCGCCCGAGTGCTCAACCAAAAGCTCAAATATCGTCCGAAATGACGCATCGGAAAAAACCATCGCATCGATGATCCGCGAAACCCGATAGACATATTCAGGATTTTCGAGAAGCAACGAAAGAAGCAGGCGCTCTGTCATCCATTGACCAACAGCCTCGCCGCTTTTTGCCCTCTGAGAATTCTTGCCGCTACCCTTAAATTCCAACTGTTTGAGCAAGTCACTCTCATCCATCCTCAGCTGATCCGCCAACAACTGCCGGTAGAAACGAAACTCCACCGAATTGTTCAACCGATCAAAGTAAGGAGCCATCTCCTTTATGACCGCAACCTTCCCGGAAATATCCGTCCCGGCTGACTGAGCGCGACGTCGAATCATCCACGCCAGCAATGTCTCTGACGAAGCGACCAAAGCATCAAACGCCTCTCGATCATTCTCCCGAATAAAATCATCTGGGTCTTTTCCATTTAAAAGAACAACTATCTTGGGCATCAACCCTGACTCAACAAACGAAGGTAACGTCCGTTCAGCGGCCTTGAGCCCAGCTTCATCACCATCAAAGATCAAAACCATATTTTTGCTGTAACGACCCAACAAACGAATATGACTCGTCGTTACGGCCGTACCCAGCGGCGCCACAACATTTTTCACGCCAGCTTGATGAAGGGCTAACGCATCCATGTACCCCTCAACAATAATCACCTGATCCTTCTGTCGAATTTCGCGGGCGGCAACATTGAGACCATATACAGAATGACTCTTATGGTAGATGAGTGAATCCGGCGAATTGAGATACTTCGCCATTTCACCCTCACCACCTGCGTCAACAATTCGCCCGCCAAAACCAAGCACCTCTGACCGGTGAGAAATAATCGGAAAAATCAGTCGATTCCGAAGAAAATCATAATAATCACCTGTCGGGCGCTTGCGAATCAGGCCCAGCTCTTCAGCGAGCTGCAGCGGTACATTGCGACCCTTGAGATGCAGTGCTAATGCATCCCACCTGTCATCGGCCGCTCCCAGAAAATGTTGCGTGGAAAGTTCGTCTGAAATCCCACGTGATTTCATATAGTTATATATTTTTTTGCCCGGCCCGGAGGCATTCAATTGGCCCTGATAGAACTCAGCCGCTAACTGGTTGACTCTAAAGAGTAATTTCTTCTTTTTGGAAACTTGCTCTAACCGAGCCCCCTCGGATTTCGGCAAATCTTGCTTTGGCAGCTCCACACCAAAACGTTTGGCCAAATGTTCCACTGCCTCCGGGAAATTTAACCCCTCAAATTCCATTACAAAACTAAAAATATTTCCGCCCGCACCACAACCAAAGCAATGATAAATCTCTTTATCATCACTAACAATGAACGATGCATCTTTCTCGGAATGAAAAGGACAAACGCCCTTATGGTTACGCCCAGCCTTCTTCAAAGGGACAAATTCCCCAATGTATGAGACGATAGAAACCCTATCTCGAATCTCATCCAGGATGGATTGCGGATACAATACCATGTCACCTCTGTTTGATTACTGGAACGTAAAGATTAATATCTTGAGCGACTATTGCGTTTCTTGGCAGCAGCCTTCTTCTTCTTCTTCTTGATGCTGGGCTTCTCGTAGAATTCGCGTTTGCGAATTTCTGAGAGAATGCCGGCCTTCTCAACCTGTTTCTTAAAACGGCGGTACGCTCCTTCGAACGATTCGCCTTCTTTAATTTTCACACCAGGCATTCAGTATCACCCCTTCCACATTATTGAAATATTGGCATTTTTTAAGTCGGGAGAGACTATTCAATGTCGGATTATTTGTCAAGCACCGAAACCAGCACCGGGAGCTTAATAATGCAATATATTGCATTATTAAGCTCCCGGTGCTGACTATACGGTTATTATTCCATTTCGCTATCAAAGAAGTCGGTTGGCTCATATTTGGGCAGATCGGTCCGAACCGTCAAATCAGGGACCTGACTACCCTCATATTTGGCATTACTGTTCTGAATTGCCGGCGATTCCTTCGAATATGAGTAATTTGAGGCCGGAATGAAGCCTCGAGAGCTCGAAAGCTCAGCAATAGCACCATTTTTGACGGTTAAAATGAACATTTTGCGGCTCGTTTCCCCATTCGTCGTAACCGAAATCGTCCCGGTCACCCCACCCAAATTCTTGATTTGGGCAATGGCCGGGGCCAGTTTCGCCCGTGACGTACCCCCACCACCGATACCGGCCATCAGGATCTTAAGGGCATCATAGGACTGGGCCTCCAAGATTGTCGGCTCCATTCCAAAGGCATTCAGAAAACTTTGAACAAAGTGACGAGTCGTCACATCGGCACTATTTTTATAGAAGCCATCGACAAAAACCGATCCTTCAAGCATTCCAATATCGTGACTGACAAGCCCGGGATTGTTCCAACGATTCACACCCATAAAAACAACATTGGGTGAAAGATTTTTCGAGTCCGTATGAACGGCCATGACAACATAACGAACGGCCTTATAAGAATCGGGAATAAAAACGGCCTGGACACTGCTTGGCACCTCAAACTTTTGACTCATCCCCTCAACAACGGCACCAGAACCACTACTTCCAAAACCGCTGGAGTAACTTCCCATCTCTCGCACCGACTTTGTTCCCCGAAGATCATTGTGATTATATCCGCGTTGAACCACAACCTTTCCGCCGGCAGCTTCAATTGATTGACGGAAGGCATTCGCAAAAGACGATCCGTAATTATTGCTGGGATAAATAATAGCAAAATTCTTAAACTTCCGCTGATTGATAGAATAGCTGACTAGTGCCTCAACCTGATCACGGGAAGAAAGAGCATGCCTAAAAACAAACTCGCCGGCATCTGTAACGCCCGACTTTTGAGAAAGACTGATCAATGGCACATGAACCTGTTGTGCACGTCTTGCCGCACTACTTGCCGTCGCCGACAATAGCGGCCCCACGATACCAACGACACCCTCTTTTGCTAGGGCGTCAACAGCCTGTTCCGCTACTGCTGCATTTCCGGCCGAGTCCTTCACTATTAATTCAATCGTATATGGGCTCGTACATGGCGGCGTCAGTCCCGCTGCACACTGAATACCATGAAGGGTCGAGTTACCATAGAGAGAAAAACGACCAGAAAGCGGCAGGATCACACCAACCTTAAATTTCTTTCCACTCATCTTTCCCTTGAGCTCGGCTAGAAGGGCCGTACCGCTCCCAGCGAATTCGTTCTTGGGATATCCACGAACGAACGAGGACATATATTTTTTCGCCGAATCAAAATCACCATTGGCATAATTGAGCATTGCCAACTTATAGAGAACATATCCACCCGACGGTTTCTTCTTCATATACTTGAGTGGCAACTGATCAACAGAAGCCAACGTTACATTCGCATCACGCACCCATCCAACCACAACAGCATGAGCTTCCTCCTTCGTTACCAAAGACTCGCTCACCTTCCCCTCGTATTTATCTGGGGAGAGAACGGCATAGTCATCGAGAAGAAAGAGATACCACTTAATCACATCGTCGCGCTTACTTCCCAATTTGTTACCAACATGAATGGCCAACGACTCAGTGCGAAGACCCAGGATCGGGCTAACATCCCGGCGATCCATTGTATCAAGAAGAGGAAGAACCTGATCAAAATGTTTCAACTTGTAGAGGGAGAGAGCGGCCTTAAACTGGGCCTTGGGCGCAATCTGAGGATTATAAAGATCTTGAAAGGCTTCACGATAAAAAGAAAGCGCTTTGCTGTATTTCTTATTCATAAAGGAAATTTCACCCAGCTTAAATCTCGCTTCATCTGTATATTCATTGTATCCATACGAAGAGATATAAAGTTGATAGAGACGATCGGCCTCACCGAAATTACCATTAAAGTAGTTCTGCTCCGCAAGCGTAAAGGCCTCTTTCATCGAATCATCGAGAGGAGTTGGATATTTCGGCTTACGGCTGGCTCCGCCCTGAAAAAGCGCACAACCGGCTAGGCTGCCGACAAGCAAAACAACAACAAGAATCCTGATTACCTTTTTCATATCACACTCCAATCTTTTGAATCATTATTCATCGCCCTTTGAGACACTGACCATGGCCGCCCGAATAACACGTTCATTCAACAAATAACCCTTTCGATGGACCTCCATCACATGATCAGCGCCAACGTCCGGACTTGGCAAATGGGCCACGGCCTCGTGATATTCTGGATTAAATTTCTCGCCCGCCGCCTGAATCTCCCTCAAACCATACTTTTCAAGTGTTCCAGAAAAGTGTTTAGAGACCAATTGAACACCTTCAACAAAGTCGACCAGTTCCTTAGAGGCCCCTTCAGGCACATGCTCCAAAACGCGATCCAGATCATCCAGCACAGGAAGCAGATCGGTCACCAACTGTTCATTACTATATTTTACAACTTCCTGTTTTTCACGCTCGGAACGCTTTTTATAATTATCAAGTTCCGCCATCATGCGAAGCAATTTATCATAATGATCCTTCGCTTCAGTTTCGGCGGCCTTTATCTGGGACGTCAGATGTTCAAGATTTCCTGAACCCTTTCCAGACGCTTCTTTTCCTGTCGGAATATTCTTCGCCACATTCTTCCGCTTCTCGAGCGCATCCTTAAGCTCTTCAACTTTAGTTTTCGACTTCTTCTTACTCGTCATAGAGTTCCTCTCCATTCAGAAATCCACTAATCAACTTTGCCGTACAATCAACAATCGGAATCACCTTGGAATAGTCCATCCGTGTCGGCCCAATCACACCGAGTGTGCCG
>CAYWXY010000118.1:0-7635 GCA_964462555.1 uncultured Pseudomonadota bacterium | reverse complement strand
GTTCAGCATCAATGACATCCTATACGGCATGGCAGCTGGCACTAACCACACCAGATAGCGCAACGGGTGATGTCGAATTTTATATTGCCAGTGGTGACGACATTGTTCCACTCGGTTCTGTCTTGGAAAATCAAACGGGTTCCGTCACATCGAGTCAAAATTTTTCGGACCGACTTCCAAGTGGGACTTACTATGCACTCTTTACTGGAGATTCAACTTCAGACTTTACCGATGCTAGTGAGGCAACTGGGGTTTCAGTTGACTGGAGTGATGAAACCAATTTCGGTTTTGGTGATTACACTGCCTGCAATGCAACATGGTTTATCGATTCGACGAATGGCCAGTCGGCGGGTGACTATGATGGTGATGGTATCGCAAACGGAACCGAAGATGCCGATAATGATTGTGCGGTAGCAAGCACTGAAACGAACCCGGCACTTGCCGACAGTGATTCAGATGGTTATTGCGATAGTTCAACTGCGGTTAGCAGCGATACGGAAACCTGTACGGCATCCGATAACTGTCCACTTGTTGCCAATGCCGATCAGGCCGATGAGGATGGTGATTTGACCGGAGATCTATGTGATGCCGATTACACGGCCAATAATCCACCGGTCGCAGCGACACTCGTTTATCCAAATGATGAAGCGACTGATATGGAGACCGAGTTAACGTTTCGTTGGCAGACAACGACTGATCCCGATGGAGACGCGGTGACGTATCAACTTTTTGTCTGTGAAGATGCAGATTTTACCGACTGCAACGCCCTCTATGATACCGCAACGGCTTTTCATCTCAACAAAACGCCGAGATCAAACAAGATGCTCGCGTTTTTGGGTGGTACGATGTTGGTCGGCGCCATTGTCAGTCGCAGACGAAAAACTTGGTTGATGTTCGGCCTTGTGATGATCATCAGTTTTTCATTTGTGTCGTGTGGCGGAAGTGGCGGTGGAGGAACGACGACAACAACCGAACTGAGTTACACCGTCAGCGATCTAAATCCCGAGACAACATATTACTGGAAGGTCGCCGCTACCGACGCCAACAGCGATTCGACACCAAGCGAGATTCGCGAATTCGTGACCGAGGCGGCATCCGCCGTCACCTCGATTAGCTACCCCTATTAGGCTAATGAAATAACAATTGAAAAAAATTAAGAAAATCGGTATCTTACTAGGATGAAACGTTTAGGGGGATCCTGTAAGTTATTAATAATACTCACCTTTTTGTCCTTTCTCGGGGTAAGTGCCGCCAATGCTGCATCGTACAACCCGAAGCTAAAGTATCGGACAATCAACACCGAGCACTTTGCGATCCACTATCCGGCATATATTGAGGATGTGGCCCAGCGCGCGGCCCTGGTCGCAGAGCAGGTCTACGACACGTTAGAGCCGAAGTTCGAATGGAAACCCTGGGGGCGAACACAGATGCTCCTCACGGATTCTTCCGATGATCCCAACGGTATGGCCTCGGTTCTTCCTTACAACTGGATCTATATTCTTGTGACTTCGCCGCGGACCGAGTCCTCGCTTAGTGACTTTGATCATTGGCTAAGACTCTTGATCATGCACGAATATACCCACATCCTTCAGATGGATCAGGTGCGGGGTGTGTGGAAAGTACCAAGGATTTTCTTGGGTAAACTAATCTCTCCAAACGGCATGACACCGGGTTGGATCAAAGAGGGTCTCGCCACGTATGAAGAGACAAAATATACAAAGGGTGGTCGGGGTCGCGCATCGTATTCGGAGATGTTGATTCGAACGGCAATTCTCGATGACAAATTTTTGACAATCGACTTGGCCGATGGTGATCAATGGAAATGGCCGTCGACATATGCGCGCTACATCTATGGTGTTAAATTTCTAGAGTATCTTTCAGACACATATGGCGAAGATAAACTCTATGAGTTTGTCGAGCGCGTATCCAAGTCACCACTCCTTATGATGATTAACCGTCAGGCCAAAAAGACATTTTCTAAGGCCGAGATGGAGTCAATCAAGGTCCATAATCGTTACGTAAGACAGAGAGTTCCCGGGGCTCCGAAAACGAAAAATTTCTACAAGCTCTGGAAGGATTGGCATGAAACCCTCAGAGAACGCTATCAACCACTAGCCGAAATGGTTCGAGAGGAAGGGCTCACTCCCTTCGAAGTTGTTACCGAGCCAACACGCAAGGGACATCTTTCGACGCCACAAGTGAGTCCCGATGGTTCGTTTGTTATTTATACGGAAACGTCGCCGTATGGGCCAGCCAGGCTGATGAAGATTGATACAAATGGTGAAAACAAGGAACGGCTCCTTAAACACAATTATGTTCGTCAAGTCTCCTTTGCGCCGGATGGAAGTTATATCGTTTTTGCGAAGGCGGGAAGCTACAAACGATATCAGTATTGGAACGATCTTTACAAATATACCTTTGAGACGAAAAAACTGAAACGGTTGACGAAGGGTAAGCGTGCCATGGAGCCCGACGTTTCCCCCGACGGCAAAGAGATCGTCTGTGTGACACAAAGCGCTGGAACATCATGGTTGGAACTATACAATATTGAGAGTGAGGAATTGACAAAAATTCCGATCGATTTGCCACAATTTACACAATTTGCGAAACCGCGTTTTTCACCGAACGGTAAGGAAATTGCGGTCGCTGTAGCTGTTCCGGGATCGGTCTGGGATATCTATATTTACAGTAAAACGGGAAAGCTGGTTCGACGCGTAACGGACGACTGGTCGTTGGAGAGTGATCCAATATGGAGCAAGAATGGCAAGGATCTTTTCTTTGTCTCTGACAAGAACGGAATCTCAAACATCTATCGCTATAATATCAGACGTCGGAAATTAAAACGGATCACCAATGTTCTGACGGGCGTATTTAAAC
This sequence comes from uncultured Pseudomonadota bacterium, assembly GCA_964462555.1. GTDB lineage: Bacteria > UBA10199 > UBA10199 > CAYWXY01 > CAYWXY01. Next base: position 4,758 of record CAYWXY010000118.1, on the reverse strand, counting down.
CTTCTTTTTCTCCCGATGGAAATTATCTCTATGTTCAATATTATGATAGCGACGGATACGACATCCGTCGGGCCCCGATTGGTGGTAGTAATTACACCATTCCAAAAGATGACTACAAGTTGACCTATACATCAAAGGGAAAATTATTAGAGAAGGATGGAAAGAAGGCGCCCGCAGTCTTTGGGCTTTATGACGAGACCTTCTGGAACGAAGTCGGGGATGCGACACCGGCGCGTTTTTCCTATCTTCCCTATGCGAAAACAGAGGCAGCCGAGGAACTTGCATATAAATCGAAAAAATATAGGGCACTTGGGAAATCATTTCTCTTGCCGCGATTTATTATGCCAAATGGAGCGCTTCTTGACGATGCATTCTATTTTTCTTTAATGACGGGCGGCGCAGATCCTCTCCGTTGGCATAATTGGTTGGGCGGAGTTACGTATCGAACCGACGCCAAACACGTAGGGTATTTTGCCCGTTATTGGTACAATCGATTTCGGACAGTTTTTAATGTGGGAATTATCGATTATGCGGTGGAATTTGGTTACCTAACATTTACATATGCGAGCGGACTGACTCGGACGGTTCATCTTTTTGAAAAACGTAAACGAGCCTATGGAGGGTTATCCTATCCGATGGGGCGCCACGCCGTTGCATTAAACTATTTCTATGAAGATCGAGAACCAAAAACGGCGCTAACAACGGCCGAACGAAATACACTTAATCTGGGAATCTTCGCCGGTTTCAATGTCCGGTATGCATACAACGACAGTCGAGCCTATCAGGCATCGATCAGTCGCGAGGGGGGACGTCGAATTCGTCTAGGTTTTGATGTAACCAACTCTGTTCTTGGAAGTGCTTCTCATAATGAACAGTATATCGCTCTCGGTGACTGGCGGGAGTACATTGGTCTCGGCAGACGAAATGTGATTGCCCTTCGCGCCTCCGGCGGTATGGCTTGGGGAGATCAGCTGAGACAGGGAACCTTTTCTCTCGGTGGTTCGCTTGGTGAAGGAAACCTTTCAGGCACTGGAAGCATGTACTATTTTCCATTGCGAGGACTTCCGATGTCGGTACTGTCGCGCGCAAGAGCAATGCTCTTGAGCGCTGAATATCGTCTACCACTCTTGTCAGTTCAGCGCGGTTTCGGAACTCTTCCTCTTTTCGTAAACGATATCCATTTGGCCCTTTTTGCTGACTATGGTAATACCTGGAATGCTCGAGAGAATACCGGTTCCTATTTCTTTAACAATTTCATGCTGGGCGTCGGCGCGGAACTCCGTGCCAATTTTGTCATGGGATATGGTCTTCCGCTTGAAGGACGGCTTGGTTACGGTATCATTGTTAAAAACCGGGGCCGTCTAGGCAATCTTCAGGATCCAGTCCTTAAACATCCAGCAAAAGATGGTGTCTTGATTATTCAGTTTGGAACGTCGTTTTAGTTCCAGGGCTTACTATCCACCAAACGACTGGGGCGGTAATCAGTCCGCCTACAATATCTAGAATATAGTGCTGTTTGACGAGAAGAACCGATACAGAGACGATGAGTGTTGCAAGGAGATAGGGGATTCGCCACTTTTTATTGTAGTTCCAGACGGCGCAGGTTGCAAGAAAAGTAAAGGCCACGTGGAGTGATGGAAAACAGTTCTGTGGCATGTCGACCCAGTAATAAAGTGTTGTCAACTGATCGAGGAGCCCCCCTCCGGCGGGAATGACAGGACGCGACAACATTTTGACCGGAATTAGAATGAAGATAACTAGATGAATAGTCGTTAGCAGAAAAAAGGCCCGAACCGTTCGGATATAATAGTCATAATTTGAGAGGATAAAGTAGAGAAGAGAGGCGCTCAGGTAGACCATCGAATAACCCAGAATAAAGAACGGAATAAAGGGGATCTGAGACTCGAAGGGAAGCTCGACATCGTAATAATGGGTACGACTCGCGTTGAGCCAGTTAACAAGTAAGTAGCTTGTGGCCATATAGACGTTAACCCCGAAAAACCAGAAGAATTTGGTTGTCTTTTGGGATAGCGCCATAAGAAGACGGAATAATAATAGAAATCACATTGTATAGCAAGAATTCGTCTCTGTTAGCGGGCTTGACGAGGCCTGAAATATGATTTATACAAGACTTCCTCAATAAATCCGGGTGAATATATGTATTATTGAGGTTAGTCGCAGTTATGCCACACCTTATTTTAAAATCAGAATGTATTGGCGAATAAGACTAAGAAATTGTCCCAGGAGATAGATATGACGACAAAAAAGAAAACAACGACGCCGGCAAAGTCCACCACAAAGAAACCTGCGAAAAAGGGCAAGGCCAAGCGGGAGCTTAGCGATGTTCAGGTGGTTTTGAGTGAGCTTCGGTCCCCATTGACGATCATCAACGATGCCGTCAAACTTCTCATCGACCTCCAAAAAGAGGCTCCAGACGCCAAGAGTGCGCCGCTCCTCGAAACAATCCAGGAAAACGTTGGGCGAATCGGAGGGGTCTTGGATGGTCTTGTGACGCATACGCGTCACTATGAGGGACATGATGTCGGTCAGCAGATCTACTTTGATGTCATGAATCAGATCCAGCAGGTCTCCTCGACGCACGACATTCTCTTTTTACAGAAACAGCTGCACTATCATATTTCGGCATCGGCCGATTTGCCAAAGGTCTATGCGAACCCGGAACAGATTCTTCTCGTTTTGTCGAACCTGATTTCGAATGCCATCAAGTATGCTCCTCGTGGATCGGATATTGAAATTAACGTTCGCGAGGTTAGTCTTAGACAGGGTGCGGGCGTTGAGATCACCGTCGTGAATGCAAGCGAAGATTTTACAGAGCGTGATCGATATCATATTTTTGAGAAGTTCTATAAAGGGAAAACTACGGAGGCAACGCGAACGGGTGGTTTGGGTCTTTCCATTTGCCGCGAGATCATTCAACAGGCTCACGGGCAGCTTTGGGTTGACATTCCCAATAAGGGTCGTGTGGCCTTCGCCTTTGTTCTTCCATGCGCGGAGATTAAGGGGCCGATTAAGCCGGCGATCCACCATACATTTAAGTATGATATCACCATGGCCAATTATGAGGAAATTCGAAACAAGTTTGGAAATGAGAAAACGGAATCATTGCTGACACAAATTGAAGACTATGTCCGTCAATTGGTTCGCTATCCGGTTGACGTTGTTGCGGCGTTTGAACAGAGCGGGATCATTAGCGCTATCTATGAAACCGAAGAGGGACACGCTTCATCTGTGGCCGCGCGAATCTCGCAGAAATTGGGGTCAGAACATTTTCGAATTGGTAAAAGCAGTGTTGATATTACCTTTCAATATCGGCTCTCAACCCTTCAATAGACAAGGTATGTAGAAGAGATGGATCTCTCTCATTTCAGCGGTCTCGTCTGGTTGGTCGTGATCATTGTTCCCATTTTGGGGGTTTTGATTGCGTGGATCATTTGGCGCCGTCGGCGAACAAGAGAATTTATTGAATACCTCAATACCCATCCAATTATTGACCACCGGGCCTTTTTTAAGGCTTATCGATCGAGCCTAAAACTCTTTCGTCACCATCTTCCAAAAACATCCCCGGAGTCGCCGCGTTTTCCAGCCGATTATCGAAAAGGAAAAACCGGACGTTCCTTTTGGCCGGCTATTCCAGGCTTTTTCCATGCGGCACGGATTACACGTATTGTTACAAAGTCAGCAAAGTGGCTCGGTCTCGAAAAATGTCAAAGAATGGGTGATATGGCGGCGACAATTTTTGGCGGAGAAATTTTGAGTCAGTTGTGCGCGCGAGTAGAGGTGAAGGGGCTTGAACATCTGGATCATATTGAGGGCCCCGTCATCTTTATTTCAAATCACCAAAGTTTTATCGATTTCGCTATTGTGCCCTTTGTTCTGGGCGTTGTCAGCGTCGATCGTCAAAGAGATTTTCGTCCAAAATATATGGCAGCGCGCGATCACTTTTATGATAATTGGTTTTTGTATCGTCTCCTTGGGATGGGACGTGCAATGGAGGCGGTGGGTACGATCTTTGTCGACCGAAAGGCAAAAAAGGATCAGCCAACTCGAGCCGTTGATGAGGCCGTCGAAGCCATGATTCAAAAGGGATCGGATATTTTAATGTTTCCGCAGGGGACGCGGGCCTATGGAAATATCGATGAACATGGGCGTCGTCTCGATGCTGGATACTATACGACCATTCGTGAGAAAGACGTCGAAAAAGAATTAGGACATTTGCGAAAAGGGGCTGCTTATCTCGCAATTGATGCGGCATTTCAATTGGCCAAAGAGGGAAAAAAGATCTCCATTGTTCCAATCGGCATCAAGGGGGCTGGAATCATTGCGCCCCGAGGAAAGATGCGTTTTGAGCGGGGAGTGACCGTTAAGGTCCGGTTCGGAGAGCCGATGATACTTTCCAAAGAGAATTTGGCCGCGCTCTTCACTTTGCCTCCAGGGAGTGGGGAATGGGAAAGGGCCAGAAAAGACGCTGTGCTGGCGGTTCATGGCAAAATCGATCATATGCTCAAAAAGGTAACCGGCGTCCATGACGAATTAAAACGGCGCTTGATCTTTGGTATGCGTCGGGCCTTCCGGGAGGACGAGGTGGGGCGCCTGATGGAGACGATGGACGCCTGGGTCGATGAAGAGGACTTGATCTTTTCGATTATTGACGTTATCTATTCCTTGCCACACAGGATGTGGACCCCTTTGACTCGGCGGCTTTACCAGCTTCTCATTGAAACCGATACGCCAAAGAGG
>CAYWXY010000117.1:4676-7739 GCA_964462555.1 uncultured Pseudomonadota bacterium | reverse complement strand
ACCAATGGCTGAATATACGTCATAAGGGCCAGGTATCATGAATAACGGATCTTTGCTGAATTCATAACTACAGGATGTCATTACGCAGTCGATATCGCTCGTGATGCTTACCATTACAGTGTCGGTGAGCAAGACGCCGCCGACATAATTGCCAAACCACGAAATTGACATTGAATCGCCACCGCCACCGCCACCATCGCATACTTGGTCGCCGTATGGGTTGCCGACGGGGGTGCCGCCTCCTGCGCAGTTGCCGTCTTGACCGCAGATACCACCGGCACAGTCCGAATCACAATTGCAGGCCCAGCCATCCTCTCTCTTCGTTGAGCCACCGATACATTCCGCAAGGCCGAGACATACGCAATCAAAGCAGACGGGGTTTGCGCAATCGCCATCTTCTTCACAGGCATCGCCTGCCGCGCCACCACCACCACCGGGGTCGTCGCCATCTTCGTTATATCCATCGTAATTCTCTGAGTTTACCATTTCTTGACCCGCCTCCCATTCTTCCGGACATTCACCTTCCATATCCTCACAGCAGTCATCATAAACAACGCAGATGGGGTCACACCAGCACATGCCGGCTGAACCGCCGCAGTTATCAGTACAGGAGAAGAGGGTTGCGTTATTTTCTGCGGTAGGAGGTGCAAAGAAACCGGTGTCAGGTTCCTCTTCCTCGTCCTCACTTACGGGGCTAAATCCTTCACAATGATCTTTTATTTCGGGGAGCTCATTTTCGCAATAATTGCAGACGTCGTTGCAGCAATCACCGGCATCAAAGCATGCAAGATCGCCCCAACAGAAAAGTAAAGTGGACCCATCGATCTGAAATGTTTTTTCTCCACAATTGTTGGCACTGCTTAAAAAGTGATCTACTTCCCAGTTAGTGATGCCACTCAGATCAACGTCGTTTCCGCCGCCGGTTCCCGCGGCTGCGGGGAGCTGATCATTATTAATCTCTGCCTCACACCCCGAGCTATTAAAATCGCTACAGCAATCTCCTAAGTTAGTGCACGCTTCGTCACAATAGCACGGGCCAGCACAACCACCGCAGTCCGTTTCGCAACTACCTGCATTGAAGTCCTGGTTAGCGTCAGCGCTAGCACACGTTGCCGCGTTCCCATCTTCGCAGGAGGGGTTCCAATATTTATTAAATTCATCGGTGGAGGGCAGACAGTCCATGCTAACGGGTTGACATTCAGCCTTACTCATATCCTTGATGAGTACATCCCACTTAATCTGTTCTAAGAGATATGGGTTTTGAATTTTGCCTTCTGCGATGACGTTGGCAAGATAGACGGCCCCCTTCTTCAGGAGGTTGTGGGCCTTGGATACACCCTCATTTTCGGCATAAAGTGTATAAAATTGGTCTTCGGTGAGGGATAAGATAGCGAGGACATACGTATCTTTTTCCACAGCTGTCGAAATAATGCCTGAAATATCGACCACCATGATGATTGGAAGGAGTGCTTCGGTGAAGTGTTCAACACAGCATTCTTGTGCAAGCGACTGGACCATGCCGGTGCTACCAATTGTACATTGGGAGGCTGAGGTGTTTGCGAGGTTTTCATCTTCGATGTGTTCTTCGCAACCCTCTGAAACGAATTCAGCGAGTGCCGCCGCCAGGTAGGCCTTGGATGAGAGCGTTTCGTCATCAATGCCGTTTTCTTCACTTGTCTCGATGATATCTTCGATCGCCTCCTGTGCATCCTCCATGCTCTCCGTATCCTCATAGGTACATAGAATCCCTTGAACGGTCTCCGCCTCTTCTTCAGTCGGTTCGTCAACTGTTGGGGCGATAGGTGCCTTTGCTGTGACGTTTGTGTTGAGGGTAGCTGAATCTGATGTTGCGTCCGTTGTTGTCAGTGCGTTATCCATCAAGATCTCATTTGCGGTCTCAGCCATTGTCTTTAGGTATTGAAGGGCCGTCTCAAACTTGGCACCCAGCTTAGCCACGTTTCCGCCGCAGAGCTCGACGGTTGTTTCGACCATCGCATTTCCGATGTCTTCACTAATGGCGCCGCGATTCATGTCGCTGATAAACGAACCCCAGTTCCCACTGTATCCAAGATCGGCGAGGCTGACCTGTTGGGCCTGCAGACACCCAAGAATTTTGGCAACCGAACCGGCATAGGCGGTGCAGTCGCGAAAACGGACATCCAGGTCACCGTTTTCCATTGTTTCCACAATGATGGACTTCATGACACCGATATTTAAAATACCATTTGTTATGAGTGTGAGTGTGATATCCGGGAGGGCACTCTTCTTGTACGACCAGGCCGCAGACTCAATGGAACGGATTGATTTGGTTCTGTCGACTGGTGGATTCTTTAGGTTCTCAACGAATGAACCAATAACGCTGATCACCGTTTGAGCGGCAACGGTACTATTGAGGTCGAGCTCGAGGATAACGGAGGTGTTGGCGAGTAGGTCAACGTTCTTCATGTCCATGACGAACTGTGATCCGTCGTCATTTCTTGCACTACAGATGATGATGGCTTCTGCGGCATCTTCGAAATCGATACCGTCGCATGAAAAGGTACCATTAGCTCCAGTCACTGTTTCGCAAAGCGTTTCGCCACCAACGATATCTTGGCATTCTACGGCATAGCCGCCTGCCAACGCTTCGCCTAGGGCGAAGTTGGGGGCGCTTTGTGATACCTTGAAACCGGGTGAGGCGATGTTGGCACTGGAGATGGATGGAACATTGACGGTACCACTGATAACAAAGTTTCCCTTGCTACCCAGGTCGCCGCCTTCCTCTGCGCCACCGCCGGCGTCTTCGCCGTCTTCGCCGCCGCCGATAACGGCGCCGGGACCTGTTCCGCCTGTTGAAAGATTACCAAGTCCACCACCACACCCTGTGATCAGTGTTGCGATCATCAAGAGTGAAAAAATGGTTAACCGTTTCATAATAATACCCTCCTCAGGGATCAGTGAATCCGTCTACTATAGAGCAAGAGTCGTGCCACTTTTGGCGGGGGGGGGGGTGGTTTTTACCGATTGGAATAATTGATTTATTTTTTTTTTTTTGTGGGGCAGTTTACGGGGAGGGGGGAAATT
>CAYWXY010000117.1:0-4666 GCA_964462555.1 uncultured Pseudomonadota bacterium | reverse complement strand
CCCCCCCCCCCCCCCCCCCCCCCCCCACCAACCCCCCCCCCCCCGGCCCCCCTCCCGCGGGGGGGGGCCCGGATATAACCGATTGGAATAATTGAATTATTTTATTATTTTTCTGCGACAGATAACTGGGAGGGGTGAAATAGAACCCTGTAAAATTTGACTCATTTGGCTCGATCTATAAATTATTAAATAAAATCAACTAGATAGTTTGGATCCAGAATAGGTTGAAATTCACCCCCTTTGTCAATTTTTTGGCGGATGGTCTGTTTTTAGATGCTTGCTAACTATTTGATAATATTATACATATCGCTTCGTTTCCCTGTTTTCGATTTATCCGTTCCAGTGGCTGGAGAGTGATAATGGGCCAATATTGTAATTTTTATTGGTTTGTACATATTCAAAATTGGACTTTAGATTTGTACAAAGAGGGGATGTTATGGGAGCAAACCCAAAAAAGAATCAGCGCTAACAAGATGGCCTCGGGCTTCCCCGGTAATATCAAACCACTCATGAACACCTTGTTGTTCAACAATCTGGATGACAAGTTCGGGTCTTAATATCTTTGAGAAATGGTAAAGATGCGAGGAGGGGGATCCTTTTTTGGATTTGGATTCGACAAGCATCCACGGTTTTCGATTTCTTACGACAAGAAAATCAACCTCACGTTTTTCTTTGTCTCGGAGATAAAAGAGTTCAAATGTGTCTATTCCACTATCCATCCAAAAATGAATGGCCTTTAGTAGGTGGCTGGCAATTATATTTTCAAATCGAGGTCCGTTATTTAAAATTTCTGACCAATCCCATAAATATAATTTAGGTTGTTTCTTGATGGAGCGTGCAATGTTTTTGCTGTAGGGCGTGACAGAGTAGAGGTAGTAAAGTTGTGAAAGCCACTTTATCCAACGCTTGCCTGTTGGGTGGCTGATTTCGAGGTCTTCGGCCAGTGATTGAATTGAAAAAGGTGATCCAATACGTTCGGGAATAAGGCTGGCGGCCGCTTCAATGAGTGGCAACTCGTGTGTTTGGGTCAAATCCCGCAAATCCTCACGAACAAGACGTTCTATTCGAGTGCGTCGCCAGAGGTTGGTAAATGTGGTGTCCGATTTGAGAAATGGTTCTGGAAAACCACTATGTTCAAGTAAGGTTTTTAACAGGCCCGGTTTTGAGGATAATGTCTTAGATAATGATGTTTTTATCTTGTCTGGATGGATGCTGGATTGAGAGAGTTCTCCAACGGAAAAGGGGTGAAGTCGAAATTGAAAGTATCGACCTAAGAGGCTGTCTCCTCCCCGACGAAAAGTGTCAAGTTTGGCGCTGCCCGTGACCACTATATTGGCGTCTTCTCCGCGCATGTCATAAATGCCCTTTAAATATGATTTCCAGCGGGGTGCTTTATGAATTTCATCGAAGACCACCAAGGGTTTTTGACCAACAATTTGGGGAATTGCCGATTTTGGGTCCTTGATCCATCGGCGTCTAAAGGCAACATCATCCCAATTATAATATCGTCCGTCGGGGTATTGGGATAAGAGGTGTTTGGCAATAGTCGTTTTGCCAACCTGTCGGGGCCCTGTGATAAAGGCCATCTTACCATGCTTGAGAGCAAGATTTCTGATGAGATTGATGTATGATGGACGCTGTTTCACATAGACCATTATGCATATCTTCGTTAATATGGTCAAGACCAAATTAACTTTAGCGTTAATATGGTCGAGAACAAATAATGGGTGTCTGTTGATAGAAGCTTGCTAACTATTTGATAATATTATACATAAAAAAAATGAGTGAAATGGTCTTGCCATCGCATTTTCGGGGATTGGAGGCGTCTCGGCCGACGCTCGACTATGCGAATGAATATTGTCGTCGACTGACGTTTAGCCATTACGAAAATTTTCCGGTGGCGTCACGGTGTGTGCCGAAGCATTTGCGGCAACATGTCTGTAATATTTATGCCTTTGCGAGAACGGCGGATGATTTTGCTGATGAGCTTGACTTTAAAGGTGATCGAATGGCGGCTCTCGATGAATGGGAAGAGGAGTTGGCGCTTGCCTATCAGGGTCGAGGAATTCATCCGATCTTTGTGGCGCTGGAGCAGACGGTTCGCGAAATGTCACTTCCCGAACAACTCTTCAAGGATCTCCTGCGTGCCTTTAAGATGGATGTCTTGACGAATCGGAAAAAGGATTTTGACGAGGTGCTTTATTATTGCGAGCGTTCGGCGAATCCGGTGGGGCGACTGATATTATTGCTCCATGGTTATCGGAATGAAGAATGGTTTAAGTGGTCGGATCATATCTGCACGGCGTTGCAGTTGGCGAATTTTTGGCAGGACGTAAGGGTCGATCTGGAAAAGAATCGGATCTATCTTCCGCAAAAAGAGATGGTCGAGTATGGTGTAACCGAGTATGATCTGGAGAAGGGTGACCTGACCGATGGCTTGAAGAAGTTGGTGGCCTTTCAGGTTCGGCGGACCGAAGAGCTTTTTGAGAAGGGGCGTCCGCTCTGTTTGGTAGTGCCGAATTGGCGTCTCAAGATGGAGCTTAAGTTGACGTGGTGCGGGGGGATGGAGATTCTTAAGAAGATCAAGGCGAATGGATATAATATTTTCGAGCGACCCGTGGTGACGAAGGTGGATTGGGCGCGGTTGATGTTAAAGGCGCTCTTTGCGTTTTAGTTAGCATGTCATCCTCCGGCTTGACCGGAGGATCCACAACTGAATGTATTTTAGATTCTCCGATCAAGTCGGAGAATGACGAGATTGATATGAAACCGGAAAAATATTGCAAAAAGATTGTGAAGGGGAGCGGGTCGAATTTTTACTACGCCTTCTTTTTCTTATCCAAGCGAAAACGTCGGGCGATCTATGCGATCTATGCCTTCAGTCGTGTGATCGATGATATTGTCGATGAAGAACCAGAGATGGCGGCAAAGGAGCGTCTGCTTGCCTTCTGGCGGGATGAAATTGATCGATGCTACGAAGGATCGTCGGAGCATCCGCTGACGAAAGAACTGAATTATGCCGTGACGACATTCGGAATTCCGAAAGAGTATATGGTCGATCATTTGAACGGGATTATGCAGGATATGGTTCAGACTCGGTACGCGACGTTTGAGGATCTCGTTCATTATTGTTATCGCGTGGCGTCGATCGTGGGTCTCATTTGTCTCAAGATTTTTGAGGTTGAGGATAATGGAGAGAACCATACGGCGGCTGTGAATCTTGGACTTGCCTTCCAGACGACAAATATTTTGCGCGATGTTGCTTCCGATGCAGAGCGGGATCGCATTTACATTCCAAAAGAGGATCTTTTGAGATTTCATCTGACGGAAGACGATATTCTCCAGAAACGATACACGGATGAGTTTGTGAAACTGATGGACTTTGAGTGGGAGCGTGCCAACGACTTCTTTAATAAGGCGCTGACCGGTTTTGATAAAAAGGCTGCACGTAAACTTTTGCCGGCAATGGTAATGGCGGACATCTATTATAAAATTTTGATGGAGATTCGTGAGCGGCACTACAATGTCTTTGAAGAAAAGATTAGGGTTCCAAACAAAGAAAAACTCAGGATGGCGATTCGTCGCTGGTGGAAGATGAGATGGGGATGAAAAAGGTAATCGTGGTGGGGGGCGGTATCGCGGGCCTTTCCGCCGCAGTCTCACTCATTAATAAAGGATTTCAGGTATCACTCTTTGAAAAACGTCCCTTCTTGGGTGGGCGCATTTACTCCTATCGTGAGCCGGTGACTGGCGACAATGTGGACAATGGCCAGCACCTCTTTACTGGATTTTATTACAAAACATCGGAATTTCTTTCGCTGATAGGCTCATCGGATCATGTTGCCAGGCAGGAGAGACTTGCCATCGATTTTGTTTCAGGAGATGGAAAGTGGAATAAATTTTCTTGCCCGAATATTCGGTCACCCCTTCATTTCTTGGCGGGACTTCTTCGGTATTCCAAATTTCCAAAGATGGATCTTCTCCGATTAATCTTAAAACACCGTCGGCTCAAGCGTTCCTGTGATAATATCAGTGCCGCCGAACTTTTGGATGAGTTGAAACAGTCGCAGGCGGCACGCGACCATTTTTTTCGTCCTTTTATTTTGGCGACACTTAATGCTGACTTGGATGAGGTCTCTGCGCGACTCCTTCAGGAAATGCTTATGGAAATTTTGTCGGTGCCGGCTAGTCATAGCGTTCTCGCCTATTCCACGGTTGGTTTCTCTGAGTTGATTGCGAATCCTGCGGCGGAATTCATTCAAAATAATAATGGCGAAATTTTTACAGCGAATGAGATAGCGGGCGTTGATATCAAAGAACATATGGTTAAGGGGGTTGTCGATCGACGGGGACGCTATCATCGTGCGGACGCCTATATACTGGCGTTACCCCCTGATCGATTGGCTGAGGTCTTGCCGGAACGTTATGTGGGTGGTTTAAACCGTTGGGTGTACACGCCGATTGTTTCAGTGAATCTTTGGTATGACCGGCCGGTGATGGATCGGTTGATGATCGGGCTTACTGACAGTCATTTTCATTGGGTCTTTGATAAACATTCGATCATCAATAACCCCGACACCCATCGTTATGTCACGTTGCTCGAGAGTGCGGCCTATGACAAGATTGGAGCCTCCAAACATCAGGTGGTTGAGATGGCGCTTGATGA
>CAYWXY010000116.1:0-7785 GCA_964462555.1 uncultured Pseudomonadota bacterium | reverse complement strand
GCTCGAATCGGTTGCAAATTTGCTTCGGTTTGACATTCCCCATTCGAGTCCGATCAGCTTGCGTCTGTAGGGCGCTTGCGTGCCATCACCATAGGCGTCCTTGAAGAGCTTGCCATTTAGTTTGGTGTCTGAGTAGCCGCCGACCACTGAAAGGCTTAACGCTTCGTCCAGATGGGAAAAGAGAACTCCAGCTTTGCAATACCATCCTTTACCCCCATCAGTCACAGGGAAATTCAGCGGAAAAGTGCCTCCACACCCAACTGTAATAATAGGTTTTGCTTTGCTTGGTTCTGCCATTTTATTTTCCTCCTCTGCGTCCAGTGAGCGTTTCGGTTATTGCGTGTTCACTGTAACGACTAGAAGAGTGCTTTCACAATATGCGTTGCGTTGGCACAGTGCGTATCTACGGGCCATTCCCGACGATCGAATACTCTGTCATCGCATCGCGATAGTTAAATTCCTTGTCATAACAATGCGATCCCTCCATTTCCTCTTCAGGGCCTAGGGGATCACAAAACCAACCATTTAGTATGATGAACATCATGACGTCCTTAAATGCGAATGTTAGATCATCAGATGAGCTGAATTTTCCGGCAGCGACAAATGTTGCGTGTCCGGTCTTGTGGTCAAGACGTTTTCCATTGAGATAGGCGATTCCTCCCGTAAAATTATTGTCTTCCTCAGGACAACCAGCAGGGATTTTCCCCTCTTTGTCCTTTTTGAGAAGTGATGCGATATATTTCCAGGTGCTGTAGTAGTTACCCTGGAGAAAACGATTCTTTGTGTTGTTCGGACATAGCTGCGGAAGATCTGAATAGGGGTCGTTTAAGTTGACCTTGTATTCACCCTTGGCCGTGTCGATCCGTTTGTCTGGGACGCGATCAATATCTTTTGTCTCAGAAAGTGGAAGCAGTGCCTCGGTCGTGAACGTGAGGTGAAAGAGTTCATTCAGTGGCGAGACAGGTCCCAATGGTCCGGATGGATTGTGAAAATAAGTTGGCCCTTGAAAGAACATGCCGACACTTGGAAATTCCATTCGGCCATCAAGTGTATATTTTCCCTGAATAGATTTTAATTCATATGGTTTTTCCCGATCCTTACACATGTCACGTCGTGTTCCAGGTGGTTCTTCATTGGGATAGTGAAAGGCCGGACTATCAAAGCTGCCGGCAGTTGTATAAAAATAGGCACAGACGCCTTTGTATGCGGGATTTGCTGGGCCTTCACCGTGGCGACGCTGACCCTCCGCGGTACATGGATCGACGATTTCGCATTCTGATGGTGAATCGGGGCGTTCTTCCGGTTTGGCCAGCGGTCCAGGATAAGAAAGCGTAGCCGTATAGATGCGGAGGCCACCGGCCTTAAAACCTTCGGGAATATTATCATATCCTTCAAAGACACCTTGTTCACCCTCGGGCAATGTAGAGTCAAAGATCAAACTCGTGTAGTCGGGGAGAGCCGGGTCTTCATAGTCGATTGGGATAGCTCGGGTATCTACGGGGTTGAAAACCGCAGTAATGCCATCTCCCGGTGTCGATGCGATCTCACCCGTGACATCGTAAATGGTTTCTTCGTCAAAGGGATCGAGCTGCATGGCCATTCGGAAAATGTCGCGGTCTGATTCCTTGGCAATGCCGGCTGCTATCATCATTTGCATTTCCTCGTCAGAGGCAACAGATGAAAGCCCTGGGAATTGCGGGTTCATGACGCCCGACATCGTCTGGGAGATTCTAAGAATAACTCGCCCCTTGAGTGGGTCGATGACGCCAAGAAGACCAAAGTGGAATGGTGTCTCTTTAATGGAGCCATCTGGGTTCGTTGCCACCTGACCATTCGCTGTAAGTTCTTGGGCTGTAATCGTCATGTCAGCTCTGAATGTTGCTTTTTCGAGTGGTGCATCAATGTCACGATAAAAATTCATACAACCGAAGAGCGGCATGTTTTCCGGGGTGTAGCTTCCCGGTTCCAAGCTAAATCCATTTGGATTGAGGCTGACAGGTTCCAGTTCAGTGATAATATCGGTTTGTGAGCCAGAATCATCAAAGACGGGGATGGCACAACGATCTTCTTCAGGTTTCTGATCAATTTTATCCTTCGTATTGAGCCATTCAAAATTATTTCCTGTGAGATTGATGCTCGAAATACGAAGTCCCACTGTGGCGGAATCGGAAACCTTCATAAAAAGAGGTAACGCAAGATTTTCTGTATCAGTCGTGATCCCCTTGATCGGAAAGATCTCTTCATTTGTAATGGGGCGAATACCCGTTGATGTCTTGACGAAAATCTGAAGTGCCGGAATTTCTTTGATCGTTGTTGTTCCGGCAAGGGCCAGCTCTCTTTTGCCATCATCGAATGTCATCATGAGAATGGCCTCATCCTTGGAGCTACTTCCCACAGCCGCGGGGGCTCCGTCGCTACCGATAATATCACTCGGATGATAAGCGAGGACCATATAGGCGCGTGACGTGAGGACCGGAGGGTCAAATGGGGGAAGAACAATCGGAAGTCGTGCGGCATCAACTGCTTCATTTGATTCGAAGGCGTTGAAGATATTCTCTTTGACATCTTCAAACGATTCTCCGATGAAAATGGCTTCTTTATTGATGCTAAACTGTGCTTTCGATTTGGTTTTGCCAATTTCCTTGATGTTGATTTTGTTAATAATGAGCGGTTCAGTTCCAGTATTGATCACTTCGACGATCTTTTTAACAACTTTTGTCGTCAGAATGTCTGAGCTGGAGAGATTTATTTCATGGGCCGGGGTCGTGTCGTTTGTTACTGCTTCACATTGGCTACCGACTGCGTTGACTGGTTCACCGCTTTGGTTAACAACAAGGAGTTCGCAACGTCCACTGACAATATCAATGCAGGGTCCGCAATTGGCCCAGCGGAGTTCTCCATCACAGCTTACTTGGTCACACATGAAATATTTGCGCCTGGGATGGGCTGCGAGGGGGATCTCAGTGAACGTGAGGATAGCGGTATCGGATCTTTCGATATCGCCCTGGTCATTGAGAACGTTGATCGAGGCCTGTCCCGATGGATCAAGCGCGATTCCGCTGATTTTAAATTCATGGCCCGCAATTTCAATTTCTTTTACAATCTTTTCTCCTTCACTCACAAATTTTAGCGAAGGCGTAAACGAAATAGTAATGATGATAAATTGTTTGGGTCCCAGGTTTTGTTCTAGTTTGCCAAGTGAACTGATATAAAAGGGCCCAATCTGTGGTGGCAGTGAAACATCAATACTACTACTGCTAGTATTGAGAATCTTGAACTTGGCCTGTGTGGTATATTTTGGGCCGATTTCCGTCTCGTCGCGCGAAATATATGTACCAGTGCTGACTTCCATCGTATTCTTGGACGGGATGGAGACATCAATTTGTCGGCCATCTTCGCCCACGACCAACTTGAAAATGTCGATGGGAGCTTCCGTTGCCTCTTCACCGGGTACGTCACTTTCAGACGGGATGGCTTCATCCTCAGTTTCATCTGAGTTTTGCTGAATGCCGAAATAGTCTGGAGTAAAGTCTGGACCGACACATGATGTAAGAAAAAGTGCTGTCAGTGTCAGCCACACGAATAGACGCGCCCCATTTTTTAAACATCTCTTCATGTATACCTCATGTTTTTAGGCCTAAATAGACCCCTATCTTGTGTCGCAGGGTTATCGTCACTCACATCGTATAAGTTGCGTGAAAAATTTCTCAATATGCGGCGGGTCGACGCGCCGCATAAAATAACGTTGTGCGTCGTGCCTTGAAAAAAAGGACGCAACTTTTTATGAAGGGGAGCGATAAGTGATGTACGGAAGGGGTGTATGTTATGAGTAAACGTAACATATTGAAAATATTAATCATTTTCGTTTTTTCACTCTTTGTCATTCTCCCGACAATGGAGCAATTTGCACTATCTCAAGAGAGTGCAGTGGGTGGAATGACGCTTCTTCTCAAATCTCAGAATAAAGGAGATGACGACAATAGTGATGATCTGTCGGATGTCACTGAAGAGAGTGTCGAAGTAAAGGTTGATACATCATCTCGGTGTGGTCCCGAGGCAATTTTGCCGGTTGAGGTTTGTGAAATTGCACAGGGACTCTTGTGTTTGAATACGCCACCGTTTTCTGTTGCCGATAAATATGTTGTGGTCAAGGGGACGGTCGATCGTCGTACATCCGTTTTCTCTCATATCCAAGTTTATTCGCAGCAGGAATATACGAAGTCATTCAATCAGGTTGAGATTGAACAATGGGCCTCGAGTGACTGTTGGGAAGAGGGGTGGCTTGGTACGAGTGATGCGTGTTTAGACCAGAAAGGTCTTTTTGCTATTCGTGTTCCACTTTCAGAGATGGGTCCTTACACGATTATGGTTGATGTGGTCAGTTTGGATGGTGAAGCAACTTCCAAGACTGTTCGAACGAGCCGTGTTGAACCGCCGAAGATGACGCGTGACGATATTACACTCGAGCCCGACCCAGCTGCCACTGGTGGTGTCATTGAGGCGCGTAAGGTAATTGCCCATGTCGATCTTCTCCATGGTTGTAAGTTTTGTGATTTTATTGGGACAGCCACTGGTGGCGTCATGATTACTATAGAAAATATGATTGAGTCATTGGACGGTGGTACGAAGACGATCGTTCGTCAGGGGAATATTGCGGCCGGTGGTGTTTTTGATATTTGTGTGCCCGTGCTGGATGGTAAAAATGATCTACGTATTACGGCCTGTAATGCAGCAACGGAAAGTTCCTCCTGTCCAGAGGTGGGAAGTGTTTCATTTGATGTGATATCCAATGATGCCGCGATTGATGTTATGCTTCCAGATCGATCATTATATGTATCCCGAGATTATCCAACGATTCCATTAAAATTTTCTGTCGCCAATTTGGGCGGTCAGACAAACGAATGCAAGGATGGAGATGTTGTTGTTTACTGGAATCGTTTGGATCCAGTTTCGATTTGTCCGGAGAGTGATGGTTATTACTATGCACAATTGACACCAACGACCGGAATTAACGCCGGGAAGATCGACGTGAATACAGGGATGGAAACGATTTCTAAGTCGTTTGTTTTTGGCTGGGGAAAGCTCGTCAATCCTTATATTGATCCGCTCTCTGGTTGGATTCAAGATGGTGTTGGACTTCAGCTGGGTTCTGAGTATGTCAATGAGATGCTACGTCCACTCATTAATAGTTTCCTTAATTCGGATGGATTGACTGAAATGGTGACTGATTTGATGTCAACAGTCCCCGTAATAGCGGGAGAGGAACAAGAGACGTCGGAAAAAAATAAGCCGGATCCCTTGATACCGATTTTGGAAGAGCTTCCATATTGTGATGCCGGCGGTGGGCTTGAATGAACTGTTGTTGAATTGGTGGGTGATTTTGGGCTCGATCGTGTAGAGATTGAGCGACTTGATTTTAAAAAACAGAGTATCGGTTTTAAGTTGAATCTTGAGGGAGTTGAAATACATCTTAAGACATTTGGCGACGATAATAAGGATGGTCGTCCGGATGGTTTTGTTTTACCAATTTTGGTGGCTATTCGAGCGGCACAACTGGATGGAAAAATTGAGATTATGCCAGATGGAAAACCGCTGGTTCTTCTAACAAGCGATAATGATGACTGTGATTATAAGGTGGGCGCTTACTGTACGAATCGTCCGGCTATTTTGCTTCCTAAAAATCTGGTTGGAGGTGCTACCAAGGGTGGTGCGCTGGCGCGTTGCGATGATAAGACTCAGCAACTGAGTGAAAAAGATCGTCAGATTTGTATCGACATAAATCTTGGTAATGCAGAATCGGCCGAACTGAATCAGACGGTTCTCGATCTGGTCAATTCAATGCTTCATTGTAAGGGCTCGGCGATGCTTACGCATATGCTTCGTGAAGAGCTGAAGGATCAAGCCTTTGAACTTCCACTCTTAGATCATTCTTTTTGGCTGGGTGGCGGTGTGGCGCCCTTTGACGGTTGGTTTTCCGTGGATGAAAAAGGTGTCGATTTGTCGATTCCAACACGTGTTGGAGGGGCATCGGTCGCCAAGAAGCTCGATAATAATGTTTTTCGAGATGATGTTGGAATCTTGCTGGACGATATTTCGTCCTCCATTGTTAAGGGGCAGGTCAAGAAGGATCGCCTTAAACTCGCGCTTTCGACATCAACAATCAATGAACTTCTTTTTCAGCTGGTCTTTCAGAAAGAGGGAAGTGGTCTTTTAGACTGGGAGCTAGATAACACCTTTTTCAAACGCCGGGATTTTGATTACGTGCAAGAGTGTGACGCCTTTGAACCAACGAATGAGGTTCAGTCACCACCGGCCCTTTGTCAGTTGCGTCCGCGCGTCATGGAGATGCTCGGAAGTGCACTACCAACGAATGGATATCTTAGCAATAAGCATCCCTTGCAATTGAGGCTCAAGGGAAGCAGGGCTTTGGCTCCACATATAAAGATTTACCAAACTGATGTTCCTTATGAATTGCCACCGGTTCCGGGTGAAGATGAGATTCAGGTTGAGTATCGACCGGCCGATGTATTGGAAGTACAACTTCCTGATATAGAAGTGTCGTTCTATGCTTTGGAAATCGATGAGTCGAAGGGTCTCGATGAATATGGGAATCCTTCAGTCTTACTCGACGAAGAGGAAAATCCTGTCGTTCGTTCGATGATACCGGAATCTCTTGAACCAGCGCCAATCTTGAAGGTGCGGGCAACGCTCCTGATTGCTCTTGAGGTGGGACAGATTTACACGCCCGAAGACGATGCGTCGAAATTGGCCTTTAGCATTCGACCAATATCTGAATATTCAAAGATTATCTTCAAAAAGATTCCGGGCGGTAATGCAACGACGGTTCCTGATAGTAGTATTCTTTCATCGTTTCGTGAAAAACTCCGGTATGGCATTGAGATCTATGGCGATCCTGATGAACCTCTGGAAATTAAAATTCCCAAGTCGGTATCTCTTGAGGTTCTGAATGATTTTCTAGGATCATTTAATCTTTTGGATCTGAATGAAGTCTTTTTTGGAAAAGATGGGTTTTCACTGAAGCTCAACCATGCCTCAGATCGAATCGAAATCGAAATAAAACCCGAATTCAAATAAGCCCGTATAGATCACAGAGAATAAGAGAATAGCTGAAGACCTAGATCTAGATATGTGGATTATAGGTAATTACTTCTTTAGCTTGATGATCATTGCGTATGCTCTTGTGAGCAGATTCACAAGAGCAATCTCATTGTTGGCTGTGATGAATCCATATGCCGATATGATATCGATTGCAGCAGATGTTTCTGATATTGAAGCAAGCGATATATCAAAAAAACGATTTCGTTCCCTTATACTTCTACGACCATTACCCTCGGCAAGATTCAGGATTGCACTGGATAGAGCGCGCTTGATCTGGTCCTCAATATAGGCATTTCCTCGAGGCAACCTGTTTAGAATCGATGGCACGCTCCTTGCGACTTCGAGTAGTAATTCATAACATTTCAATTTCTTGTGATTCATAAATGAACCTCCTTTGTCTGGATGAGGGCTTCATTGCCTCCTCAAATATGTGGGGAGGCAATGAAGCCCTCATCCATGAAAGGAGTGAAAAATGCTTAATCACAAAAAATTGAAATGCTACGAAATGGCTCTGAATGTGGCAAGGAGCGTGCCATCGATCACGAAGAGTTGGCCGAGGGGAACATCATATCTGATTGATCAGTTGAGAAGAGCGGTCAGCAGCATTGTTTTGAACATTGCTGAGGGAAATGGTCGACGATTGCCTAACGAACGAAAACGTTTTTT
>CAYWXY010000115.1:0-7831 GCA_964462555.1 uncultured Pseudomonadota bacterium | reverse complement strand
AACGGAGAATACAAAGGGGGAGTGGTCGTTGGTGTTCTTTTGTTTTTTGTTTTGCCCCCCCCCCCCGGCCCGAGAGGTCGAGAAGCCCTAATGGTTCGAGACGTCGGTGTTGAGACTGCCGTAGGCAGACGATTACAGCGACGTCTGTCCGAAGTGAGTACTCATCCGTTGAGCAAGGCGATTACGGATGAGACGAACAAAGGACCTCCTCCCTGTCCGCCGAAGCCTTGGCGAAGGAGGATCGGGCGCGCCAAATAGAAAAGGGAAGCCAATGGCTTCCCTTTTTTACTTGGTACTCCTAAAAGTCAGACGAACCCCTAATCTCGCAATCCGAAGACTAGCGATTTGCGTGCGTGGCCTTTGAGATAATATCGACGACCTCGTCTGGATCGTCGGTCATCGTGAAGAGTTCAAAGTCCTTCTTGTTGATATGCCCTTCGGCCTCGACACTGTTTTTCAACCAACGAAAGAGACCTCTCCAATATTTCTTGCCCATCAGGATGACGGGGAAATTATCTGACTTGCCAGTCTGCTGAAGTGTAAGGGCCTCGAAGAGTTCGTCGAGCGTTCCAAAGCCACCCGGCATGATGACATAAGCTTCACCATATTTGACGAACATGACCTTTCTTGTGAAGAAATAGTGAAACTCGAGACCGATATCGACGTAACGATTCATACTTTGTTCAAAGGGGAGCATAATGTTGAGCCCAACCGAGTGACCCTTTCTTCCGTCGCGAGCTCCCTTGTTGGCGGCCTCCATGAGTCCGCCGCCGCCGCCGGTGATGATCGAGAAGCCGGCCTTGGAGAGGGCCTTTGCTGTGGCGTGTGTCAATTTGTAATAGGGGTTACTCTTTTTTGTGCGTGCGGACCCCCAAAAGGTAACGGCGGGTTCGATTCCCTTGAGCTCTTCAAAGGCGTCAACGAATTCCGCCATAATGCGGAAAATTCGCCATGTCTCTTTGGCGACGATTTCTTCGCGGCCGATGGAAAGTTGTTGTTCACGCATAGGTCCTTCGAGAACGATGCGGGGATTTTTTCTTTTGACGCTCATTTGAAACTCCTTTTAATCTAGCCGACGGAATGATGACATTCGTTCCAGTTCGAGGACGGCCGTATCTTCATCGTCTGTCACGACGATATAACCATTTTCGACATCAACTTTTTTGAGGGTGCCGGTATATGAAATTCCGAAGGCGATAACCTCGATTTCTTTTCCCTCAGATTCGATCAGTGTTTGGATAAGAGGATCTTCCTCTGTAAGACAGTTGGTGTCTGTATTTGCCATGTGTACTCCTTGAGGGGCGCGTTCCTTCAGGAAACGTCCCCGATGAGATTTCGTAATTCTTCAGCCAACTCCATCTGCGTTAGGTCCTGTGCCGCTTGCATCACGGTCTTTCCTTCATAGAGAATGTAATACATCTCCCGACAAATGGGCGCTGTGATATTATGTTTTTCAACGATCTGATATATTGATTTTGTTGTGTTGACACCCTCGGCAACCATTTTCATGTTGCCCAGAATTTTGTCCAACGATTCTCCCTCCCCCAGACGTTTTCCAAGCGTATAGTTTCGGCTTGTTGTCGAGGTGCAGGTAAGAATTAGGTCTCCCATACCAGAGAGCCCGGCAAAGGTAAAGGGGTTGGCGCCGAGCGTCTTGCCGATTTTAATTATCTCATAAAGTCCGCGGGTGATTAGTGCGGCACGGCTGTTCTGGCCGAAACCGAGACCTGCACTCATTCCCGATGCGATTGCCATGACATTCTTGATGGCTCCTCCAACCTCTACGCCGATGACGTCGTTGTGCGTAAAGGTTAGAAATGTGTCGGTTCGAAAGATTTCCTGAACCTGCTGGGTGACATTGGTGTCATGTCCTGCAATGACAACTGTTGTCGGAAGATTGTGAGCCACTTCAATTGCAAAACTGGGCCCCGATAGGTATGTGTGGTTCTTAATATTGGTATGAGGAAGAGATTCTTCGATGATCTCGGAGATTAGTTTTCCACTTTCCGTTTCAATTCCCTTTGAGCAGCTAACAAGGATTGCATCCTTCTGGATAAAGGGCGCAGCTTTTTCGAGTGTCGCCCTGAGAACGTGCGAGGGGATGACGGAGACGATGAACTTCTTTTTTGTGAGCGCTGTTTTAAGATCGTTTGTCGCAATCAGTTTCTTTGGAAGCTCGATTTCGGGAAGATAGGTGGAATTTTTGTGGCTCTGGTTGACCTCATTTGCCACCTCGGCTTCATAGGCCCAGAGCGTGACATTATGTCCCTTGCCGGCCAGAAGCTTGGCCAGAGCGGTTCCCCAGCTCCCTGCCCCTAAAACTGTAATATCTAGTGATTTTGACATGTTATCCATCTAAGGGGGTTACTTTACCAACATTTTGTCCCCCCCGCAATCCGTAATCGGTTTTTTCGTATAAGGTTGTTTTTGGGGTTGAGTTGGCGAATAAAACGATATAGGAGATTTAGTAGCAACATTTTCCGAATTTGCGCGATAACCTGGGAGGAGGCACGGAATGAAGGATAAAAGACGGTTTAAACGTCTAAACGTTGAGCTCCCCGTAACACTTCGGTGTGGTGGGCGCCTGATTCCGGCCACAACGCTAAATATCAGTTGCGGCGGCGCTTTTGTCTCCCTCGATAGTGAAAATGTTCCTGCTGCCAATAATCCCAAAATTGAGGTAATCATCGATCTCTCTAAAGAAGAGCGGGATGTTTCTCTGCGTGGTGAAGTAACGCGTGTCGAAGGAGAGAAGGGATCTCGTGTTGGGATCAAGTTCACGAATCTCTATACGGTTGGTCATCAGACCCTCGAAAAATTTATCAATCGAAACCTCAATTAGCCGAATATTCAGCCAAGACCAAACTTGATAATCTCTTCCCCCTATGCCATATTCAACTAGTTGCAGATCTATGATTTGCTAACTTCGAAGAACCGAGAACGACAAACCATTAGGGGGGAGCCGTGCGGAAAAGTATAGTTATATTCACCGTTTTCGTTGTTTCTCTCTGTTGGGTTCCCTATCTTTTCAGCAAGAGTTCCACATACAAGGATGCCGAAAAATTGATGAGCGGGGGGCAATATCAGGCGGCCGCTGATCTTCTTCTTCCAGAGGTTCAAAGTGGTTCAGCCAGTTCCAAGACGCAGATTCTCTACGGAAAAGCGCTCGATCAAATGACCGAGTCGATCAATACCGATGCTGAGATGCAATGTTATCGACGTGCTGGTGCCCCGAGAAACCCCAAGTGTATGGATCGGTATGCGGAAAAGTTGAACCAGAAATATGGTGCGGGGGCCTTTCAATACGATCATAGTATTATTACTATTCGGTATACAGGAGCCCACTTTCAGAGCGCGGCAAGTGGTGCGACGAGTCAACGTGATGCGGCAGAGGCAGATTATAATAGTTTAACAAAAAATTTAATCGGTCATCCCTCTGAGGTCTTGCCGAGGATTGAGAATTTTCTGAAGAAATATCCAAGCGGAAAGTGGAATAGGAAGGGAATGTTACTTTTGGCGCGGGTTAATGAGGATATTTGGTGGGTGCATCGTAAATGGGCTTGGCTTCTTTATAATTGGGAAATATCAGACGAAGATTTGATCGTTCAGGGAGAAAAGTATCGTCAGGAGGCGATGCGTTTATTTAAGAAAGTTCGCGGTGGGTCCGAGGGGAAGGCTGCAAAACGTGAACTGAAACTTTTGAAGAAATATCAATCGGATGGGAAGCTTTACGGCATTGTGAACGAATCTGATATTTCGGGCGTGAAGTTACAGCCTGGGAAAAAACAGGCGGAGTAGGGAACCGTGAAGAACATTGTTGAATCAGCATTTATGAAGATAGTGCTCCTTGCTACGGGCGGCGTTATTCTCTTCTTTATCTTTTTTACGATGATTTTTTCTGGGAAGAGGCATTTTCTTTTCGATCAGACTTCAGGGTTTGACTGGTCATGGTTTAATCTGGGGATCTTTTTGAACGAGTTGGTTGTTCCTCTTGTGATCGTTTTGACAGGATTACTTGTTTGGGCGTTGTCACACTTCCTTGGACAGAAGGAGTCTAAGTAGTGTATTTGGAGTATCTCTTAATTATTGGTCTCTTATTCTTTTGCGTTGGTTTTATTGGAACGCTGCTTTCGCTGGGTAAGTCGTCTCGTTTTTTGTCCCGGTGGGGTCGCTATTTTCCGTTGGTTGCGATGGGTGGGGCGATTGTTTCACTCGTCGGTTTTTCGTTGTATTGGCGGCGCCCACAGGGGTTTGCCGGCATTGCTGTTTTATTCCTTCTGATGGGGCTTGCATTTATCATTATTCGTTTTGGAATAGGGGAAGAGAAACCTCGTGCTTGAATCGATACTGATACATATCCCGGTTCAGGATCTGATGTGGCTGATTGTGGCCTTGCCATTTATCGGTTTTTTGGTGCTGGGGTTTCTTTCGCTTTTAACTAGCCAATATCGGATGAGTGAGCCAAGAGCGCTGGTTGTAACGTTGTCACAACTGACAGTCCTTCTCTCATTCGTGGGCGTTATTCTTCTCGGATATGTTCTTTATGGGCTCGAAGAGGTGGCGCCATCGGTCATAACGGGTCCGCTTTTTAGTTGGAAGGGATTTTTAAACAAACCTCTCGAGTTTGGGTTCAAGGCCGATCCTTTATCATTGGTCATTCTCTTTGCTGCGTCATTCATTGGTCTCATGGTTCATATTTATTCGGTTGGCTTTACGTCGCGCGAAAAGAACGTGGCCCCTTATTTTGCTCTCTTAAATCTGGAATATGCCCTGGTCCTCGTGCTTATTTTTACCGACAGCCTCTTTATGTTTTTTGTGGCCTGGCAAATGGTTGGCGTGGTGGGTTATATTTTTATCAGTCGATATTTTACCGATGGATCAAATGTTCGATCGGCGACGATCTATTATATTGTCGAAACAATCGCTGGTTCGGCTTTGTTGTTAACAATGATCTTGATATGGAAGGCCTTTGTGGGGCACGCCGACCCTGGGTTTGACGTCTACCAGTTCAATTCTCTCCAGGTTGGTTCGATGCTCCTTCTTCCATATTCCGGAATCATCTGTTTTTCGCTCCTTCTTTCAGTTGTGATTCGTTCGCTTCAGTTTCCATTTTATGTTTGGATGCCTGATGCGTCGCGTGCGCCGTGGCCCGTCTTTACGTTCATCTATGGCGTGGCAACGCTCCTGGTTTCTACCTATATTTTGATTCGTTTGAACTTTATTTTGGTTTTATCACCGAAGGTCTTGATGGCGATGGCCGGAGTGGGTGCCATCGGTGCCCTTTTTGGTTCCGCAGCGGCTGTTGTTCCGACTGATGTGCGACGGGTGTTGTCCTATTATGTGATCGCACAGGCGGGGATGGCATTCGTTGGCATCGGTGTTGGCGCTTTTGCCGCCTCCATTTTTCATATTTTTACTTGTGTCTTTTATGTTTCGCTTATTTTCTTCGGGATGGGATCGGTGATGGCGATCACAGGGTATACGAATCTGGAACGTCCGCTGGGTCTTCGACGTTTTCTCCCGGTGACGTTTTGGACGGTGCTTGTGGGGGCTGTGGCCGCGATTGGCATTTATCCCCTGTCAGGATTCTTTAGTCGAAACCAACTTTTCTTTGAGGTTTATCAGCGGGGGCATTTTCTCCTTTTTCTGGCCATATTTGTTGCCTCCATTTTTAGCGCTATCGCCCTCTTTCGACTGATTGCCGTTACCTTCTTTGGAAAGTGGGACAAGGAGAGTATAGGGGGGCGCCGGCCAGAGGAGATGTCAGTCTCGATGCTTGTCGTGATGGTCATCGTTGCCTTTGCCTCCTGTGTGGTGGGTTGGTTGGGTGTTGGGGAGGCCTTTGGTGGTCGAGATTTGATTGGACATTGGTTAATGCCGGGGCTGGCCACGCAGATGGTTCATGTGATGGGGGATCAGGGGCGTTTTTCGGAGGTGGTCTTGGCCGTTGTTGCGACACTCATTATGGCCCATGCTGGATTTATTACCTGGATTATTTATGTTCAAAAGCGTTTTTGGCCGATGCGTCTGTCTCTTCGTTTTCAACGGACCCATCAATTTTTTAAAAATGGTTTTTATCTTAATGATTTTTATCGGCGGGTTGTTGTCGCGCCACTTCAGTTGTTTAGCGAATGGGTTGTTCATAAGGGGCTCGACCGTCTGATTGTTGACGGTGTGATTGTAGGGTCGATTGGGCGAACAGTGGGGCTCTTTGGGGATATCGTCGGACGCCTTCGGGTTCAAGGTGGTTCAGTCTATCTCTATATGATTTTAGTTGGGCTAATCCTTTTTGTGGGATGGGTTCTTTTTTAGGCCCTTGATATTATATTTGTTTGGACTCGGCACAAGTGCTCGATCAATTTAATTTTCATCGGGCACGCCGATGGAATTAAATTGTCGAAGCACTAGGGTGTATTAATGGTACCATGGATTATTGAACATTATCTGGCCTTTTTAGTGCTGTCGCCGCTTGTTGGGATTGTTCTTTTGCTTATCATTCCCAAGCAACACGATGAGGCGTCGTTCGAGGTGGCCATTTTTAGTACGGGGCTGACGCTCTTTCTGGCCGTCTTGGGGCTTGGATTTTTTTCACCCGAGGGACGGTTCGCATATGAGATTGCTTACGAATGGTGGGGGCCGCTAGGCCTCACGTGTCGGTTGGGTGTTGACGGATTGGGAATCCTCTTCGCCTTTCTGGTCTCTTTGACGATCTTTATCGTAACGCTTCTTTCGTGGCGACGACTGCGTGAGGGGCGAAAAGAGGCCTTCGTCTCGATTCTTCTCTTTGAGATGGCCCTGATCGGATTCTTTGCGTCAACCGATGTGATGATGACCTATATCTTGATGGAGGTTTCAGTACTCTCTCTCGGTTTTTCACTTCTTTTCCTGACCGGGGCTGATCGCGGCGCGCTCTCACAGTATGTTGGTTATATGTCACTCAGCAGTCTCTTGTTGCTTATTGTGGTGATTGTGTTGTCGATGGGGGCCGGGTCAACGTCGCTTGTGATGGTAGAGAAGGTGATCTTAAAGGGAGAGACGGCCAATTGGATTTTGGGGATCCTTTTCTTTGTGGTCCTCCAACGTGCCGGACTTTTCCCCTGTCACGGTTGGGTTCGAGCGTTCGAGCGGAAACTTGGGGGGAGCGGGCTCATATTAGTTGGGAATATCTTTTTGGCTGCGATTTTTCTTTTTTATCGTTTTCTCCCAGTCCTTGTGATCCCTGCTCAGGTTTGGCAGCCAGTTCTTTCCTGGATCGTTGTTTCCTCGATTATTATTTCGGCGTTTCTTGCTCTTTCTGAGTCTGATCTTTTTGGTTTGATTCTTTCAGTGGTGATGGTTCACGTTGGATTTGCACTCCTTGGAATTGTTTCGATGACTTCACAAGGATTCGCGGGCGCGGGTACGCAGATGGTTGCCCTTTCGCTAACGATTTCGCTGGCAGCGGTATTGCTCAGACTTCTAAAGAGCGATTATCAAGCCCGGGTATTTGATTGGGCGCCGGGTGCGCGTGTCGGATTTATGTTGTTGGTTTTGGCTCTTGCTGTTTTGCCCGGACTTTCTCACTTTCCCGGTCTCTATATGATTTGGATTGGGCTCTTCAAGGGGAGCTGGGTGTTAGCATTGGCCTCACTTTTCAGCATTATCCTGATCGCAGCGGCACTGATTCGGATGGCGGGGAGTGCGATGGAACGACCGGATGACGTGGACGATCGACGCAATGCCTATCCCATTCGTGATTCTTTAGTGGTATTACCTTTTATTGTGATGATTTTGGTCATCGGGATTTTTCCCGATGTTGTTTTAAACGTTGTACGCCAATCGACCGAGGTTG
>CAYWXY010000114.1:0-7934 GCA_964462555.1 uncultured Pseudomonadota bacterium | reverse complement strand
CCCTCATGTCATTCCTGCGCCAGCCGGAGGCTGATCCGCCTTAGGCGGAAAAGCAGGAATCCAGAGTAAACACATGAGATCCCCGCCTTCGCGGGGATGACATATGAATGGCAGGAGAATAAGAGTTATCCAATAATGTTTGCGATTACGTATAAAAAATGGCATATTATCGGACCATGCAGCAGAAGTTACCACCTCTTCGGGAGGCTGGCCAGACGATCAATGGCCGGTACGAGGTGGCCAAGATGATCGGAAAAGGGGCCACCGGGGAAGTCTACGTCGCTAGCGATTTAGAGAAGAATGGCCTCCACCTTGCCCTGAAATACCTCAAACTCCCGCCTGAAGTCCAAGCAGCCCTCGACCACTTCAAGTCCGAATTCGACACCATGACCCACCTCAATCATCCCCATATCGCCAAGGTTTACGATTTTGTCTGGGATGATGATATTGACTTTTACTTTTTCACGTCTGAATTGATCGATGGCTCCGATTTTGTGACAGCGACTCGTTTTGCGGACACCGAACAAATCGAAGTTTTGCTGATTCAGTCACTTCGCGCCCTAGAATATCTCCATGGCCACAATATCTTTCATTTTGATATCAAGCCGCAAAATGTCTTGATTCAGGATGCCGATGGTTCATCACCTATGGTAAAAGTCATCGATTTTGGTCTAGCTTCGAAGACGCCACCCGATAAACTGATCGGCACACCCAGCTACATCGCCCCTGAAATCATCCGGCGGCAAAAACCCGATGGACGCGCGGATCTTTATTCCCTCGGTGTTCTGGCCTATTATGCCTTGACCGGCGCCAATCCCTTTCGGGCCCAGACAAAGGAAGAGACACTTCAAAACCACCTTGACGTCGTGCCTCTCGAACCGAGGCAGATGAACCTCTCGATTCCCAAATATCTAAGCGACATTATATATAAGCTTCTGGCAAAGGATCCGGACCACCGTTATAAAACCCCTTCAGATGTTATTCATGACTTTAATTTTCGTTCGACACGATTTTTTGCGGTCGAAACCCCTGACACGCTCCTCAGTTATGTGCCGTGGGAAGGTCCCTTCATTGGCCGCGAGAACGAACTGGAAATTTACAAGAACTGGCTCAAGGATATTGAACACGACGAAAAAGTGGGCTCTCTTTTTTGGGCACGGGGCAACATTGGAAGTGGAAAGAGCCGTTTTATTGAAGAATGCAAGAACGTGGCTCAATTGAATGCCTTCAAGACAATCCTGGTCGATGGTTTAAATGAAGAGACGCTAAAGAAGATTTCGACCCCAGAATTTGATACGGTCATCCTATTCGATGCCTTTGATCAACTCCTTTCAGAGTCACCGCCTGATATCCTCGCGCAATTGAAAGAACATCTCCCCCATTTGAATATTATGATCACGACATCAAAGGATCAGAATTCTCTGGAGACCGTTCGAAATTTTGTTGAAAACACTGAGTCTCAGCTGATCAAGGAAATTGAATTAACGGCCTTTACGCTGTCAGAACTTCGATCCTATATCAGCGACCTAACTGGCATCTCTGAAATCCCGAGTTGGCTACTCAAAAGCCTAACTGCTTACACTGGCGGGAACCCTCTCTTTCTGACTGAAACGATGAAGGCGATGATCCAGGAGGGAATCCTTTTTGATACGGCCGGCCGCTGGAAGCGCTCGACCCTTGAGGATGTTGGCCTGGATCTTTCTCAGTTAGCAATACCGGAGCTAATTCTCTGTCGACTTAAAGAGGAATTAGAAAAACTGAACGATGTGGAAAGATCTATCCTGGCTCTTCTTTCAGTTTTTGACCGTCCATTATCGGAGGAAACGATCAATGCTTTTATTAGTGATGAAATTCACGATGCACTGAAGCATTTGAAATCGATTCACCTCCTGCGTTTCGATCCGACTTATAGTGCCTATTCTTTTCGACATACGATTTATAGACGGGCAACTTATTTAAACTTATCAACCAATCTCCGACGTTCCTGGCACGATCGCGTCGCCGAATGGCTAGGAGAACAAAATGCAGCGGAAGAGGTTCTCACTTATCATCGGCAACATGGCACCGACAGTGACATTGCGGAACAGCTCCTGATCGACGAAATCCGATCGCGGCGAATTCGGGAACTTCCGATGCGTCTGATCGATGAATTTTTGGAACGCTTTGGAGACAAGTTTGATGATGATGTAATGGAAGCAATGATGGCAAGGGCGCGAAAGAAGATCAATGTTCGAAATTATAATGCCGCCCAATCAATTTATCATGAAATTTTGGATCTACTGCCGGAACTAAACAAGGCGCCCAGACAACATTTTCGGATTCAACTTTCGTTGGCGTCGCTCTTTCGTCGTCAAAAGAAAATCAAAGAGGCTAAACAATTTTTGTCCGAGGCCGAAAAAATACTTTCGATGATCGATGATCCGATAGCCAACATCAACTTTGAGAATCAGCGTGCCAATGTATTGGTTGCCGAAGGAAATCTAGACGAGGCGATTGAAATCTATTCAGCATGCCGTGAAAAAGCCAAAGACCAGGGTGTCGAGCAGAAGGTTCGGGTAAACGACCTGGGCCATGCCCTCCTTTATAAGGGCTGTTACGGCGATGCCATTGATGTTTTAAAAGAGGATATTGAACGTCATCGCTTGGATGGCAGTTCGCGCCTTTACCGTGCGCTCTATTCCATCGCACAGTCCTACCGACATCTCGGGCAATTTGATAATGCCGCCCTCTATTTTGGTCAAATCATCAAACGCGCCAAAAATTCACACGACGTCGACCATCTCTTGAGCGCCTATACGGGTCTTGGAAATGTTTTGAGCGATAATGGCAAGCATGATGACAGTATCGGTTATTATGAACGTGCCTTTGATCTGGCTATCCATCTCGGCAAACATGATGATGCCATCGCTGTTATGATTAATACCGGCATCGTCAGCTCCAACATGGGAGATACACGGAAGGCGCATGACGCATTTCAGACAACGCTTTCGTTTCTGGAACGTGACGATTTTCCGGTACGAATGCGGGAACTCTATCTCTGCAGAACACACCTTGAACTCGGTGAACTTTTTCGGATCAAAACGAAATTCTCTAAGGCAGGTAAGCATCTCACGAAGGCACTGGAACTTGCCAAGACGCCCCAGGCCAAATTCTATCTCTTCTGGGTTTTGCTTACCGAGGCCAAACTCTCGAAAGATCTGAAGGATACAATGAAGGCCAAAGATTACATCAAAGAGGCCCGCCCACTTGCGAGTTCCGACGACATGCAAAAGCTCCTGATTGACACCGAAGATTATATGAGAAAATAGGTAATGGAGGACATATGAAATATATTCTCGCGACACTACTCATCGTATTGATGTTTGGGCTTAACACTTCTCCCCTATACTCACAAGATAGCGGAGACCTCATCGACGGCAAGAAACCAACCAGCTGGATTCCCCAGCAAGACGCCAGCGATCACAAATATTATAACCGCGACAATGACGATGACGGCTCGGACGATGACGACGGGGATGACAACTATCGCGGTGAAAATGACGACAATCGTGATAACGATGATGACGACGACGCCAACACCGATAACGTCTCGGACGACCTTGATTAATCCGATTTTAACCTCCGTGGTTAACCACGGAGGTTAAAATCGGTTTGTTTTTGGTTATTTGCGGCGCTTGCGGGAACGTGAGCGGATGCGGACGGCGACTGGGATCAGAATCATCGAAAGCAGAACGATGAATGGTGGAATCGTCATGGCCGCGTTCTTTGTCAGCGAGCAACCTTTTGCCATACCCAGAGCACCACCAAGAGGTGCATCGCCGTCACCACCACCATCTGCCTCGGCGCTTGCACGGTTACCACCCGTGTCATCTCCACTATCGGTCAACTCTTCCTCCGGCGCGGCAACCGGAACGGATGGCGCGTATGTGGCGATGATTCCAGACAAGAGACCAACCTGTTTAAATGAGGAAAACGGAGCCGAAATGCCAGCACTGTTTGAATATACAAATGCAATGCTCCCCTCAGGTGAAATCTCGACGGTGCAATCAAAAATACAGGAGTCAGCCTCTGAACAGGCGCATTCATCGCTCTGGATGCAGGCTAGCTTCTCCTCCTCATCTGCAGGGGACACACCATCTCCGATAAATAGACAAATTTCATTTGACGTTGACTTACGGACTTCACAATTGGCTTCTGAAGCTATTTGAAACTCATCCAATTCAGATTGACGATACATTTCGACCTGACCATTTTCGGAAATTTCGTCACCACATTCAACGTCGGGAAGAAAGCCGGCAATCCTAATAACATTATCTTCATCATCAAGTTTCTTTCCAACACTATTGTCAAAATCGACGGTAACGCCATCACCCACAATAAGTTGCGCCACGTTATTAAATGTCACGTTATTCATTATCACGTCACTATTCACATCGAACTCGATTCCTTTACCAAAGTCTTCAATTGTATCGGGATTATCGGTAATCTCGATTCCCGTGGAGTTGACTACATTAACACCAATTGAGTCGACTTCTTCCATTCCGGGACCGGTGATTGTTGAATTATGAATCGCAACACCTGAAGTATCTTGAATCAGCACACCAACCGACGACGCCTCGATTCCGGGTGAGTTGAGTATTTGAACATCCGAACCAGTAATCTTGAGGGGTGAGGTTGCTGAACCTGTGAGCTGAACATTGTCGAAAATAACATTATCACCAACAACAACCTGACCATCGGCAACCATGACCAGGTTCATGTTGTAGACAATCAAGGGCGTTTCGGATGGATTAGCTGCAATGTTCAGCGATAAAGAGTAGGGAGAAAGATTTAAAAGATCATCGCCGTCGAAACAAAGGAGCATTGAGTCATTAATTTCGTCCCCATCCGTGTCAATATCAACGGCCTCTTCGAGTGTCGAAAATATGCCATTGAGAGCTGGTGGTGCAGGAACATCTAGTTTCGTCAACGTATTGGTGCAGAGGGTTTCATAGTCAAGATCCAGTGCCAAACCGCTCCTGCCGAGCACCAACAGTCCAATAATGATTAGAATGACTAATATCCAATAGGCTTTCGTTCTCATCGTCAACCTCCCCCGGTTGGTCTGTACTGCATCTATACGCAAGGGGTGTGCCAATTTCTCTATTTGGTCATATTTTTAACCCTTTTATTTTCAATTAGTTAGAAGATTTATTTATGCGGTGTGTCAGAGGGGGGTCGATTGGCACCCATTGGCTAAATATCTATTTTATAAAGAGATTTTTTTGAATTTGTCTCAGCCGGTCAACGGACACAATATATTGTGGTTGTATCTGGGTAAAACCACAACATATTGTGGTTATTTTTAACCCCTGGAGATGATGGAGGATTATCATTTTGAAAGAAAGGTGCCAAATTCTCGGTATAAAACTACCCCTTATTTTGCGAGACAGTGTGTGGGGGGTGGGGCCCAATATTTGATACATTGGACTGTATGTGGCCCAAAGGGATCCTTGTCCTGATAGTTGTCCCAGAGATCATAATATTCCAGGATCGCCTTGATATCATCGTAGGGCATACCGCCTGGATGAACCGTCGGTGGCAGTGCCAGTGGACTGATGTCAAGGTCTACTGTGCGATCCTCAAGATACGTGTAGACTGGGGGATAACCACTTTGGAGATCGTAATATGAAATTCTAATTTCATCCGAACACATAAATGCAAATTCACTTAGACCATCTCCGTTAAAGTCACCGGGTACAGGTAAACAGCTGTCAGAATCACTCCATGCAGGTTCAGATATATCAACCTTGTAATAGGTGAGTGCTGAAGTAACGTTCCAATCCCCTGTCCCGCCAACTTCACGCAACCAGAGTTCACCCGCAATACCATTGACAACATTATACGGAACAATCTGATATTCATTCCCCCCAAAGACATTCCACGTCAACTTATTTATCTCAGTGAACTCTGGAGGATCACTAAGAAAGAAGAATCCTTCATCCTCACCCACTGGAGCCTTAAACATCAAATCATAAACCCCCTCACCGTTATTATCATAGACACTCGCCACATACGCCCAACCCGGAGCCTCGGCCAACTGTTCTGGCGTCAGGAAGGCAACATCATTTTCAAAACCTTCAAAGTCGGAAATGTAGACAAGATCACTACCAACTTTCTCAATCCGTCCGATCCCGCCATAGTCGATGATGAAATGACCGTCACCGGTGATGATCGCCAGATCAAGATAGAGATCGCCGTCAAAGTCTCCAACAACCGGCCGACTAAAGGGCTTCCATAGAGGATCGGTGCTGTAATCAATTTCCAAGTCCCAATCGATCTCTGTATCGAGCGGCAGGTTCAACAAATCGTGTGTCGTAAACTTCACATACCAGATACCATTCTTGTTGTCATAAACAGCGAGATCGGCATCGCCGTCGCTGTCATAGTCAGAAACAACCGGAAAAAGATTTGGGTTTTGGGAGTTGGGAGTTGGGATGTTTAGAATGAGATCCCACTCGCCAAAATTATCAGGATGTGGATCAGGGCCACCAGCGGCAACATCCGAACGATCGACCTTCCAGGCGCCCTTATCGAGAACGATCAATTCATCTCGCCCATCACGATCCATATCATAACGAACACCGGCAATCACCTGTTGGCGTGGTGTCAATGCCGGATTGTCGGGAACGACATGTGGCAAGACGTCGCCATCGGCAATCATAGCCATCATCGCACCAACATCGGGCTTCTTCCCAATTGAATAGGCAGGGTCACCGTCATGTCCGACTGCCGTAATCAGATCACGCATCTGATAGGCATCAATATAAAACTGTTTGTGAGGATAAAGCCCCTTGTAAAGATCCTTGACGTGACTCTGAACGAGAGTCATGGCACCTGCAACCAAGGCTGCCGCTGAAGATGTCCCATTAAAATTGGTCGTATACCATTTGTTCTCATCGGCCGGATCCGACATCGGATGGTCACCATAGCCAGCAGAGACAACGTCATAGCCCCAGGCATACGCATTCATCCGTGAACCCCAGTTGCTCCAGAAGGGCTTGTTCAGATCAGTCTGTCCGTTGGATGCCGCAACCATTATTGCGCCGGCATCATCGGTTGAAAGATCGGGACACTCTTGAGAACCACAGGCCGTTGCACGTGCATTGGGGTTGGCCAGATCGACGCCACCATTCCCCGCGCCCTCCACTACAATGTACCCAAGTTCCGTGATATCTTGAATTCCATGGAAAGTGTAATAATAAGCCTCAGGGGGTAAGCACCACGTTGGTTCCTGCGTTACCATATTTACTGCACACCCGGTGTCGGGTGGCGTAAGTGGACCCGGCATCTGAATTTCCATCAGGATAATGTCACCTGGACGTTGTGCAGGTGGCGTTTCACTATCAAGTGAAACATAATCTTCAAGCTTTGCCATAAGGTACATCATAGGACCATCTGGAGAAACACCCACTCTGAAAAAACCTAAATCACTCTGCGGAGCAATACCATCAACGCCCGTATCATTGTCGATTCCCCGAACAACACCGGCAACGGCTGTACCATGGTTTACATAGAGCGGATCATTAACATCAAAACCATCCGGATAGATGTTAGCTTCAGCTATAATATCATCTTCGGTAATCCCCAAATCTTCATGATCAAAATTCCAATTATATTCTGCATCTGAAACCCTAACGCCCTGACCATATATACCCTGATCCCATGCGGCATAGACGTTGAGGCCACCAGTTGCCGCGTGTGTATCAAAATAGAGCTGTTCTGTCAGACTCCCCGGTGTTCCATCACCCGGGATATCATCCACATCGGCCACGTAGGGAATCGGCATTGGCTGGATATACTCAACACTGTCGAGATCGCGCAGCTCCTTGAAGAGCTCCTCGGCATGACCTGGGCTCTTAACCTTGATCTTATAGTAAAGATTCCAGTCGTGG
>CAYWXY010000113.1:0-8004 GCA_964462555.1 uncultured Pseudomonadota bacterium | reverse complement strand
CAGCATCACATTCAAGATCAATCAGCTCGTTCAGATTCAAAAAGGTGACGTTGACCTTAATGTCAACGATTTGAAAAAGAGTCATTTCAATGACTCAGCAAACGACAAGCTCAATAGAGCAAACGACATTGACAATTAGTAGATCTCCCTCCCTGGAGTCTATGACCCCGACACCGCAACGGAGCAGTGGCAGCCGCCCTGCTCCGTGGTCGGTCACCCAGGGAAAAGCAAGAGAAGATCGTGCAAAAGGAGGCATCCTATGTTTAAAAAGTGTGTAATCTTTTTCTGTATCATTTTTCTCGCCGGCTTCATTTCATGTAAGAAGAGTGATTCTGATACAGTGGCAGCTCAGGACATTGATCCAATTTTAGAAGACATCTTTGGTAATGGAGGTAATGGAGGCGACTTCCTTCCTGACACTACAACTAGCTGTGGAAATGGCGTCTGTGACGAAGGCGAAAGTGTAGACAGTTGTCCCACTGATTGCTCTGACACAAAGCCCAAAGACAATAATAATGATCAGGACGACTTTTGGTTCAAGGATGGTTCGTCAAAAATAACCGGATCCCTCTTCGAGATAAAACAAAAAGAGACGATTGAGGCCTTTCGACTAAAACCGAATAAACACCTCAAGGAGCAAAGTTTTCATTTCATTGTCGAAGCTGCTTCCTGTGATGAGCTAATTTCGGGGTTCGATGACCCTGCGATTGATTATGACGAAGATTTTGAGGATTATGAACTTCGGGGCCTATCTCTTGGCGAATGCGTTGTTCGTGTTAAAGCCGTCGATTCTACCGATGCGACAATTGTTTATGTCGAAAAAGAGCTCACATTAAGGGTCGCTCAGAACCCTCCAGACAATGATTCAACTGTAACCCCTTCCGTTGTTATTGTCGGAGATTCTGTAACAGTGGCTCAAGATATCGACACAAATGGAAGCGACGACTATACGTGGGAGGTCGTTGTCGAGAAGCAAGTTGTTTCGGAAAATGATGGGATTGGGAAAGAGCCATTGTCTGAAGGTGATGGCTATAGCGAGGTAATTACGGAAGAAGATGGGGAGGAAGTTCGAACCTTAGCATTTGACATGCCAGGGACCTATTTCGTAACAACGCGTGTTACCGTCAATGACATGCATTGCGGAGAAGATGGTAGCGAGACCTGCATTGCTGAAACGGAGCCCATACAGATCACGGTTAATCAGAATGTTGGCGTGAACGCCTATATCGTAAGCAGTCCTGAAGGGGCGGAAGATTATGACCCAACAAATGAGATCATGAATGGCGTTGCACTTGCTCCAAAGGCGGAGATTGAGGATGGGGCAAACGATCCCGATCCTGACGTGAAAGCGGGAGAATTCAGCGCCACCGTTGAACGGGGAAATGCAATAGCATTTATCGTAAGCGGTGAGGAAGATCAATACACATGCAAGGATATAGATATCGGCGCCCTTGAAGATCCGAAAATAAAGCTGCAAAAAATGGATCTGTGGTTGCCGGTAACCGAGAATCAGTCTTTAGCGTGCGTCGTCTATCTTGAAGATGGTGACTACACTGATGAAGGACTGACGTTTGAGAATGTGTTGATTGATATAGAGGGCGACTACCTCAAGGGTATCGATCCAGACGAAAACGCCTCGACATTCAAAAAAATTCGTTTTGAAATTCCGAAATGGGATCAAGAATTAAAATTAACACTGGAGTCATTGGAGCATTCGAACATCTCGACAGAGAACCTTGAATCAGAAGTTGAGGATGACGGCACGATAACATATAAAATAGAAGGCCGTTTTTACGACCCCTTCTTGGTTAAACTCAAGATCTCGGGCGGCATCGAAGACTACCAATGGGACGCTTCGTCAGAGTTGTTCGAGCTTAACACTTTTTCGGGATATGAAGAGATTGACAATTTCCAGAAGGATATTAAGAAGCTCGAAAATAATTCGAATGATGAAGTTAATCCTAAATCACGAAAGTGGAGCTATAAGGAAGAGGCTGCGACTAACACCTTAACAATCGGTGGCCTTCTTGATTATGACCAACTTCCTCGCGCTCCAGGAATCCAAGAAGTGGTCACGATCACTGTCTCGGATTCATGTGATGAAGATTACAATTCAG
This sequence comes from uncultured Pseudomonadota bacterium, assembly GCA_964462555.1. GTDB lineage: Bacteria > UBA10199 > UBA10199 > CAYWXY01 > CAYWXY01. The sequence continues at coordinate 5,887 of CAYWXY010000113.1, read as the reverse complement.
ATAAGTGTTCTAAGCAAAAACATGAAAGAACCGTCAGATTCGAATTAACAACGAGCTTGGGGCCAAAGGTTGAAAAAATATATCTACGCACCCAGACAGGGAAACACAAAGATGCCCAAACAAACGGCGATTTTTACATATCATTTTGCAGCGACAAGATCTATGAGGACTGTGTCGTCTCTGGCTTAGAGCTGAACGATCTGGGTGATAGCAATGACCGAAACAATAATGAACTCAATCACTATACATATCCAGTAGACGATAACGTTTATAAGGAAAATATTCGCTATTTTCGGATCGAAGAAAATAATTCAGGGGATAAATCTGCTGACAACAATAAGGCATGGAATATTCAGGGAATTGATGTCTATATCAACGGCGACGAATCATCTGGAGACCCAGCCTACATCAATCCAGCAGCTCACAAGTGGCTGATCAATGGTCATGATGCGAAATTTGGACCCATGGACACAGCGGTTCTGACAATCACAACGACTGCTGACGAATCGTATGCCGGAACCGACGATAATGTCTCAATTCATTTTGATCTCTGTGACGATGTCACAAATAATCTGAACGACTATAAACCCTGGCAAGAATGCCTCCAGGAACCCTGCCTTGAGATCAATGGAGCAGGAGGAGAAGCTTTGGTTTATTTAGACTGGCGCCGCTACTGGGACTATGGAGCAGTCAGTTATCTCAACGAACATGAGAATACACATGACAGTTACGACGACCATGAACGAGGCGACAAAACAGCGTATGGTTCCTATTTTTTCGATAAGGATCCATTAAATAGGGAATTTTATCTAAAAAAAGATGGCGATGATGGATGGATCGTGGAAAAGGCCGAGGTCTACATTTTTCATCCGGCATCTGAAGATTTTTTGAATGAGTCAGCGTGCAACTATTTTGTTAACAATAGCAAGCAGGATATGGATAGTTCGGGCAGTGGCACAATGAAGATCACCTCGGGAGCTTTTCAAAAACAGCCAAACCATGAAAACTGCAAAAGATTACATGAGATATCTAACAAGCATGAAGGCTCACTTGGCGGCCTAAAGTAAGGATGCTGAAAACGATTTCAGAATGAAGCAAATGGCAAGCGGAACATTCACGGAGGCACAAAAATGGGGCCTCATGTAAGGCCCCAAATCCAAACCGGGAACTTCGAATATTGGTCCAGTTCTCCATAAGCCGAGGCCCTAGAAAACTAGTAGTCTTTAAATTCGACTGATGGACTCGTCTGGCCGATCCTGACCCTCTATAAACATTATACCAGACATCCTCGAACTCCGAGCTGCGCCATCCAACGACTTTACAGCCAGGAGTTTCAGCATACCATTTTTTACAGAAGACAATGGTGAACTCTCAGTCGAGCTTTCAGGATGAGCACCGCCAAAGAATTTTATCTCACTCTTAAAGGCCTTTGGAACGTACGAACCCTTTACAGATAAGGCGGGCTCAACACCGTTGACCATCGCCTTTGTATTCTGAATCATCGCATCTACATATCCGTCAACAGCGCGCTCCTTAGAATCATTCACAGCTTCCTTGGCCCCACTCAACGTCTGCGTCAGCGACTCAACTGTTTTGATCTTTTGAACCATTCCACTTAAACAGATACTCATCATATCCTCCTGATTATTTCTTGCCACCATCCCTCCTATTATCGGACGTTTTTATTAAATAGTTGTGGGGATTATTAAATAATATATTTACATCTTTCCGCCGTCAAAAATATAACAACAATAAAATCAAAAGCTTACAAACTTATCCACTAGCACCAGGTACCAAATTGATCTGTTTACGCGCGTAAACGGTTTATGGACCCACCTAGCAATAATGACCCCCTTCCCTGCCGATAATAGTAATCAGGAGGTTCTATTATGAAGAATGTAACAATCATCACTATTCTCGTTTCACTCATGACCGTTTCATCATCGCTCTTTGCATCCAATTTCATCCCGACCAATGCAACAAAGATTAGTGATGCAAAGATCGAAAAGGTTGAAGCCGACCAAAAAATGAAAAAAATCACAAAGGCCCAAGTGTTTGGGCTCGATCTATATCGAGCGGCCGTCGACATCTACTATCCGGGCCTCAAGCTCAACGATCCCGAGGATATGAAATATTTCTTCAGCGCACTTGCACGGTCAGGGCTTGTTTATATGGATACGTTTTATAATGAAAAGAATGATAAATGGGCCAAGGGGGCTGGCAAATGTCTGGGTGGTCTCAATCAAAATAAGCTATCAAAATGTCACGAAATGCTTGAGGTCGTTCGCAACATGTATAGTAGCTCAACCCCGAATGAAGAGATGGAAATAGGAAAACCAACATTAGAACACGCGCTGGCCCTCGTTATTGTAGAAGAGGACCTCTTTAAAATATTGCATAACCTCTCGGATGAAATGATCTCGGATAAAGAGACCATGGGCGGAGCACCGGGAGGAATGGGAAAGATGGGTTCCCCCAACATGTGTCTGATGGTTCAGACACCAAAGGGCAATGGTGGAAATGCGAATGGTTGCACAATGGGAGGGTTCGCTGGGGGCTTCGGGGATCCCAGCCCTATTGGCGGAGGTGCCTATTCGTCTATGGGGCCATCCGGGCATCAAATCGATCCAGCAAAGGTCTTTGAAAAAAATAATTGTCCTGGAGTCGACACCTCCAAATTCGGTGGGAACATATCAAACGGTGGTGAAAATGGGGATGGCAATTCCGATAGTGTCGGAGGGGAAAATAACGACAGCACCCCAGGTGGAGAGACCGGAAACAATAGTGACAACAGCTCCAACAGTGACCCCACCAACAACAACGACACCATGAACAATTCTGATAATAATTCCAAATCTAATTCTGGAGACACATCAAATCTTAATAGTGTCGTCGAAAAATATAAGGACGGTGCAACATTCAATGGCGGCAAGGTTACCGTCGGAAAGGGCGATTTCAGCAGCCCCAAACCTGCTGCAGATTCAATCCTTGAAAATCATCAGGGCACCAACCCACCGGGAGCACCAAATGGCGGTTACGGTATTGGCATTACGGTCACCTTTGGCATAAACCCTCTCGACGATCATCCGATTGGTAGCCAATGTCTCGGTGGAAACTTGAATGGAGGACTTCAGGCATGCTATCCTGGGAATGGAGCGGCCAACACCGATATCGCACCAATCGATCCCCCGGAACCTGATGTTAATACCGGTGGCGAAGGCCCCGCCATGATGGATCCTGAACTATGTTCGCCATTCGGATATGCCGGAGACCCTTCACCCATTGACGACGGTGATGATGGCAGCGGTGGAAGTGCATGCGGGCCCTCTGTTGGTGGCAAACCCAGCGCGGCATGTTGTGAGGAAAATCCTTCGTACCCCGGATGCGGTGGTGGTGGAAATCCAACCTATATGGATTCGCTTATCTCAAACCCAGGCGAGCTCCATACAACACCACAAGAGTTTCATGATATGCAACAACTAACGAATCGAGAAAAGACGCCTCCAAGAAACTGACGCTCATAAAAAAACACCATATATAAAAAATGGGGCCTCATGTGAGACCCCATCCACACCCCAAATGTAAAATTAATCCACGTCTGGAATTTTTGATTGAAGTTTGGGGGCGATGCTGCGGTGTAGCTCCCAAAAGAGTTCAAAGATATTAGGAATATCACTCTTCCTGCCCAAATATTCAAGACAGGTCCTATTTTGAATGCTTTCAAGGTGAGCACATTTTTGCTCAGCGTAAAGATAGATGCTTGTCAGACCCATACGTTGATCCGGAGCAAGGTAACTATATGCCCCCACCGCAGTCTGCATCCCTTCAATGTTTTTAGGATCGAAATATCCACTTGTCGCAAACATCGATTGTAAAAAACTCTGTTCTGCTGGAGTTAGACTGTTCCATTCATTACTCAACATTGCACCCACCTCTGAATCGATGTAGGGCAATAATTTAGCATATGCATTCTTAAAGAGCTCTGCTCGCGCCTCCACATTCAGGCTTGGAGTCCGACTCAGCGCAATTATATAAGACGCACCCTTTGCCTCAAATTCACCTTTTCCATTCTTGGCAAGATACCCCGCCCCCTCCAGGTCTTTTCTCAACTGCAGCTCACTCGATGTCAATTTTTGGCGACTCTTTATCGCTTGATTATAGAATTTTGCCAGGTCAAAAAGGTTGATCGTAATATTCTCGTAAAGCCCGCAGTTGTTTGGATCGACCCCACAGGAAAGACGCATCTCCTTCAGTTTTCCCTGCCACTTCTCCATGCTAAGAATGGGGCCACTCATCCCCCTTTGACACCACTCCCCCACACGATCAACCGTGCTTGAGAGATAACTCGCATCCTTTGCATCGAGTACAAGGACATCTGGATTCTCCTTGAGGGGCGCAATGTTGGTCGATTTGGTCGAGGCTGGTTTTTCGTTGCCCTGAACAAAGTCTCTGGCCTTGACGGGCGGTAAATTTTTATTAAGCTTGGTCATACGATCTCCCTATTTTACAATCATAAAAATTTGTTTGACCGTGTTATTGGATCATATTCTTTTATCGCTTTTTCTCTTTGGCTCCTTCGCCATCCTTCATAATTGTGATAATATTGAGGTCTATCAAATTTATAGTATATAAGAGCATCGCCCCACCCAGTTGCATCCACTGAAATATAAGTAAGCACAAAGGTAGTAGTCAATATTGTGCTTGCCCCGATAACCCTTAGTGCAACAGCCCTCAAATTAGATCCAGCCGTTATGGTGCACATTTCCTTCCATAGTGCAGCAAGGCTTCCCGGACCAGCTGCTTCTCTGTACCTGGCATCCAAAATGTACGATTCAATAAACAATGCAAAAAAAGCGACCCTTTCAACAGTAATGTTATCTAATATATTATCGACAAATTCACCGAAGCCACCAGCTGCTCCGCTGGGTCTGCTCATCTCTCGACCCTTCTGAGATGGCCGTGGATGGCCACTTGTTGGGGCAAAATCTTTTCCAGATTGCGAAGATTGTCCACCTTGACCATTTGCGCCCGCTCCTCCACTTTCTGGAACCGCTCCCGAGCCAAGTTTTGTCGTTTTCTTTTTAGACGCAGAACCGGAACCTCCGCCACTTCCACCTGACGAACCTGGAGTAGAACCGTAGTCACCCTGTCCTCCTCCATAGTCAGGTTCATCAACACCACCACCTTGGCCACCACCTCCAACGCATATACCAAAACATACTGGCTGTTCCATCCCACCGCCACCACCGCCACCTTGACCACCACCGCCACTTCCACCACCGCCTTCACCAATCCAGACCTCGTAAAAACCATTGCCGTCGCTCCCCATAATCGGATTGTTGCTCGCATAACTATATCCGTTATTCGTGGGAATCGGATCTGGTTGCAGGAATCGACCCATCTGTGCATCATAAACCCTTGGACCCGCTCGGTAGAGAGCATAAGGGCCCACTCGACGCATCCCCACATAACCCTGCTGAAGAGGATCATTTAGAGGAGCGACTCCCGGCAGATCTTCACCGTAAGCTCCATAACGCTCGGTTGATCCATCCCCCTCGACGATGGGCCCCGCACCATCAACCAACATCTGAATGGAACCATGATAATCCGTCGGGCGATACAGAGCGTGATAACCACTCTCAGCGCTAGAAACCACCACGTTAGCCATACCGGGGGCCGGCACCAGATAATGTTCTGTCACCTCTCCTTCCTCATTTGTTTCCAGCACAACACCTGGAAATGGAGATAATCTCTGAGCCGATTTAGCAGTAATAAGTGGTTTGCGTATTTTAGCGGGTGACCGGTCCAATGGATTCTTTCCCGCTATAACACGTGTATCCTGATCTGTTAAACCACCGGCCAAGTTCGTTTTTCTCTGCTTAACGTA
>CAYWXY010000112.1:0-8187 GCA_964462555.1 uncultured Pseudomonadota bacterium | reverse complement strand
TATGGCCCGGTCATCGAGAAATTACGACCGGTTGTTGTCTCGGTCAGTGGTGGTGAACCGCTGGTTCGGAAGGGCTGGGATGAACTCCTGAAGGGGATTCGCCCCCATTGTCACTATTTGGTCATGATTACAAATGGGGCGCTTTTGACTGAGGATATTGCGGATCGTCTCTCGGAGGTCGGTGTGAATCAATTGGCTATTTCGCTCGACTATCTGGACGAGCGGCACGATGAGGTCCGATCGATTCCGAATCTCTTTAGACACATCTCCACGTTGATACCGAAGCTCACGAAGAAGGGATATAAGATCCTTCTAAATACTGTCATTATGGAAGCCAATCTTGATCATATTATTCCGATTGCGCACCAAGCCAAGTCGTGGGGCGCTGGCGTTTCGTATAGTGCCTATTGTTCACTTAAGCGGGCCCACGATGATCTGATGATCCCGGGTGAGAGTTTTGATGAGCTGGAACGTGTTGTGATGGAACTCAAAACGCTTAAACGAACACTCGGTCACATTCGGAATTCTGACTATTATTTGGATGGTGTTCCCGATTACTTTCGGGTTGGTGGTCGAGGCGGATGTAAGGCGGGAAAAAACTGGGTTCAGGTCACACCCGATGGTTTCATTCAGCCCTGTACCGAGCTGCCACGAATGTGCAGTTTTGAAGAGTATCATCAGGGCAATGTTCCCGATATCAGTTGTACGGAGTGTTGGTACGCCTGTCGCGGAGAGGCCGAGGCATCGCACTTGGCGCCCGACCGTCTGTTGGAGTTAATCCGTGCATAAGAAGCGAGCAATTCTCCTGGTCGGGCCGACCGGTTCTGGAAAATCACCACTCGGAAATATCTTGGAAAGAGAAGAGAACGTTCTCCATGTTGATTTTGGTCATGAACTAAGGGCTTCTCTTCAATCATCCCATTCGGTGTTCTCTCCGGATGATCTTCTCTTTATTCGTGAGATGCTTGAGGCCAAGGCACTTTTGCCAAGGGAACGATTCGATATTGCAAAAAAGGTGCTCAGTCTTTTTCTTGAAGGGGACGATGCAGGAACTATTATTCTCAATGGTTTTCCTCGTGCTATCCATCACGCAGAGCAGATCGAATCTTTTATTGATGTCATTCAGGTTATTGAATTGATCTGTTCCGATGAGGTTGTCTATGAGCGCGTCGCTCGGCGGAGACACGCCAAGAGCGATGATCATAGCGGACGTTCTGATGATCGGGATGAGGATGTAACCCGGAAGCTTGAAATATATCATGCTGAGACACATCTATTAATTGATTACTACAGAACGAAGGGTGTTTCGATCATTCCTGTTGTGGTGAATGTGGAAAGTCAGGCCAGTGATCTCTATTTGCAACTAAAAGAGAAATTGTCCAACCAGATTGACTAGGCCGCCAACCGTTGTCGCTGCGATCAGCATAATGGCAATGGATGCGAGGAAATACTTCAGACCCAATTCTTTCATCAAAATTGTAAAGCTTGCGATGCATGGAAAGAACATGGCAAGGACCGTGCAGCCAGTAACGAGTTGTGCATTGGTTAGACCCAGCGGGCCGAGCATTCCAACGGCGACATCTTTTCGTAAAAATCCGATGGCGATGGCCGAGACTGCGTCGGGGGGAAGTCCCCAAATGCCTCTAACTACTGGGGCAGCGACCATTGATATCCAATCAAATACACCGAGGGCATAGAGAACGCTGACGAGGAGAACTCCACAGATGACTATCGGAAAGGCCTCCTTTAGAAAGCTGATGATTCGCATCCAGAATTTTTTCAGAAACATTCTGGGTGACGGCCAACGGAGCGGTGGAACTTCCAGGAAGAGGGCTGGGCTAAATCCCTTGACCAGTTTGTTGAGGATGAGTCCGGTCACAATCCAGACGATAAATAGAGTCGCGTAGACAAATAGGACAAACCCAAAACCCCTTTCACCCAAGAGGCCGATGATCATAGCCTGTAAGGATGCGCAGGGGATGGCAATCGAGATGATTGTGGCGGCGATGAAACGCTCCCGCTTGGATTCGAGTACGCGTGTCGCCAAGATTCCCGGAACGTTGCAACCGAGTCCCAATAAGTTTGGAATGATGGCGTAACCGTGGAGGCCCATGCGATGCATGACGTTGTCGAGGAGAACGGCGACACGTGGTAGATAGCCGACGTCCTCCATGATGCCGAGGATGAGATAGAAGGAGAAGATGTACGGAAAAACTGCGGCCAGAGGGACGTAGATTCCAGTCGTCAGAACACCGAACGATTGCATGAAGTCAACTTGACCATTAACCAAGTTTCCAATCAATACGTCATGGACGAAACTCCCCGGTCCCAGCCAGACACTTAACTTGGATAGAAGAGGGGCGTAGAGATTTTCAAAGAGTGGATCAAAGAGATATCCAATCAGACCTTCTCCAATAAATCGGATGATAAAGAAGGCGACGAAAAAAACGAAGAGGGCAAAGATGATTCCGGAGATGGGACGAATGGCGACATCTTCAATTCGTTGAAGGAATGTATGATGGTGGTGCTCTAGTTCTTGAGCATGAGCTGCGATCTCTCCAATTGTCTCCCATTTTTCGTTATCGGATCGTTTATGAACGGTCTGTGATCGTGCATGGGCGATCGTTTCAACAAGTTGAGAAATACCTTCACCGATGACTGCTGTTGTCGGCGTGACGGGAACAGCCAGTCGTTCAGAGAGTTTCTTGGGGTCGATGGTGATACCTCTATGCGCTGTTTCGTCCCACATATTGAGGGCGATAACCATCGGATGTCCCAGTTCAATAAGCTGAAGGGTTAAGAAAAGATTGCGTTCCAGATTCGTGGCATCGACCACATTGACGATGAGGTCGCCGTCTTGAATCATTTCGGTTGCGACCTCTTCGGCCTTGCAAGTGGGGGAGAGTGAATAGGTTCCCGGAACATCAATGACTTCAATTTTCTCACCGTTCAGGAGCATGTGCCCCTTGAGGTATTCAACAGTGGTTCCCGGATAGTTGGAGATTGTGACATGAACGCCGGTTAGTCGTGAAAAGACGACACTCTTTCCGACATTCGGGTTACCCATGAGCAAGATGCGTTTGATCTGTTGATTCATTTTACTTCGACCATGATTTGCTTGGCCATGCCGAAGCCGACGGCCACATGGCGGCGGTGGACACTGACAACAACGGGACCTCGAAGGACCATGTCGCTGATTTTCTCCAGTGGTTTGTTGATATGAAGTCCAAGCGAGGAGAGGCGATGGAGCAATTGATCTCCTCCATCGATTGCCTTGATGATACCATGATCACCCTGTTTCATCTTGGTCAGCGGTATCCAGTTTTTGTTCATCGATGGCTCCATATTAGACATGCCTAACTTTTATGTGTCTCAAACATTTCAATCAATTTATTGAGTGTCTCTGCGTGAAGATGGTGTTCAATTGCGCACGCGTCCTGATCAGCAATTTTGGGTGACACGCCCACAACACTTGTTAAAAATTGTTTAATGATGTCATGGCGTCTGGATAGTTCAGACGCGAGCCTTGCGCCGCGATCCGTCAGGTTGATATTTTTATAACGGTCGTGTGTGACGAGGCCCTTGTCGGAAAGTCGACGCACGGCATTATTGACGCTCGATTTGGCGACACCTTTGTCTTGGGCCACGTCGCTCATCTTTGCGATGCCGTTGGTGCGGATGATCTCAAAGATTCGTTCGAGATAATCCTCCAAATGCTCTGATATTTTTCCTACGTGCATTATAACGTCCTTGGGCTTAAGTTAGACATGTCTAACTATTTATGGTCCGATTGTCAATCTCAAAAAAGTAGACAAAGGGGCCTGACCCCGATGTCTACTTATGACGCGGGGGGCCGGCGCGGGGCGTATTGAGAGGTCTGATCGCCTCATTTAGAATGGGGCCACAATCAACGAAGAATTGTGAGTCTCTCATCTTTTCAGGTGAAAAGGTGGGAAGGCTCACTGAAACAAGTGGAGGTAAATATGGCACTGTCAACGATCGGAGCAGGGTTGCTCGTAGCCGGGGGACTGATTAATGCACTGCCACCCGTTGCTGGAGAATTGTCAAAGGTCTCCGGTGGCAAGCCCATAGTACAGATTCTTGTGGGTCTCGCTTCAGCGATCGTCGGACTGGTTTTGATTAGTCAGTTGTTCTAGTTATTCCAGGGAAAAGGCCCCGCACCGTTTGGTGTGGGGCCTTTTTTTATGCCGATGCTGAGCCGACGATCGGAGTCGAACCGATGACCCCTTCATTACGAGTGAAGTGCTCTACCAACTGAGCTACGTCGGCAACACCCATCAACACCCGAGATAATCTGCGTGCCTTTAACAAAGTACGGGGCTGACGTTTGGTAATTGTATTGTGGCCACGCTTTGCGTGGCACTCATGGTTCTAAGAACAATCAACTCGTCCCTCGTTCGCTGATTTTTCTAAGAACCATGTGGTCCTCCGCATCGCAACCTCGTAAGTTTTCAGCCAATGTTATTGGCTTCAAACAACGATCTTGTGATGCTGCGGACACCCACCGTTCTAGGCCCAGGAGTCAATTTCATTGCCTCCTGGCCTTAGAACGGTGTGCCGGGAGAGGGGGTCGAACCCTCACGGGCGTTAAAGCCCTCTGGATTTTGAATCCAGCGCGTCTGCCAGTTCCGCCATCCCGGCAATGCTTACTTTTTCTTCGATTTCTTTTTGGGTTCCTCGACCACTTCGACTTCTTCCTGCGATAGCTGAATCGTACCATCCGCTATTTCGCGAAGCGCCGTCACAACCTCTTTGTTTTTGCATCGATGAAGTGGTGTTGCACCCTTAATCAATTCATTCGCCCGAAGCGCGGCGGCATGAACGAGCGCAAAACGATTCTCCATATACTCAAGACAATCTTCAACGGTAACACGTGCCATTTGAAAAACCTCCAAGGGTAAAATCTCATGTCTATGGCCCAACGGACGGTTGAACCACCATTTCAGGATTGGCGAGACTAGTCCAATTGGGTCTAAAAAGTCAAGGTTTATAAGAGGTTACTTAATCGTCGGCTTAATTGACACTCGGAAGTCCCTGTGCTAATTTGAGATTTGATGAAATCGGTCGTTTTAAAGGTCCTTGAGGAGCTTTCTTTTCCAGAGTATCGTGCTCGGCACGTCTTTATTGCCAAGCTCCGTCTCGCAATTTTTATCGGTTTTTGGTTCCTTTATGTCATCTTTTTAAACGATTATCTCGCCGAAACCAAGGCGGTGACTGTTGCCATTCTGGCCTGTTTCCTGGTTACAACCGTCTGTTATTACAATATTTTTAATAATCGCCTCCTGGTCTTTTCCTTCATCCTGGAGATGCTCTCGGATCTGGTGGCCATCACGGCCATCATCTATCTGACTGGCGGTCCAGAGAGCGAATATTATATCATCTTCATTTTCTACGCCGTATCCGCCGGCCTTTTTTACAACTACCGACTGGCCTTTTTGATCGCGATCATGTCGTTCATTTGTTACGGCGCCTTTCTCCTCCTTTGTTACCACCAGGTCATTCCACCCCTCTTGATCGGAATCGGAGGCTTTTCCTCGATTGAGGTTGACTCGCCGTATCTCTATCCATTTCTCTTGGCCATCTTTATGGCGTTGACCGTTTATGCCACACGGATTGCCCATATTTTTACGCAGATGAGGGAACGGGTTCTCGAGGCTCGAAATAAGGAACTGCTGGCCCTTCAACAAATGAGTTCGACGATTCGAACGGTGACGGCCCTCGACAACGTTTTGACGCAAGTGGTGAACGGTGTTTTGGAGGGGCTGAATCTTACGATGTGTCTGTTGATGCTTTACGATAAAAAGGAGAAACGTATTCGTTGCATTCCGCCCGACATGCACCCCGGTGTCAAGCGGATCGAAGAACATGTTGGTATCAACCTGAAGGAGCTCTATTTTCCGCTGGAGGCCCTGGAGGAAAATGAGGCACTTAAACAGCTCAAGCAGGGGCGGATCATTTTTCGAAAGGATATCACTGAGGTCATTTCCGGTCTGCAGCCCGATGTTTCGTTTGAAAAATTTCGTGAGATTCAGGTGGAGCTCGATGTTCAGCGGGTTATTGCAATTCCGTTGGTGACGGGTCGGGAAGTGATCGGTGCGCTGATTGGTTTGACATCGGAGGCCTTTGTCGAGGCCAAAAAGGTTCATACGCTTCAGGCCTTTGCCGATCAGGCGTCGTTAGCGGTTGAAGCGGCGGTTCTTATTTCGGAACTTCGAAAAAAGAATATCGAGCTTGTTGAGGCAAATCGTGTGAAATCGGAATTTTTGGCGACGATGAGTCACGAGTTGCGAACACCCTTAACCGCCATCATCGGTTTCTCGGAACTGCTAATGGAAAAGGTGATGGGGCCGGTGACCGATGAGCAGCAGGATAGTTTGAAAGAGGTTCTTGGGAATGCCAACAACCTTTTGGAGATGATTAATAATCTTCTCGATCTGGCCAAGGTCGATTCCGGGAAGATGGAGTTGGCTCGTCATACCTTCGACTGGGGCGAGATGATTAGTCGTGTTGATCGGTCACTTGCGCCATTGGTTCAAAAGAAAAAACATCTTTTGGCTATCGAGACGGACAGTGAGGTGCCACCTGTCTTTGCCGATGAGAAACGAATGCAGCAGGTGATTTTGAATTTACTTAGTAATGCGATCAAGTTTACGCCCGACAAGGGGGAGATACAGATTATTACGCGTTGGTATTCCGATCTGGATCGTCTTTCAAACGATTATGCATTTGACCCCGAATTGGTTTCGGATAAGAAAACTTATGCCAAGGGAAGTCTTGTTTGTTCGGTTCGAGATAATGGTATTGGCATATCGAAAGAAAATTTGCCGACAATTTTTGATGTTTTCCAACAGGTTGACAGTTCAGTCACGCGGAGCTATGAAGGGACCGGTCTTGGCCTTGCGTTGGTCAAGCAATTCATTGAACTGCATAAAGGATTTTTATGGGTTGAGAGCCAGGAGGATGTTGGAACAACATTTACCTTTGTCTTTCCCACTCAGTAAATAACGATGACAACAAATGTCAATATTATTGGTGCCGGTTTGGCCGGTGTTGAGGCGGCGTGGATACTCGCACGGAATGGGATTCGTGTGCGCCTTTTTGAGATGAAGCCGGTCAAACGATCGCCTGCCCACAAGCTCGATGGGTTTGCAGAACTGGTTTGTTCCAATTCATTTCGTTCTGATGATCCGGCTAATGCAGCGGGTCTTCTAAAGGAGGAAATGCGGCAGATTGGATCGTTCATTCTTGATGCTGCCGAGGCCAATCGTGTTCCAGCGGGAAAGGCTCTTGCTGTCGACCGAAAGGCCTTCTCAGAATATATAACTCAGGCTTTCGAAAATGAACCGTTGATTGATGTGGTTCGTGAAGAGGTGACATCGTTGGAGACATTTTGTGATTCGTCGGATTTCACAATTGTTGCGAGTGGGCCATTGACATCCGACATGCTTTCGAAGTCGATTGCAGAATTGATAGGCGAGAAGCATCTCTATTTTTACGATAGTGTTGCTCCGATCGTTGATGCTGCTTCGATTGATTTTGAGAAGGGATTCCGTGCATCACGCTATGGATATGGTGGGGATGATTATTGGAACTTTCCAATGTCGCAAGCAGGGTATGAAGAATTTTTAATGGATCTTGCGGGCGCCGAGAAGGTCGAGCGGCATTCATTTGAAAAACCGATCTATTTTGAGGGTTGTCTCCCGATCGAAGTGATGTCGGAACGGGGGCCGGAGACGCTACGTCACGGGCCGATGAAGCCCTTTGGACTTCCCGACCCGAAAACGGGGATAGAACCTTACGCCCTGGTTCAACTTCGTCAGGAGGATCGCGATCGAACGATGTACAACATGGTCGGTTTTCAGACACGGATGACCTGGCCCGAACAGAAACGCGTCTTTCGAAAGTTTCCAGGTTTCGAAAAGGCCGAATTCTTAAGATATGGTGTGATTCATCGAAATACATATATTCACAGTCCCGGTCTTTTGGATGAACGCCTGGCCCTTCAAAAGGTCCCTCAGCTCTTTTTTGTTGGACAGATGAATGGCGTCGAAGGATATATCGAATCGGCGGCGACTGGTCTTTGGGTCGGATACTACTTGGCGCACCACCTGAAGGGAACTGAGATATTGCCACCGCCCCACACGACGGCCCTGGGGAGCTTGATAT
>CAYWXY010000111.1:0-8200 GCA_964462555.1 uncultured Pseudomonadota bacterium | reverse complement strand
AAAGATCTCCTCAATCTCTTCAACAGAAAGCTTTTCCGTGTAGGTATAAAGATCCGTCCCCTGAATCAGTTCCTGTGTGAAGAAATAGCGGTCCTTGTTATCTGAGAAGCCAAAATCATAAACACGACAAACATAGGGGTGATGAAGATCGGAAAGGAGCATGAATTCACGCTTAAAGGCCTCCAACTGCCCTTCCTTAAATGCCTCAGGGTTCAGCAATTTCAGAGCCACCGGCTCTCCCTCGCGATTCATATCCTTAACGAGATAGACCTCTCCGGTATACCCTTCGCCCAATTTGCGAAGAATCTCGTATTGGCCACCCTTCGATGTTATGAGATCCTTTTTGCCTTCTTGCATCCTCAGCCAACCTAATTTAGTGATTTTTGAAAAACCCTGGGCGAATATAAACATTTGAGCCCACCAGCGCAACCATTACATTGACATTTTTAACTGGAATCGGCGTCAAAATGTTGGTAAAAACACATATAGATGAGTCGCACATGCCATATCATAGTTGTTTCCTTCCTCTGTCTCTTGCTTGCCGGCTGTGCAAAATCGAGGATTGAAGTGGCTGCCAGCCCCGACATTCCGGCCTGGCAAATGTCTAAAAACCTTAGTTACGCCTACGAACGCGCCACTAACCGAGCAGATCGCCTTAAACTCTCGAAACTGGGGATCGAATATGGTGAAACCTGTATCCAGGAAACGCCTGACAACCCCGCCTGTTATTATTATCACGCTATCAACACCGGACTTTATTACAAATCGAAGGTCATCGGATACCAACGGGGACTTAAGGCCATGGTCCTCGATTGCCACAAAATCAATGACATCGACCCGACATATGATCATGGCGCCGGCTATCGACTCTTGGGACAGCTATTTACAGAGGTTCCCGCAGCCTCCTTCCAGCCACAAGCGATCGTTCGGGATCTCGATAAGGCCATTGATTATCTGAATAGGGCCATGATGATTGATCCCAACTATCCAGAAACACTATTGGCTTTCGCCGCCGCCTACGAACGGGCCAACCGCGAAGACGAAGCCGCAGAGCTCCTTATCAAAGCAAAGGATCTCCTTCCCGAATGGAAAGATCACCCCGACTACTCCTATTGGAAAAAAACAAGCCGACGCCTCTCCAAAAAGGTCCGCAAGGAGATAAAAGCCTTGCAATCAGCCAACTAGAGATATAAGAAACGATTACCAACAACTTTCAAACCCTTGATAGAAGGAGTCTCTATGGCCAGCCTCAATAAAGTTATTCTAATTGGAAATCTCGGTACCGACCCTGAGGTCCGTTTCACCGGCACCGGTCAACCCGTTGCAAATTTCAGCATCGCAACAACTGAAAAATGGAAAGAAGGCGAAAAAACCGAATGGCATCGCATTGTGGTCTTCGGAAAACAGGCAGAGAATTGTAAGGAATATCTCTCAAAAGGCCGCCAG
Source organism: uncultured Pseudomonadota bacterium (assembly GCA_964462555.1). Classification (GTDB taxonomy): domain Bacteria; phylum UBA10199; class UBA10199; family CAYWXY01; genus CAYWXY01. The sequence goes on along the minus strand of CAYWXY010000111.1, from coordinate 6,754 downwards.
GTCTACGTCGAAGGCCGCCTTCAGACACGTCAGTGGGATGACAAGAACGGCAACAAACGCTACACGACAGAAACCATCGCCCAGCGCGTCCTTTTCCTAGGTCGGGCCTCCGATGGTAAGGGATCATCTGCCAGTACCGAAACCAATTTTACCCCACAGACAGAAACTACCAATCCCGGTTTCCCGGTTGATGATGATATCCCGTTCTAAAGCCCATATAAGAATTTATTTTTCCGATTTATATCCTGATATCTGACCATATTTCCGGTTTCGGCTTCGAGACTCGTATCGGTTTTGTCTTGCGGTATCGTGTAATTAAAATGACGATGCCGTATACCCCTAAACGATACGAGCATCGATACCCAAACCGTATATAAAACAATCATCATTATAATTAATAAAATGATATTACCTTTACGAGCGATTTCCGAATCTCATCCCTACGAGCAACGTGATTCCAAGATCTACTGATGGTCCGGTCGTAATCAGATCTTCCGTAAAACTGCACTGCCAATAGAAGTCATTGCCCCAAAGAAGTTTTCTGTGCGTTCCCTTAGCGCCAATCACGAGATCCATCGGAATTCCATTCCACTTTGGCATACCGAGACCACTATTGAGTGGTGATGAAGACTGAATTTGTGCAATCAACGAAACCGGTGTTGAAACACTGAATTCAAGGGCCAGAAGCCACGCCAGAACAACCCGATTATAGAGATCCTCGAACCAATCAACACCGGAAACGACCATATAGTCGATATTGGTGTAAAAGTGCCACCGCTTGAATGACTTCTCAGCCAGGAATGAAAGCGCAAAATCGGACCCCCCGCTCCCCATCCCCTTCTGCTGACTTCCCGTAGGAAACTTAAAACGAAAACGCCAGGCCATTGCCGGCATCAATTTTCCCTCGGTCACTAAATTCTGCTTAACACCCACGATCAGATCACTCAGACCAATCGGCTGACGCCGAACATTATAGATAACCCTTCCATTTTGGGTCACACGATACCGAAACATTCCATTCGGAAAATTTCCACGACCGCCGTTCGGAAAACCAAAGGCCTTATGGAAAGACTGAATCCATGAGTCAAAATAGCCACCATTAAAATGGAGGAAGGGAAGCTCCAAACCCAGCTCAGTATTATGTCCGATCCCGGCCTTAAAACGAAGCGCGATCCGCGCCAACTCCATATCGAGAAAGACTTCATTGTTATTTGTGAGATTTTGCTCAACGTTGAAAATGTTGGAGTAAGACATCCCCAGTGACGTATCAAACGCCCACTTTTTCAGAACCGTCGCACGGTCGGGCTGTTGCCCAATGGAAAGAAGATAGATGGGATTTTGAGTTCGAGCCACAATCGGCCCGTTGGCAATGAATTCCCTCGCGCTCGCAGTCACCGACATGATCAAAAGCGACAGAAGGCAAACAGAGAAAAGGATCCTCTTAGGTTGCAAGGTTACCTATCCTTCCTTAATCAGATCTCTCAGTTTATTTTTCAGGAGATCAAACTGGCCGACGACAGGTCCGCCCCCCTGTGCCATATCCGGACGCCCACCACCGGTTCCACCGATCAAAGCCACCATTTCCTTAAGGAGCGCACCCGCCTGATAGCGATCGGTCAGATCCTTTGTAACGACTATAATAAGTGATGTCTTATCATTGGCCTCGGTGGCCAATAAAACAACACCCGATTTCACCTTCGCCTTGAGATTATCCGCCAACGTTCTCAAATCTTTTGCTGCAGCACCCTCAACAAGAGATGCGGAATATTTGATATCACCAATCGACTCAATATCGTCTGAGGACTCAGACGATTTTCCGATCAACATTTTTGAACGAGCCTTTTCAAGATCTTTTTTCAGTTTCCGGTTCTCTCCTATCAGCTTTTCGAGCTTCCCCTTCGATTCATCTGGAGAAGACTTAAGAAGATCCGCCACACCTTGGCGATCATCCTCTATCTGATTCAGATATTCCTCAGCCCCTCGACCCGTTACGGCCTCAAGACGCCGCACACCAGAGGCAATACTTGACTCGCCAACAATCTTGATTATACCGATATCACCAGAACGATTCACATGTGTACCACCACACAGTTCACAGGAATAATTCCCCACACTGACCATCCGAACAGTTCCGCCATACTTCTCACCAAAGAAGGCCAACGCCCCCTTATTAACCGCTTCTTCATACGACAATACCTCAGTCGTAACCGGAAGATTGGCTCGAACAATACGATTGGCAGATTTCTCGATTTCTAAAATTTCTTCACGTGTCAATGCTGAAAAATGGGAAAAATCAAAACGAAACCGATCGGGAGTAACAATCGATCCCGACTGTTTGACATGCTCACCCAAGATCTCGCGCAAGGCATGATGAACGATATGTGTGGATGTATGATTTCTCCGGATATCATCACGACGGCCCTCGTCAACCGCCAACGTAACCACATCACCAACATTCAACTCTCCCTTGGCCATACAACCATGATGAACAAAAAGATCATTCATTGGCCGAGTCGTGTCAGAGACTCCAACCTCAAGACCATCGCCGACAACCATTCCGGTGTCTCCCACCTGTCCACCCGATTCACCATAAAAGGGTGTCTGATCGACTACGAATGACACAGACTCGCCCGCCGAGGCCTTAGGAAGAGACTTCCCGTCCTTTATAATAGATAGAATTTTTGCCTCACTGCTCAACTGGTCATAACCCAGAAAATCGGTCCTTATTCCATCCTTGCCGAGCTCCTTATAAATCCCGGAAACAGCCTCTTCACCAGACCCCTTCCAGGCACTACGCGCACGCTCCCGCTGAGCATTCATGCATGACTCAAAACCTTCATGATCAATTGTAAATCCAGCATCTACCGCAATATCGGATGTTAGATCTTTCGGAAAACCAAACGTATCATAAAGCTTGAAGACCTCATCTCCGGGAAGAACAGTCATCCCCTTTTTCTTTAGATCCTGAAAAGAACGATCGAGAAGATCAAGTCCCTTTTCAAGCGTCTCATTGAATTTTTCTTCCTCATTCGTAATCACTTTTTCGATGAATTCGCGATGTTGAACAAGTTCCGGATAGGAACTTCCCATCGTATCGATAACAATATGGGCAAGGGGTGTAAAAAAGATATTATCAATCCCCAGCATCTTCCCATGACGAGCGGCCCGGCGAATAATCCGCCGAAGGACGTAACCCCTCCCCTCATTAGAGGGCTGTACACCATCACTGATCAGAAAAGTCATCGCGCGAATATGGTCAGCCACGACACGCATCGAAATATCATCACGCGCATCATCTGAATAAACAGCACCATATTTCTTCCCGCAGATCTTACTTAATTCAGAAATGACCGGCATAAAAAGATCGGTCTCATAGTTTCCATCAACACCCTCAATGATTGACGCCAACCGCTCAAGCCCCATGCCAGTATCGATCGATGGCTTGGCCAACTTCGTCAACTTACCATCAGCAGTTCGATTGAACTGCATAAAGACCAAGTTCCAGATCTCCGTAAAACGATCGCTTTCAAAATCGTCCAACTCAACTTTTCCCGTCGGAGCACGATCAAAATGGATCTCGGAGCAAGGACCGCAAGGACCGGTCTCTCCCATCGCCCAAAAATTATCCTTTTCACCCATCCGATAGATCCGAGACTTATTTACATGTTTCTTCCAGAGCTTCGCTGCCTCATCATCGTCATCAAAAACAGTAATATAGAGTTGTTCTTTTGGAAGGCCGACCACCTTTGTTAGATATTCCCAGCCAAATGCGATAGCCTCTTTCTTAAAATAATTTCCGAACGAAAAATTACCGAGCATCTCAAAGAAAGTATGATGCCTGGGAGTATGACCCACATTCTCTAAATCATTGTGTTTACCCGAAACCCTCATACACTTTTGAGAGGTCGTTGCCCGCTTATAATCGCGTTTCTCATTCCCCAGGAAAAGGTCTTTAAATTGAACCATCCCGGCATTGACAAAAAAGAGTGTTGGATCGTTCGCCGGCACTAATGACGAACTCGCAACACGCGTGTGACCATTTTTTTCAAAATAGGAAAGAAAACCCTCTCTGAGTTCCTGAGACTTCATGATCGCTCCTTAAAAAAGTGCCGGAGTCCCCATGTGGGGAACTCCGGAACCATTTCACAACCGTTATCTCTCTCTATTTCGCGCTCTTCCCCGCTTTTGTTTTTGGGGCTTCAGTCTGCGCCGTCTTTTTGGTTAAACCAAATTCAGCCCAAACCGCCTTCTCAATATTTTTGTAAATCTTCGGATTATCCTTCAGATAGTTGAGCGCATTATCACGACCTTGGCCAATTCGGTCTTCACCGTAAGAGTACCAAGTACCGCTACGTTCCACGATTCCGCTATTGGTCGCGATATCCAGAATATCGCCTTCACGGCTAATTCCTCGGCCATACATGATGTCAAACTCGGCCTTCTTAAACGGTGGTGCCACCTTGTTCTTCACCACTTTTACACGCGTACGATTTCCAAGGATTTCATCACCCTTTTTAATGGCTCCGATACGACGAATGTCGAGCCGTACCGATGAATAGAACTTCAGGGCATTTCCACCCGTCGTTGTTTCGGGATTTCCAAACATAACACCGATCTTCATCCGAATCTGATTAATGAAAATCAGGATTGTCTTTGATTTGGCGATGACTGCCGTCAACTTCCGAAGGGCCTGACTCATCAATCGTGCCTGTCCCCCCATAGTAGCATCGCCCATGTCACCTTCGAGTTCTGAACGAGGAACAAGTGCTGCCACTGAATCGACAACGATCACTTCAAGAGCCCCACTCCGAACCAACGTCTCAACATTTTCAAGGGCCTGTTCACCCGCATCAGGCTGAGAAATCAGAAGATCCTCGGTCTTGACGCCAAGCTTCTTCGCATAGTCAACATCGAGCGCATGTTCAGCATCGACAAATGCCGAGACACCACCCACTTTTTGAGCCTCCGCAATCACCTGCAACGCTAGTGTTGTCTTGCCCGATGACTCCGGACCATAGATCTCAATGACACGTCCGCGGGGGAGTCCCCCAACACCGAGTGCCAAATCGAGCGATGGTGAACCGGTCGACACGGCCTGAATACTGACCGGGTGCTCATCCTTTCCCAGGCGCATAATTGAGCCCTTCCCGAACTGCTTTTCAATCGAGCTGACGGCTAAACCGATCGCCTTCTCCCGATCACCCGCTGTCTCCTGGGATGCATTTTGTGTGGCCATAAAACGTCCTTTCTCCCCCTAGCCTAATGATGAAGATTGATTTTTCTGGTTACCATTATCCGAACACGGCCCGTCTAAGCCGCTGACCCCGATAGATAAAACTCTTTTAATTTTGTATATATAGGGCCTTCCTTTGTCAACACACTTTTATACAATATTAACGATTTCACCGGAACTTGGCCGAACAAAATAGGCCCAAGCTTTTCAACCAGCTCGGAGAGCTCTGTATTGTGAAGCCGCGCTTTGACTCGTCCCAGCGTCAGATGAAGACGAAAATCGCTCTTTTCTTCAGGAAGTTCCAAGCCCTCCAGGGCCACACCAATATGGCGTTGGAGATCAACAACACGATTTGTATCCCCCGCAAACCCCGCCCAGAAAACACGAGGATATTTCCAATTTGGAAAGACGCCAAGTCCCTGACAGGTTAAATTTGTAGATGGACAGGCTTCGACCACCGATTCGATTCTCGATGAGATTTCCCCGAGGAGAAGTTCCTCTTCAACCGAACCAAAAAACTTCATCGTGACGTGCATATTGTCAACATTGGACCACTTAACCCCTCTTTCTTTCGACTGAAAATCACGAACCACATTCGCAAGGTTCTTCTTTACCTCTTCCGGAATATCAAAGGCCAAGAAGGAGCGAATAGTCATAGGATCTCCAAATCCAAAAGGTAACGCCGAATCATGTCGAGGGCCATCGTCGAAACCAGCGACTTAAAGGCCAATCGATCCCGCGAATAAAAATAACGTTTATGCATTGTACCATTTGGTCCCGCCAGGGCGATATGAACGGTGCCCACCGGTTTTTCGGGAGTGCCGCCCGTGGGACCAGCAATCCCAGTAACTGAAAGAGCCACGTCGGCCATACTTTCTTCGAGCGCCCCCTCGGCCATCTGAATAGCAATCTCCTCACTCACCGCGCCATATTTTTTCAAATCATCCTCTGAAACGCCGAGTGCCTCCATCTTCGATTCATTCGAATACGTTACAAAACCGCGTTCGACATAACGAGAGGAACCAGCAATATCGGTCAGACGGTTGAGAATTAAGCCGCCCGTGCACGACTCAGCAACCGCCAGTTTATATCCATTTTTAATCAAGAGCTCCCCAACAACCTCTTCAAGTAAATCGTCATCAGTACCATAAATATGATAACCGAGCCGATCACGAATCTGACTGGCCGCATTTTCAACTTTTTTCTGAGCGGCGTCGCCCCGCGCCACGAGTTTGATTTTAACCTCTGGAAAGGAGACGCGGAAACTAAGATCAACACCATCGAGTTTTATATCACTGATCAGTTCATCAAACGTCGCCTCCGGCAAGCCAAAACATTTCAAAAAGAGCTGATGATATCCCGCCCGGTCAGCATGTTTCTTCAACCAGGGCAAAATCGAATCATCAAAGATCTGCACCATCTCCCGCGGAACGCCGGGAACAAAAAAGTAAACAACGTTTTCATGAGTCAACTGAACACCGGGGGCCGTTCCAACACAATTTGTCAAAGGTGACGCCCCCT
>CAYWXY010000110.1:0-8408 GCA_964462555.1 uncultured Pseudomonadota bacterium | reverse complement strand
TCATTTCTTGCAGGATGCTCCGAACGGGGGCCATGCCGCTGCCACCGGCAATGAGGATGATCGGTAGATCAGAATTGCTCAGACAGGATTCGCCATACGGACCGGTAAATTCGATGATATCTCCTTCATGAAGATGGTCAAAAACCCACGTGGTACAGATTCCCTCGGGAACACGTCGGATGACGAGGACGATATGATGGTTGCTTGATGGAGAAGAGGCAATCGAATAGGCCCGCATGACACTTTCGCGTTGTTGGTATCGGCCAGAATAGATCTGAATGTATTGACCGGCCTCGAACTCAATTGTGGTTGGATCGGTAAGATTGATTCGGATCTCATCGGTGTCGTGTGTCAGTGAATGCTTATGGATCAGTTTTCCCTTGAACTTTTTGACTGGAAGTAGATTTTCCGGGACTTCGACTTTTAGGTCTTGATCGACAGATACTTGGCATGCGAGACGCCAGTAGTCTTTCTTTTCCTCGTCTGAGAGATGCTTCTCTTCAGCAGCACTGAAGGGTATGTTGATGTTTGGTATTCTTAGTCTGCATCTGCCACAGACACCCCGTCCACCACATGCTGAAGGGAGGAAGATGTTATGTCCTTCCAAGATTTTGAGAAGCGAATCGTTAGAATCAACGGAGAACTCAATCTTTCCATTATTAATCTGAATCGTATGCATATCAATCCCCAAGTTGATCCTTTTTACATGTTATGCGGGGGAGATCAAGTATTCTCTCTGAAATGTAGAGTAGACGGCCGACCACTAGGGGCCGGCCGTCACTCTATCGTTTTGTTAACCAAGAATTGCCTTAAGGTCCTCATCGGGTGTCGTAATTGGCGCGATATTAAACTTTTCGACCAGAACGTTTAATACCGGTGGAGTAACGAATGCCGGGAGGCTGGGTCCTAGGCGAATATTTTTGATCCCCAGATTGAGCAGCGTGAGCAAGATGCAGACTGCTTTTTGTTCGTACCATGAAAGCACCATTGAAAGTGGTAGATCATTTACGCCACAGTCGAAGGCCTTGGAAAGTGCAACGGCAATCTGAATAGCGGAGTAGGCATCGTTGCATTGGCCGATATCGAGAAGACGAGGGATTCCGCCGATGTCGCCAAATTCCATTTTGTTGAAGCGGTACTTGCCGCATGCAAGTGTCAAAATCACACAATCGTTTGGAATCTTTTCGGCCAGCTCTGTGTAGTAATTCCTTCCGGGCTTTGCCCCATCGCAACCACCGACAAGAAAGAAATGACGAATTTGGCCAGCCTTCACGGCATCGATCACTTTGTCAGCGACACTCATGACGGTATTGTGGCCAAAACCGACCGTGATTTTCTTTTCGGGCGCATCTTCATTAAATCCTTCAGTCGCCAATGCCATTTCAATGACCGGCGCAAAATTGCCGTCACTGATGTGATGAACACCTGGCCAGGCAACCAAGCCCGAAGTAAAGATGCGATCTTTATAGGAATCGTGTGGTTTTTGGATGCAGTTCGTCGTCATTAATATGGCCCCGGGAAATGCGGCAAACTCTTTTCTCTGATCCTGCCAGGCACCGCCATAGTTTCCAACGAGGTGTTTATATTTTTTAAGTTCGGGATAGGCCTGAGTCGGAAGCATTTCGCCATGCGTGTAGACATTAATTCCCTTACCCTCAGTCTGTTTGAGAAGTTCTGCGAGGTCCTTGAGTTCATGACCTGAGACGAGGATGGCCTTCCCTTTAATCGGCGTGACTCGGACTTCGGTGGGTTCGGGATGTCCGTAAGTGCCGGTATTTGCGGCATCTAAGAGGCCCATCACCTTGAGATTGATATCGCCACATTTAAGATTCATACCAAGGAGTTCATCGACAGTGGGGTTTTCCTTTGTCAGAAAATTGAGGGCCTCGTGAAAAAAGGCGTAAACATCGTTGTCTTCTTGTCCCAGAATCTGTGCGTGGTCGGCGTAGGCGGCGGTTCCCTTGAGACCGTACGTCAAAAGTTCCTGAAGGCCGGTAATATCTTCACCGAGACTGTCTTTACGTGCTTGAATGCCAATAGCGGTGGCTTCTCCGACGAGGTCGTTGGAGGGTTGCCATGCGGCGGGTCCACCAAGCGTTTCGGGCGTGCGGCCAGCCTTCTTGGCGGCTTCTTCATACATCGTACGGGCCTTGCTTTTCAGTTCAACCAGACGATCAATCATTGCCTTGATCCGTTCAGGATCAAAATTGACGTTTGTTACGGTTGTAAAGAGAGACTCGGTTACAAAAATATCAAAATCGTGTTCGATAACCCCAAGTTCCCTGAGACGATGGGCATACATCGCGAGTCCCTCGGTTCCATAGAGTAAAAGATCTTGATAGGCTGCTGTTTCCGGACCTTTTCCACAGACGCCCTGCGCCGTGCAACCGGTTCCCTTTGCTGTTTGTTCACATTGGTAACAAAACATACTCATAATATCTCCTTATTGATTGGGTTCGGAGGGGATCGGTAGGGATAGGAGGGGTTTGGAAGTAGCCCATCCAAATCCATCCTAAGCTTCCCCAACCCTTCCTAACCCTTGTTTAAAACTTCTCCCTCGACACTGATAATCGTCTTTTTTAGCTGAATATCGGTTTTTGCCTGGGTGATCGCCTTTTCAAGAAGTTGCCCCAGGCCGTTGCAACAGGGGACTTCCATCATGACGACCTCGATTGTCCGAAAATTGTTGATCTCAATCATTTGGGTCAATTTCTGGATGTAGACCTCTTGGTCATCAAGTTTTGGGCAGGCGATGATGGCCACACGGTTACGTATGAAGTCCTGATGGATGTTGGCGTAGGCAAAACCAGTGCAATCGGCCAGGAAAACGATGTCGGCACCTTGCAGATAGGGTGCATTCGGTGGCACCAGCATTAGTTGCACGGGCCAATTCTGAAGTTCGGAGTTTTGACGTGTTCCGGTTGGTTTGGGACAGGTATCTTTCTTTAGACTCTTGGCCATGGTTCCCGGGCATCCGCAAGCGAGTGGGGGAGGTGAAGCCTTCTTTGTCTCTTTCAGATGTTCCTCGACAGCGGCTTCATCGAAGGCGTCGGCCTCACGCTCTTCAATCGTGATTGCACCCTGCGGACAATCACCAAGACAGGCGCCGAGACCATCGCAATAGATTTCCTTAACCAGCTTTGCCTTGCCGTCGACAATCTGGAGTGCGCCTTCCTTGCACGACGGGATACAGGCCCCGCAACCATTACATTTGTCTTCATCGATATGGACAATGTTTCGTTTGATCTTTGTCATAAATACCTCCGTTGTTGTCTGCCTATATCTTAACAAATGGGGTGAGCGGTGTAATTGACCCAGGTCAAAAGGAAGCTATTCGCTTAACTTGTTGAGAATATTGATGTTTTTAATGGTGATCGATTGGCCGCGAACCTCGATAACGCCATCATTTTGGAGTTTTCGCAAATTGCGTGAGAGAGTTTCACGAATGGTTCCGAGTTGAAAGGCCAGCTCCTGCTTTTTGAGGCCAAGTTCGAATGTCTGTCCGCCACTGTCCTTTGAACGTTTAATCAGAAAGGCGGCGAGGCGACTCTGAACAGAACCGAGTGTCATCTTTGTGATGAGTTGATTAAGATGTCTCAGCAGCTTTGCCATGGCACCCATGATCTGCATTGAGATATCAGGGTTCTCCTTAATGAACGAGAGGAATTCATTTTTACTAATAATGAGAAGTGAACCCTCCGATCGGGTGATGGCGGTGACGGGATATGATTCACCTGAAAACATAGCGGCCTCTGCAAACGTTTCCCCTTCGTCGACTTGGCGGATCAGTTGTTCCTTTCCATCGGGTGATGACTTGATTAGGTCAACGACTCCATCGGCGAGGATGTAGAGGTTTTCAGCTGGATCGCCTTCTGAAAAAATCATTTCATCGTTTGAAAAAGTGATGGTCTTCGTAATCTTTTCAAGACTGGCCTGTGTGGATGCGTTGAGTTCCGAAAAGAGGGGAGTCTCTTTGATTAAATTTTGCTTGCTCATAAGATTATCCTATATGATTCCGCTTCCGAGGGCTAGTGCCAATGAAAGGAGCATGATGCCAACGATGAGTTGGATGGCACGCATTGTTATCTTTTTAACGAGACGCGAACCGATAAAGGATCCCGCAAAAGCAGCGACTGTTCCGGCGATGACTAACGATGTTCCTCCCGAGGCGGAAAGTGTGGCGAAATGTTTCATAAAGAAGGTGGAGCCGTAGACGGCAAGACGCGATATATCAACAACAACAGCCGACAGAACTATCGTTCCAATAAATATTTCCTTTTTGAGGCCGAGGTTGATGAGAAAGGCCGTGCGAAGCGCACCCTGGTGTCCTGAGAGGCCTCCAAAAAATCCTGAGAGGATGCCTCCGACGGGGACAAGCTTTGGACTAAAAGATAGTTTATTGAAACCTGGCACCAGTTCAACAAGGGAAAACAAGACCATCAAGATTGCAATGACCAGTTTGGATGGCGTTACGATGCAGTTGTGTGTGCCGATGCTATATTCAATAAGGGGTTCCATTGTTGCCGTGGCATTGAGAAGTAGGGCGCCAAAGACGGCAAATATGGCGGCAGGGATGGCAAAGAGAAGAACGATTTTTAGGTTGGCTCGTCGTCCAACAAGAATCAGTTTAAAGATATTATTGGCGAGATGAACAACGGCCGTGGCCGCGATCGCAATTTCCACAGGGAAAAAGATAGCGAAGGCCGGCATTAGAAGCGTGCCGAGGCCGAAGCCGGAGAAGAGCGTGAGGGCGGCGACGATCAATGCAACACTACATATAATGATATAGTCCATATTATCCGTTTGTCAGGAGGTTCTGCCAACGACTGATGTGGCCATCCTCATCGGCCTGGTCCTTTTCAATCACTCGGCGCGTATCGTCATCCCAGTCGATGGTTTCAAGAAGAACCTTATAGTGGTGAACGGCCTTCGTTTCGACCCAAATAGCGGTTTTCAAAATGGCTTTTCGACCCAGGAGGCGTGAGCCCAGGCCAAAGGCCAGGCCGACAAACCAGTAGGCGATTCGAAGTTTGCTGGGTTTCCAGCCATATTCGTAAAGCTTAACCTGGAAATCTTGAATATGCGTCATTTCATTGAGCATCGCCGCAACGAGCTGACGGTTCAACTCATCTTTACTTCCCGTGATTTGAAATTTATAAATATTGGCGGCCATCACTTCGAGCGTATGGAAGGCGTGAAGCCCTTTTTTAACCGCCTTTAGTTGTCCTGGTGACATTTCACTGCCACGATGTTTGATTTCATCTTGGCGGACCTCAGGTCGGATGATTGTAATATCAATCATTCGTCATCCCTTTTATTTTGTCGCCGACGGTCTTTCCCAGATCGACACATTGGTTAAGGATCTCTGCAGTCGGGCGGTATTTGGTTGTGACCGGTTTGCCCACGATCTCGATTTTCATCTCTTCAAGCTGAGCATGAATATGTTTCGTGGCTTCACCGCTCCAGCCAAATGAGCCAAACGACCCGCCGACAAGATTTTTGAATTTGAGGCCCTTGGTGTAACAGAGGAGGTCGGCGACGGTTGGAAACATCTGGTTATTAATTGTTGGCGAGCCAACGACGTAACCACCACACTCCAAAAGTTCAGTAGCAATGTCACTTCGATGCGAGCCGTGAAGAGGAAGAACCTTCACCGAAATATCAGCCTGCGTGAGGCCGTCACAAATGGCATTTGCCATGGTGGCGGTGCTTTGCCACATCGTATCGAATGTGACAACGGCCTTGCGTATTGGCTTTTGATCGGCCCATCCTAAATAGTTTTCAACGATGCTGGTTTTGTCCGTTCGCCAAACCGGTCCATGGTCGGGTGCAATCATCGATATGGAGAGGTTAAGATCTAAAAGCTTCTTGAGTTGCGTGGTGACCATTTGAGAGAAGGGCGTTAGAATATTAGCATAATACTTCGCAGCTTCATGCTTTAGAAGAGGCGCCGGTAGTTCGTCATCAAAACGTTCGGTTGAGGCTAGGTGCATACCGAAGGCATCCTGTGAAAAAAGGATCTCTTCCTCATGAAGGTAGGTGATCATGCTGTCGGGCCAGTGAAGCATCCGTGTCTCAAAAAACGATACCTTCATATTCCCGAGATCGAGCGTTTCACCATTGGCAACCTCTATGATCTCACGATCAAACGTGAAGTGTTGGCCGAGACCCTGAACACCCATCTTGGAGGCAAAGACCTTTTCTGGGTCAATCTCCTGAATGACCTCAGGGAGGCTGCCCGAATGATCCATTTCGGTATGGTTAGAAACAATATAAGAAATGGTCTTTGGATCGATGACCGACGCGATCCGCCGCATCATTTCGTCCTTGAAGGGCGCCTTGACGGTATCGATCAGTGTGATCTTGTCTGCCAGCACCAAAAAGGCGTTGTATGTGGTGCCGCGATTGGTCGCATAGCCATGAAAGTCGCGGATATTCCAATCAATGGCACCAACCCACCAGACCTTGTCGGTCAACTTCACTGCTTGCATGCGAGGTCCTCTCTATTGCTTTTCAAATTGATCCTTGCCGACACCGCATTCGGGACAGAGCCAATCCTCAGGAAGCTTTTCGAAAGGTGTTCCGGCTGGGACATTATTTTCTGGATCTCCGACGGCCGGGTCATAAACGTAACCACAAACAATACATACATATTTATCCATAAGTTCCCCCTAAATTAAAGCATTTCAGTTAGTGTGACAATGTGACGTTTTTCTTCAGCAATAATATGGTCGAGTTTGTCTTTTCCAAGTGCTTCAGGGACCATATCCTTCATTCCGAGATAGAAAATGATCGAATCTTTCTCAAGACCGATGGCAATTTGGACGACCTCTTCAAATGTCTCTGAGCCAGTCAGCTTGCTGCTCGGATCGGTTTGCATATCGAAGACATGACCGTCAGCGATGGCGCGCAGATATTTTTTGACGTCATCGTCGGGGTCATAGAGGGTCTGCTCCTTTTCTTGTTCGGAAATTTCCGCACGCATAGCAGCGAAGATGATACGATGTTCCTCTTCCATAGAGGCCAGGCCTTGGAGAGTTGTCTTTGCCGATTCATTGTCAAAGTTCTCAGCGGCCTTGCGATAAAAATTGGCGCCATTCTTTTCGATGCGCTCGGCTATTTCATAAATCTCATCGGAATTAAATTTAACTGTCATCGCTATTCTCCTTTTGTCGTTGGTGGATAGGTAAATACACGGGAACCTAGCTCCCGATCCAGCATAAGAAGGGCCTGCGGGGAGTCTTTGGCGATTCTAAGTTGGTCGAGAACCTCTGTTGCGCTTGCCTCTTCTTCAACCTGTTCGGCGACAAACCATTGCAGGAAATTATTTGTTGCATGGTCTTTTTCTTCAGTAGATACGTTGACTAAGTTGTTGATGAGGCTCGTGACAAGTTGCTCATGTTTAAGAGTTTCCTCAAAGACGGCGAGGGGAGAGGCCCATTCGGTGGCCGGCGCATCGATGGCGGAGAGCTTTACCGATTCGCCGCGTTCATTAATGTAGTCAAAGATTTTCATGCCATGAACGATCTCTTCTTGGACCTGGCAGCGCATCCAGCTTGCAAAGCCTTTATAGCCCTTGGATTCAAAGAATGCCGCCATCGAGAGATAGAGATATGAAGAATAGAGTTCAGCATTGACCTGTTTGTTAAGCTCAGTGAGCATTTTGGGTGACAACATTATGATTCTCCTTTCCAGAGTCCGTGGAGATTACAATATTCACGGGCCGTGATAGAGTCGGCCTTTATTTCGAATGTGCCCTTGGGCTCATCACCGGGTTTTAGAAATTGGCGATAGGCCTTATTGTCGGCGATCACTTCGACCCATTCGATATAATGTTTTTCTTCCATCGGGTGGGCCACGCTCCCGACTGTTACGCGGTAACCGTCGGTGATCTTTTCAATAACGGGAACATGTTTTTCAACGGCGGCATCGGTTGTGTTTTCAGAGAAGAGCTTCATTGGTTCGTTGCAGCAGACAAGTTCGCCGGCGCCATCATGGATCATTTCAATCATATTTCCACAGACGTTACATTTGTAGATTTCTAACCTCTTTGTCATATTTCCCCCTTTAAGCTCCTGCGAGCTCCTGTGCAGCCTTGAGAACTGCGCTGTAATCTGGTTCTTCTGTGACTTCTTTGACCAATTGTTGATATTGGATCTTTCCCGATTTGTCGACAACAAATATGGCGCGGGCAAGTAGACGAAGTTCTTTTATCAGAACACCATAACCTGTCCCAAAACTAGCGCTATTAAAATCTGAAAAGACTCGGATGTTGTCGACACTGGACGCAACGCACCAACGCTGTTGAGCGAAGGGGAGATCCATGCTGATCGTCAAAATCTGAATCGTTGGATCGAGTGTTTTGGCCTCTTCGCTGAACCGACGAACTTCTGTGTCACATACTGGTG
>CAYWXY010000109.1:0-8436 GCA_964462555.1 uncultured Pseudomonadota bacterium | reverse complement strand
AAAAAACGTCATTTAAAAGATCCTTGGCCTCATGGGAATCCCCCACAAATCGGCACAAATACCGATAGAGCTCACCTGAGTGATCGTTCACCAGTTGTCGCGCAAGATCTTGCATTACCAATGGGCCCTCTTTCTACTCATATATACGCCTGACCGAGCAAAATGTTCAAAAAAAAATTTCCGCCCGGGAAATGAACAAACCATAGGCCTCAGCCGTTATATAGGTAAAAGGAGGCATCATGGGAGAAATCGAGACCAATATATCGCATTCCAGAAAACTGACCGATTTTGGGTACACCCTTGATGCTACGATTGGTCGCCCACTTGGCTCCAAATTGGGAAAATATTCCGAAAATTTCTATGGCGATATTTTTATACCCATCATTGATAAGACACAAATCTATTTCGCCCTCTGCTATAGTCAGGGAAAAGAGCTCGGCGATTCCTCTGCCGATTTTTATCGCTTCCTCATGTTCCAACCGGCCATCCGCTACAAACTCAACGACAAAAGCTGGTTAAAATTCGCGCCAATATTTGGCTACACAAGAAACTTCGGTGATGGAATCGACGACGGCGAACCCTACACCTATCTTCATGACGTGCTCAGTGGGGGTGCCGCACTTTACGGCCGTTTCAACCCGCTTCGCTTCAAAACCGAACTGACCTACAATCACAATCTGGATCAATCTCGAAAAATATATCTTCGGCCCCGCGTTCGCATTCGGTACAACCCAATGCTGACCGATGACATCTCGCTCATATCCATGATCGACACCAAATATTATATCTACAAAGGGAGAAAGAACGATTTTCAGTTCATTCACAATGACAACAAACTCAAAGTCACTGGCTCATTGGGGCTGGCATTCAAGGTAGATGATTCCGTGATTCTCTCGGTCGGCGAATCGATCATCGCCACACACAAGAAAGGCTCATGGGACCACAGTTTTTCAACATTCTTTAAGATATCAGGGAAAATTGATGGCTTTGGAGAAATTAGCTTTTCATTTTTTACCGGACCGTCAACATCATCGCACGACTACTAAGACTAGTCCTCAACAAAAAACCGTTTCACGGCACGAACGGTCGTCGCCCAGCCCACCTTGGCAATCGCATCGGTTAGCGGAATTTCCTTTGGGCAAACCTCAACACAATTTTGCGCATTACCACATTCGGCAACACCGCCCATTCCCATCAAAGCATCAAGACGTTCCTTCTTGTCCATCTCACCAATCGGATGGGAATTAAAGAGAACCACTTGCCCCATGGCATGCGCCCCCATAAAGGGCGATCGCGAATTATATTGCGGACAGGCTTCAAGGCAACACCCACATGTCATGCAACGCGAGTAGACATAGGCCTCCATCCGATCCTTTTCGTTGAACATCGGACCGGGACCCAAATTGTAATAACCATCGATATTGTTCCAGGCCTTCACTTTCTTAAGAACCTCGAACATTTTGGAACGATCCGCCCAAAGATCTCGAATGATCGGAAACTTCGACAGAGGCTCCAACACGATTGGCTGTTTGAGCGTATGAATGAGAGCCGCACAGGCCTGGCGCACGCGCCCATTAACAATCATCGTGCATGCACCGCAAACTTCTTCTAGACAAGCCGAATCCCAGATCACCGGCCGCGTCTTTTTTCCCGCCTTCGTCACCGGATTTTTCTGGATATCCATTAACGCGTTGATGACATTCATCCCCTCGTGCCCCGGAACCTCAAATTCTTCCCAATAGTGCGGGCTCTCCGGGCCATCCTGCCTTTTGATTTTTAATTGAACGGTTTTATCCATATTGACCCCTCATTGCACCTCGGTGCCTCAGTACCTCAGAACCTCTGTCCACTAAAAAACCGAGGAACCAAAGCACTGAAGCACTGATATTATGTGTAATCGCGCACTTTGGGTTTCATGTAACTACACTCCACATCTTCGTAATCAAACGTGGGTCCATCCGCTGAAAATGACGCCTTCGTAATCTTGCCAAACTTCTCGTCATTCCGCTCAGGAAACTCCGGCTTATAGTGTGCACCGCGACTCTCGTCGCGCACCAAAGCAGCGCACGTCACTGCCCGCGCCAGGTGCAACATATTATAAACTTCGCGTTTAAAGAGAACTTCCTGATTTGCCCACCGCGACCCATCAATTGAACCACACTTGTGCCAACGCTCCTGTAATTCGCGAAGTTTATCGTCCGCCGCCTTCAACTCGTCATTCTTTCGGACGATAAAGACATTCTTACACATCGTCTGGTTCATCTCTTCTTTGATTTTATAGATATTCTCGTCGCCTTCCTGCGCCACCATCTCCTTGTCCCACTTTTCCTGCTTCTTCAGCTCATCCTCATAGAGTGATTCGTCTTCTTGATCGACACCCGTCTCCAGACCGGTCGAATACTGATAGGCCGAAATGCCTGTGTCAAAACCACTATGTGTCGCCGACAAGAGTGAGTTGGCACCAAGGCGGTTCGCACCATGGTAGAGATAGTCGCACTCGCCCGCCGCAAAAAGGCCTGGGATGTCGGTCATGTGGGTCTCACCATCGACATAGATACCACCCATCGAATAGTGAGCCGCCGGAGTGATTCGCATTGGAACCTTCCGCAGGTCTTCCCCTGCAAAGCGCAAATATTTCTCGATGATGCCCCCTATTCGACGAGTCAACCGCTCCGCCGGAATATGTGTCAGGTCGAGATAAACCTCGTTTCTCCCCTCAACACCGAGTTTCAGTTCATGTGTCACCTTATATATCGCACGCGCGGCGACATCACGCGGAACCAAGTTTCCGTACGCCGGATACCACTCCTCAAGAAAATACCACGGCTTACCATCTTTATATGTCCAAACACGACCGCCCTCACCACGCGCCGCCTCCGAAACCAATCGCAACTTGTCAACATTCGGAATCGCCGACGGGTGAAATTGCATAAATTCAGGATTCCCGATCTTAGCACCCTGCTGATAAACCGCCGATGCCGCAGAACCCGTACACTGCGTCGACGCTGTACAAAGACCATAGACATGACCATACCCGCCCGTGCACATAATTACGGCATCTGCACGGACAAACCTGCGCTCCATCGTCTGCATATTGGTGGCAATAATACCTATGCAACGACCATCATCATTCTTTACAACATTCAAGAACTCCCAGAACTCGTGTTTCTTCGCAAGCCCAGCCGCTTCAAATTTCCGAACCTGTTCATCAAGCGCATACATAATCTGCTGACCTGTCGTTGAACCCGCAAACGCGGTCCGACGTTTCTTCACACCACCAAAAAGGCGTTGATCGAGACGACCTTCCGGTGTCCGGCTAAATGTCACCCCCATCCGGTCGTACATATGAATAATCCCCGGGGCTGCATTGCAAAGTTTCACAATCGGTTTCTGATGAGCAAGAAAATCACCACCGATGATCGTGTCATCAATATGTTGCTCGATCGAATCGTCTTCACCCTTTGTATTCAGGCAGGCGTTGATACCACCTTCGGCACAGACGGTATGGGACCGTTTGAAGCGAACAATCGAAAAAATATCGACGGGGATATTTTTCTCCAGAACCTTGAGTGCCGCCATCAGTCCCGCAATTCCACCACCTATAACAATGATTTTCGGTTGCTTCATAATGAACTCCTCAAAAAAACACTATCAACTAACAACTATCCACTGATAACTATTATATAAACGCCCACATAATCGAAAGACCCCAAACACTCATCACGGCAAAAATCCCCCAACACGCCAAAGCCGTAATCCGCTGAGACCGCCGGGATACGGTGATTCCCCACGTCATGAGCGCCGTCGCAATACCGTTCGTTAAATGAAAGATGGCCGAGAGAATTCCGATGACGTAAAACCATTTCACCCACGTCGGCTCAAGAATTCGCTGTATGTCAGTGAACTGAACATGACGACCATCCAATAATGTCGAAATCCGCGTCTCCCAGACATGGACCACAATAAAAACCAGGGCGATAACGCCGGTAAGACGTTGTAAAAAATAGGTCCAGTTTTTGTAATAACCATAATCGAGAAAGTTATTCCGGCCGGTGTAGAAAATGATTCCACCAAGGACCGCATGGAAGAGGATCGGCAACGCAATGACGCCGACCTCCAAAAAAGGTACCAACGGCAACGACTGAAGCGTCTCGACCAGACCATTAAAACTGTCTGGCCCCTTAAAGACGTATGAGTTGGCAAAGAAGTGTTCCAAGAGAAAGACGCCGATCGGAAAGATTCCGAGAAGTGAGTGGAGGCGCCTGATATAGAAGTAGTTATGGTTACGAGCGGTTGCCATATTCCCCCCTATCGATCTCGCGAATCTAACAAGTTGGGTGAAAGCTGGCAACAGGAATCGGAGAGTTTTTCTTTGATCGTCATCCTCCGGCTCCGACCGGAGGATCCACAAGTGTGGACAAGGGATTCCCCGGTCAAGCCGGGGAATGACGGCACTATTTCATAACAATTCGCTCGTTCGCGTGATGGAGGGCCTCGTCAAATGTTGGCTGGCCGTCGCGGCGGACAAAGTAATAGCCACAGGTAAAGTGCGTCCAACAGCGCCCGAAGAGCTTGCGCTTGGGATAATCACGGCAGATCCGTGGCCGAAAATTATAAATGCCACACGTCGCATCTGGTCGCTTCAGGTTGCATTTATACAATAGATAGTTCTGATCCTTGTTTAAGAACGTAAAACAGCAGCGGAACTCGTGCCACTTGGTCACAAGCCGAATCAGCCATGGAAAATAGTTGAAGAAATTGGGGTATTGAATCCCAAGAAGGTCGCAACAAACACCACACTTGTTACACTTGCCTTTTCGGACATATTCGGTCTTTCGGTAATAGCCGACGACCCAATTCGAGGCAATCTCCATATAATAGAAGAGCATGCCGATAACGAAATAGATCGTGCCAATAATGACCCGCAAAATTGTCTTGATGATTCTCATTACACCCTAAGGGTGTCAGGATATGCAGAACTCGTCAATAACCGATTACACCCTAAGGGTGTAATCAATTATTCGAAGGTGCTCTTAAGCTCCCGGTGCTTAGAATGGTTATTCAAACATATTCTGGATAAAGGAGGTACGCCCTTTCCTAACTATTTCTTTAACATGCATTGTCAGCAGACTTAGTTTCGTTCCAAACATAATCTCACCATTCGTAAAGGGGATTTTGACCGTCATCAATCCAACTCCCACGAGACGCTCCATAATCGCCTCAAGATATTCCAAATGGGTAATCGCCTCATAGAACTCAAAACCAGTCACCTCCGCCGTTTGACCAACACCCTCATAGTATTCCTCAGTCTCTCCGAGCCATGTCTTCAAGCCTTCACTTGTTGATGTCTTCCGAATGGCATCCAATTTTCCACGATTAACATGAAGCAAGACCGCCGCATCATCCCCAAGCTGCAATCGAAGAATCTTATCTTCTACCGAATCAATCTGATCCTTGACCTTATCGGCCCAAAACGACCAATTCAGTTCGCTTTCAAAGAGACTATCACTCAGCGCACGTTCATATATTCTCATGAGCGCCTGCTGCAACATGTCACGATTGCGCATCAGATCTTCAGTCATACCTAGTGAAGTATCGACGAATTTCTCAACATTTCTTAAGACCTCTGCCATCGAGGTCGAGGCTCGAATTATTTTGGCCTTTTCTGGATCGGCAAAGCGATCAGCTATCTCTAACTCGTGTAACAGCTGTACGTGCAAATGCGCCTGCTCTGCCACAACATCCGCCCGATCATCATCGTCTAACTTGTGCCGACTATATCCACCACCAACACCTCCGGCAAAGAAATTTGTCGAGTTTCCGGCGGCAAACGTATCGGCAATCCGAACAAAGGGTTGGAAAACTCGAATAACGCCGGTAAAAAAGCGCAGAAGGGCCGAACTGTTTATTGCCTGCGGCATCTGCGTTGCCATATGTGCTGGTGTAAAGACGGAGGGGACAGGGAAACGTTGTGCATCAATTGCATTCAAAAAACCGCCCGACGTATCCCCGAAGAGGTCCGCAGACACAACACTCTGCACGTCATTGCCAATATTCGCGTCATCCCCGCGCCAGCCAGAGGCTGATCCGCCTATGGCGGACAGGCGGGGATCCAGTTCCGTCATCTGGATTCCTGCATCCGCAGGAATGACTGTACCCGCAAATTCAGCTGGAATTCGCCCATGACGAATCACAAAATCGCCAACGTCAAATGTTTTTAACAATGTAACGTCTGCTCTGGTCCGCACACTCGGTAATTTTGCACCAACCATAATCCGATCTCCTTATTTATCTTCTTCAGCTTCAATTTTCTCCAGGGAAACAATGAGGGCCTCTTGCATATCATTGAAATTTCTTGAGACCGCCTCGACAAATGATCTCATCTCAATCTGAAGCATCCTAAGTTCATCCGCCATTTCTGGAATCGTCTCCCTTAAAATAGGGTCATTTAACCTATCTGAAACACGGTCAGAGAAATCTGCCAATCTTCGTTCCGTAGCTATGTCGGCGCGAATGCGTTCAGACTGATCCAAGTGAAGATCATCGATAAGCCCAGATATTGTATCGGCATCATCACCTAAAACTGATATCGTCTCTTCGTCTTCGCGAATCGGATCCATGGGTCGCTTGGCAACCATCTCTTTGAGAAATTCATAAAACGAAATCGTCGAAATGCCCGCCTGAGTAACAAATTTCCAGTTGTTAAAATGGGGGAGTAATCTTTGATAAGTAGTCAAATTTTCTAACCGCCTACGCTCCCAATTCATCCTTGACAATAAAAGACGATCAAGACCAAGAAGAGATTTATCCGTCGACACAAGAAGCTCTCGTTCAATAAAATTAACCGTCTGAAGAGTATCAGCGAGATGCGCCCGGACAAGATCCTCTTTAGGATGACCAGTGCGACCATAATCCCACTTTTTCTTGCCACCCAATTGAATCGAGTGTTCTTTGTTTAATCTGCGACCGATTTCGACGAGTTGATCACGGACTAGTTCGAGTTCAGCTTTGCGTGCTCGGATCGCATTCAATGCATCATCCAATGACACTCGAACCTTTCCATGTCTTTGTAGGAATTCAAAAAAGTTGGGGTCCCCAGCTCTGACCCCGGGCCATCGACCCAAAAACAATTCCTCAATCCGAAAATAAAGTCTATCTCCGGCACGGCCTCTCTCTTCTAAAAAAGATAGAACGTCCTCAAAGCTGCCAACCTCCCTTATCTCACGCAAACGTTCCAACAATTTATTTTCGCTGATTTTCGGATACTGATATGATGAAAAATCAACCACCTTATTCAGCGCACCTATTATTTCACCACTTGTTCTATAGAACCCCTCCAAGATCTCCGCGTCATGCAACAACTGTTGATTTTCTGGTGCCGTTGGATTGGCCAACTGCATTTCATAACTTTTCTTTAGGGTTAATTGAACGATCAGGCGAAACTCTATCAACTCCTGATAGATTGCAGGTCTTGCGCGATAGTGACGTGTCCATGCTCGAGCTCCCTTAAGTTTTGACAACGTGTCAAACGTCGCAATGCTTGGATAGCCCTCCAGCCAAAATACAAACTGAAGACCCTCAGGCTCTTGAGTACTATCAATCATCTCCACTATTTCGGGGTTCTCATAGAGTTCGGGGAAATCCGGATCAATCTCGACCCCACGCCTGATTTCGCCCTTTAACTTTTCTAACTTTGCCGTAATGGCCTCTCGACCGACAACATTTGAAGAAGAATCTCCACCATCACCACCAACACCACCCGCGAAAAAATTCGTCGTGTTTCCAGCGGCAAAGATATCGGCCATATTCTTAATGGGTTGAAAGATTTGAAGGAGTCGAGCCATCCCGTTTCTTAAGCTCGGCAGTTTTGCACCGCCAATGTCGTGACCGACCCCTTTAGCATAGTCCACAATGATATGGTGATCATTCTCATAAGCAAATACGTCGGACATATTCTCAACATATTGAAAGGCCCAAAACATTCCCGTCATCAGTCGCGAAAAACCCGCGCTGCTCAAGGCCTCTGGCATTTTCACCACCATATGGGACGGTGTAAAAAGCACTGGGATAGAAAAGTCCTGAGGACCAATGACACCAACAAATGACTCAGCGGCATCATCGATTCCGATCTCAACTGCATCAACAGCTATGAGCGGAGGATCCAACAGTGACGAAGAACCTGTTACAAAATGATTTCCAACCGTCATTCCCGAAACAAACGTCGCCGGAATCTTCCCTTGACGAATCATCAGATCGCCAACGTCAAAACCTTTAAGTAACGTAATGTCGTTTTGAACGCGCACAAGTTTAGCATTCGTTACAGTTTTTCCTGTGACCATAATGACCTCCTGTTACAGGTCATTGTCGATTTACAGAAGATTTAGTTGTGGGAATGATTCAAAAAGCGTTTACGGGAGAAAACAACCGTCTAAGCAC
>CAYWXY010000108.1:0-8527 GCA_964462555.1 uncultured Pseudomonadota bacterium | reverse complement strand
TTGCGTAAGAACCAAAAATTTAAATCAAAAATTCCATAGCATGATCTAGAACATTTTGGTGATCTTTAAATTCTGCACCCGGTGCAATGTAGAGTCTAATGTTTAAGAAACGTTTAATCTTGTTAAGACTTCCAAGCGTTTCCCGTAACACGCCGAGTGCCTGAATGGCGGCCGTTCGTGCAGCGGCGCGGCCTGTGTCAAGTGTTAACTCTAAGCCCAGGCGTCCGCGATAAAGCATTCTTCCTTCTCCCGACGGATATTGTCCGGTGAGATAGAGCGTCTTTCCGCACTTCGCAATGTGTGCGCCTATCTCTGATTCTTCTGGTGCTTCGGGTAAATCAATAAAAAGTTCTTCAATGCGATCATCAAAGTTCATTGTTCTTCTCCGTCATCGTTGCACGTATCAACGTGCCTTCTTGCTTACAAACAAAAATATTAGAAAAGGTGTGTCTTTGATCGAACGAAAAGCCGATTTCTCCTCGGGTGTTTCAAAATGCATCCGAACTGTTTCGTCAAAAAAAGCTTCGCGAATATAATTGAGCGAAAAACCAGATGCACCACAGATCTTATAATAATCTTCTGCACCCTTCACAAATGATGTCGCCGAACGAAGCCTCGCTGACCCTCGTCTTGCGAACTGCCCAAAGGGATGAAAATCAACAATCAACGCTTGTCCGCCGGGCGTAATCAATCGACCCAGCTCTTTCATGCTTCGAGAGATATCCCCCTGATGGGGAGTTGCTAAATCGGAAACAACAAAATCAAAAAAACCATTTTCAAAGGGAACATTCTTTATTGAGGCGCGTATACCAAATACACCTGATGTCGACCCCTCACTCGAATAGGTTCCCGCGAAACCTCCGATATCAACATGAACAACAAGGGATGCCCCCTTTTCCTTCATGGCAGGACTGAAGCGCATAACGCCTTCATTAATCTCTAGCGTGGACTTGTCGATTAAATTGGGAATTGACGTTCCGACGACACGATTAACACTGACCGCAATCATTTCTTTAAGTTTGGCAATTGATAGCTGGCTCTCCAGGGCCAAAATCGGTTCAACCGACGTCGATGGCTTTACAGAACCTTTTGCCTTTTCTACCGACCCTATAACCTTCTCAACGGCATGACCGAACTTGGTCATTCCCTTCTTGAGGGCACTTTCCACCTTGGGACTCAATTTGAACTTCATTGCAGCTACTTTAGCGGAAATACCGTGCCTTCACAAGCCTTTTACGGTCACGGAGCAAAGATGACATTGCTCCGTGACCGATGACAAGGTGCATCATGATCCCCTTGTCGTCGACCCTCATTATCTGGTAAAATGTTCCACAATAATGTCCCATAACGGGACGAAAAAAAGGAGGGGGATATGTTAAACGTCAAGGGACTGGGAATCACGTGCGGTATTTTTTGGGCCATCACAGCTTGCTGGTGCGTCCTCACATCAATGCTTGGGATCGGAAATACTCCATTTGACCTGATCGATCAATTCTACCTCGGATGGCTGACACCAACGATTGGTGGATTGATATTGGGAATCATTCTAGCCTTTATCGATGGTTTGATTTTTGGCCTTCTTTTTGGATGGGTCTATAACAAGATTAGCAAATAGTTTATTAAAATAGTCGTTTCAAAAGGGTGATCTTGCGTCTTCGTGAGATCACCTTTTTTATGTGGGACATCTGTTTCAAAGTCTCCTGGTATCCGATATCAATCAGTTCGTTTGCCCTATCAAACTCCGTCCAGCCAAATTGTCCAAGCGGGGGAACAATTTTAATATCAGCCTGCCGCATACAATCTGTGATCAAGTGTTGCTGAAAAACCGATATGACCTGCATAATTACTTCAACGATCTTTGGACTGTCACCATTCTCAACACTGATGTCTCGCTCCTCCGGAATGGCAACATTTACACCAATCACCACATCGCACCCATTTTTCCTCAACACTCGGGTCGGAACGGGAGAAACAACCGCTCCATCAACCAACCAGCGTCCGTTGTATGCTTCCGGTGAAAAAATCGCGGGAATTGAAAAGCTAGAACGAACCGCGCCAACCAAATCCCCACTTGAGCGAACGACCTCACTTCCAGTTGAAAGGTCTGTTGCGACTGCGTGAAATGGAATCTTTAAATCGTTGAAATCAAGTGGACCAATGAGATCCAGAAGAGACTGTTCAATTTTGTCACCCTTTAAAAGGCCGCCACCCCTAAAAAATGTGGGGTCGATCCAATAGGATATCCGACGGTCGCCAAAATCGTTGGCAAATTGTACCATCCGATCCACACTGAGGCCTGCGGCATAAAAACATCCCACAACGGCACCGATGCTGGTCCCGGCGACCATATCAATTTCTATGTTATGTTCTTCAAGCGCACGAATCACACCAATGTGCGACAAGCCGCGCGCGGCACCACTCCCCAGGGCTAGACCAACTTTCATCTTTCTCATGGTCCCTACGTTATCAGATGAATTCTCGAATTTCCAGGGAGAATAGCGGTTCTCTTTTAACTTTGATTATTTATCTATGGAAGCCTGTGTCCAATATAGAATGGTCTTTTCAAAACGTTCCTGCGCCCCCTTGCTTCCGTTCCAATATTTCTTTTTAATTTCCCAATAATTATGACTACCTCCATCCTTTCGAACGATGGAAAGAGGGTGAAAATATTTTTTCCAAATAACCTCACCTTTCGGCAGGCCTTTGATCTCTTTCTTAAGCCATTTTAGATAATCGTAGGCATCACTCTTGCTCTCCGCGGTGTTTAGGACAATCTCCATCCTTCCCGGCGTGTCCTTTTCGGAAGGCTGGGAGCACGTCATTGGAAGCGGTGGTTCCAACCACTCGTTTCCTTCAGACGACTGACAGAAGAGATCGGATGGATCGCCCTTGGCACAATAACATTGGATCAGATCGCTGAGTGGATAAGCATTAATATAGATATCGATCGGAATTGTGAGACCCTTTCGAAAGATATCAAACGGAAGATCTTCATCGGACGCGAAGAAGTGAAAAACTGATTTCGTAGGATCGATCGAACGTTGTTCAATTTTGCGTCCCTTCATGTATGGACCGCGGTCACCAACAATTCCGGGGACAACCTTTCCTTTTGGCAACTTTTCATCCTGACTTACCATTGTGATAAAGGTTCCCTTCGGAAAACTACGATGAGCAACGGTCATTCCATCATAGATATCAAGGAGACGACATGCTCCGTTACACCATGCGGTCTTCAAGTTGTGGTCATCGTAATAGGAGGCCCCTGTTCCCTGTTCGACAAGATATGGCGTACTATATTTAACCAACGTCACCATTTCTTTATTACCGTTCGGAAAATTAACATCGAGATTGTATTGATCAACGTCAGCTTTGAATACCTTCGCGAGTGGAGATTTTTTGGGTAGACAGGGGTCCTTGACAGAACGTTTTTTCGCATGCTTCTGACACTTTGGACTCAGATGCTCTGTTGTCGGTTTCCCCGCTAGATGAACGGCAAGTGCTGTTTTTTTTGATTTTTTAGACCCTTGGACCATCGACACACTCTCCAACCCATTGAAATCATTAGAACACTTAAATCTCTCCCCAGTAGTATTATTTTCGACCGCCAGGACGCTCAAGTTGCGTATTTTCACTGGAAATTTCTATACGCTTTCAACGCCTTGCGGCAATCTTTGGCCCCCGATTCTTGACTTTGAAATCTCCACATGTTAGTCGAGCGACTCACTACACATTAAATAGGAGGAAAAAATGGAAATGACTCGTTGGTTGGTTGTTGTGGGTGCAATCCTGATCCAACTCAGCCTCGGTGCCATCTATGCGTGGTCAGTCTTCACGAAGCCACTCGTCGAAGCTGGCTGGACGAAGACCGAAACACAAGCCGTCTTTGCGGTTGGACTTGCGTTCTTCGCAGTAACAATGATTGTTGCGGGACGATTAATGCCCAAATGGGGACCTCGTAAATTGGCCATGACCGGTGGTATTGTTTTGGCAGTCGGTTATATTTTGGCCGGCCTCTTTGGTGGAACAGATTTCTGGACCATTTTCTTCCTAATCGGAGTTGTCGGTGGTAGCGGTATCGGTCTTGCCTATGTTGTTCCGATCGCTGTTGGCATGCGTTGGTACCCAGACAAAAAGGGTCTCGTCACCGGACTTGCTGTTGCCGGTTTTGGATTTGGTGCCACACTTTGGGTTAAGCTTGCTGGTTCTTGGGGGCACCTCCTTGATCCGAATGTTCTCGGCCTCGGTGGCACATTTACACTTTATGGTGTAATCTTCGGTATTGCTGTTGTTATCGGTGGTATCTGGATGGTTTTCCCATCTGAAGGCTGGAAGCCCGCCGGTTGGAATCCGCCCGTTGCAGCGGCTGGAACACACGTTGCCGGTAGCGTCGAGTTCAAGACAAAAGAGATGCTTCGCACACCGCAATACTACATGATCTTTCTTACATTTGCCTTTGGTGCCAGTGCGGGCCTGATGAGTATCGGACTCATGAAGCTCTTCCCGATGCAGGCACTCACCGCTTCGGGCATGAGTGAAACAGCTGCCAGCGCTATTGCCGGTACTGCCATGGCAATCTTCTTCTCACTTGCAAACGGCATCGGCCGAATTGCATGGGGAACAATCAGTGACAAGATTGGCCGCAAAACAGCGATCACTTTGATGCTCGCTTCACAGGGTATCATTGTTATCCTTTTTCAGTGGATGGCCGGAACACCTGCGCTTCTCTATCTCGGTGCAACATTGATCGGCTTTAACTTTGGTGGGAATTTTTCACTCTTCCCATATATTACGGCCGATACCTTTGGAACAAAATCGGTTGGTCAGAACTACGGTCTTGTCTTTATTGCTTACGGTATCGGTGGTATTGTTGGACCGATCCTGGGTGGCAAACTGGGTGACATGGGGAACTTCCCGCTCGCATTTACGATCTGTGGTGTCTCCTGTCTCGTCGCTGCTGGTATTATCTCTGCCGTCAAGGCCCCGAAGCATGAACCAGAGGCTGTTACAGGCGCGGCAACTTCGGCTGCATAGATTATTTCTCTAACGATAAAACCCCGTCCATTTCGATGGACGGGGTTTTTTATTTAAAACTTATTAAAATGTAGAACTTTTTTGAGAGACCGTTTGGGAATGTGGAAGGTCCCATCATTATCGTGCCAATAGGCACAATCATCACCCTTCATCTCTTCGACAACCGATTGATGGGCAGGGTAACCAAGGGCAAGGACGAGGTTCACATCATAGTTTCCCGGAACCTGGAGTTTTTCAGTGACCTTCACCTTGTTGAAAGCACCGATCATACAGGAGCCGATTCCATCCTCCCAGGCAGCAAGCGATATATTTTCTGCCGCCAGAGATACATCATAGGGAATCCAACGATCTTTCTGGATATCCTTGTTTGCAAGGATCACAATGTAGGCTTGGGCCATGACATCTTTTGTTGCCTCCCAATCGAGATAGTTGGCAAGCTTCGTGTTATCAAAAAAGAATGTGAGAAGTTCCTTGTCGTCAACAGCTACAAACTCAAGCGGTTGACGATTCGCCGCCTGTGGTGCTAAACGCCCCGCATTAACATATTTTTCCAGAAGTTCTTTTGAGATCGGTTTGTCTTGAAAGGCCCGGATCGAGCGACGCGTTGTAATGGCTTCGTACGTATTCATATCGCCTCCTTTGAGGGGAGGCATTCTACCAGAAAAAAGGGATTTTAACTACGAACTACGACTAACAAAGAACTAAATCGCGCAGCGATTTTTGGCACCCCCGACAGGAGGTCCTCCGCCTCTCGGCTTCGGACATTTCCTCGGCCACCACCCTTTGGGCGGTGCCGGCCTCGGTCATCGAACCTCTCGATTGTTCGCTGTACCATGGACCTAGAGGATCATCTCATTCTCGAATTATTCCCCGAATATGGTTTCTCAGATGATCATGCTCGAATGTATCAAATACAAAAGGCCGACCACATGGTCGACCTTTTGTATTTGGCACCCCCGACAGGAGTCGAACCTGTACGCCCAGCTCCGGAGGCTGGCGCTCTATCCATTGAGCTACGGGGGCCTATTAGTTGATAGTCAGAAGTTGTTAGTTAATAGTTTTTATTATATTTGGCAAATTGCCATCACAACTATCAACTATAAACTAATAACTGACAACTATATTGTGGGCGCAGCAGGATTTGAACCTGCGACTCCTACCGTGTGAAGGTAGTACTCTCCCGCTGAGTTATGCGCCCGATTGTCAAAGAGACGAAAAAGGCCGGCTACTTGCTTGCACCGACCTCTGGCAACAGCGCTGCCGTCTTCTGCCACGCTTCTTTCACACCTTCGCTGGTTCCGTCAATACTTACTTTGAAGTGGGTGATCACACCCGATTTCGAATCGGGATACTGGTGTAATTTCACGCCGTTATTCATATTTATCACCTTATTTCCCTCTTCGTATGAAATCATATTCCCCTTGAAGGCCTTAAGAAGAGATTGCTGAGCATCAATGTAGGCCTGGGCCGCCTTGGCACTCCCCGCCTCCTTGGAATCAAAGGCGATATCAGTCACGACCTTATCACAAACGACCGTTGCATCCTTCCAGGCACTCTCCTTGATCGTAAAATGATATGTCGTTCCTTCTTTCTTAAAGGGAACCTTGTCGGTTTTGAGATAATTATCCAGGTTTTCACATGTCATTCCTGGTTCAATCCCACTGAACTTGCTGATAGTAACACCGGATGAACAGGCGGTCCCAATCAGTGCCACCGTTACCAAGAGCAATGTCATCTTTTTCATATCTATTCCCCCTTTGTGATGTTTTGGATCATATCGAGAGTGATTTCATCCAGACGATCGACGACCCGATCGCCCTCTGTTAAATCCTGTTTATATGGTGAAATGGTATTGTCGACGGCAATACAATACATCCCCGCCGTTTTAGCTGCCTTAACTCCAGCAGCAGCGTCTTCAATGACCAGACATTTTCCAGGATCGACACCCAATGTCTTGGCCGCCTTTAGGAAAACGTCTGGAAAGGGTTTTCCTCGCTCGACCATATCCCCAGAAATAACCGCCTCAAAGAAATCGGCGAGTGCGAATTTTTGTAGAACAACGTTAATATATCGTTTTGTCCCCGATGAGGCAACGGCACGACGAATGTCGGTCGTTTTGATCAACTTAATTAATTCGAAGAGTCCCGGCATTGGTGTGAGTTGATCGTTTACCAATTCAATAAAGATATTCTCGCGCTCTTCGGTCAGGTCGTCGACATTTCCCTTATAATCAAAATATTTGGCGATCTCTTTCATGATTTCAATGACTCGGAGGCCGAAATAGGTACTAACAACCTCAGGCGGAATCGAACTTACATCAATACCGTAGGGTTCAAAGACACGCCTGGAGGCCTCCATATGGAGGGGGGCGCTGTTAACCATGAGATCGTCGAGATCAAATAGAATGGCTTGAATCATTGGGGCAATTTAAAGATTCGGAGGTGGGTAGTCAAGGAAGATAAAAAGAGATTATTGGATTTTTCCCACCCCATCCCCTCCTACACCACCCAAACCCTTCCGAACCCGATGAGCTGGGATCGGATGGGATAGGAAGGGTTAGAAAGAAATAGGTTGTCATTTAACAAGCAGATATGCCAATAAGCGATGCGGAGGTTATCATGAAAAGAGTTAAACTGTGGCTAGCGGAACTACGAGCCCCATTCTTCACTGCATCCATTATACCCATTCTTCTCGGAACCTCCATTGCGTGGAGCGAAACGGGAATGATGCGCTGGCTTTATTTTGTCTTGGCGCTTTTCGGCGGCGTTCTTTTGCATGCTGGTGCGAATGTCGCCAATGACTATTTTGATCACAAGAGTAAGAATGATGAAGTGAACAAGGATTTTGCCCGACCATTTACCGGTGGAAGCCGAATGATTCAGAAAGGCTTGATGACACCACGTGAGGTCCTGACCGAATCATTCGTCTGCTATTTTCTCGCGCTTTGTATCGGCATTTTCCTCTACACTAAACTCGGAACGGTTATTCTCTGGCTTGGCTTGATCGGTGCCTTCTCCGGTTTCTTTTATACCGCTCCGCCCTTCAGAATCGTTGCACGTGGACTTGGCGAGATTATTATTGCACTCAATTTTGGTGTCTTAATGACGCTCGGCGCATACTTTGTTCAGACCGGCACACTCAGTTGGATACCGGTCGTTGTGTCACTTCCGATTGCGCTCCTGGTTGCCGGCATCCTTTATATTAATGAATTCCCCGACTACCGCGCAGACAAAGAGACAGGAAAGGATCATCTGGTTGTCCGGCTTGGGCGCAAGAGCGCCGCGATCGGCTATATCGTTATCATTATATGTACATACATGGTGATGGGAATGGGGATCGCGATCAATATTATTCCATCGTGGGCGCTTGTTTCACTACTGACGATCCCGATCGCTATTAAGGCAACTCAAGTCGTTTGGGTTCACTACGATGAACCGGCCGCCATTGTTCCGGCCAGCGTGGCCACGATCCAGCTCCACCTATTTATAGGCTTGAT
>CAYWXY010000107.1:0-8729 GCA_964462555.1 uncultured Pseudomonadota bacterium | reverse complement strand
ACATCATAATAAACACCCACATTTGACTATCAGATATGATGTTGAAACTGAGGTCATGTCTTTCCACAGCAACACGAAACCTGTTCCTCACGAGAAGATTCCGCTGATTGGCAAGCAGCCAGTCGATAGTGAAGAGGGTACGGGTGAGGGACTCTATTACACGTATCAGGTCATCGAGGGGCGCGGCGGAAGCATCTGGTTTGAGTCAAATGAGCAGGGCGTCACTTTTTTCATAAAGTTGCCAAAAGGTCAATTTTCCGCACAATCCGAATAAATCAATAAATACAACGAGATAGACTCCATTTAGGTGTTCAAAAAGATGTCGCATAAATCTCATTTTTTTGAAAAAAAACACAAAAATATAGCAACTTTCTGCGACGTTTACCGATAATACTTCATAACGCAAAACGAATAATTGGGGAAATCTAGAGGGAGAAATCAGACATGGGTGGTAGAATTCCTGGAAAAATTGGAAATACGCGTGTTCCGGCACTAGAGGCAAAGCTCAGTATCCGTGACATCGTCATTCCTAAAAGCCTCAGCCAAGCCGCAATGGGCCTTATCAATTTTGGTGCAGCAGCGTTCCAGATGAAGCCGACAAAAAAACCGATTACGGTTGGTGTGAAATCGACCGCTATTCAAAATTCTGCACGTCGAATGGCAACGCAGGCGATTACATATCAATATGTCGGTGGCTCATTCACGGTCACACCCGACGGTTCGAAATCAACGACTCCCAAGATGATGGCATCAGGCACGTTTGAGGGTGGAAAGGGTAGTCGCTTTGGTAGATGGGTTCGTGGACTTATTGGCAGAGGCCGATCGGCATCACCCGAGATCAAGTACACCATGACCCAGTATTTTCTAGATGGTCAAGAAATCCTTGTTTATACAATGCTTCCCAAAGGGACGGACGACGTTCGTATTCATGTCGAATGCGTCAGTGCGACCACCGGAAAGAAGCTTCCACTTCCGGCTGATTGGCAAGCTCTTGTTGAAAACAAAAGAGCAGTAGTTCATCCGGGCGTCAAGCATCCTCGATTTGGTCAGACAAAATCTGAGAGGCTGCCTTCTTCAGAATGGGATGCGCCTTTAGAAGTCATTCATCCTGAAAATTTAATGGGCCCGGACGCAAGTGGACGCCCAACAGCGCCGGCAACGATTCAAAGAAGTCTTCGTGTGGGTAATGATCTAGGCCCCATCATTTCTATTGGTGGCCGGACGTACGCAATCGGTCAAACTTTGAAAATTGGACGGAATCGTACCCATTCAAACGTGGTGACACCAAAGGAGGACCCGACAGTCTCTAGTCAACATGCCGAGTTTATCGTGGGTGAGGGCGGAGAAGTGATGGTCCGTGATTTAGAGAGCACTAATGGCACGTTTGTAAATGGAATGCGACTGAGCGAGGGTGGTTTCCGAATGCTGCGCGATGGCGATGTTGTTCAGATTGGTAAACAGCAGATCATGTATTTTGAGCAGAAGAGTTCACAGAGCACTTACGAACAAGGATCATATGGCCGCCGTGATCATGTCCTCGACGTACGGCGCGACCCGACCAACGAATATAGGATGCCCACAGAGACAGAAATGGCGGACGCCGAGCGCGTAGAACTACCTAGGGGAGAAGAAAATCTTGCTGCGCAGAATGGACAAAACCAAACACAGTTCGTCGACACGACAAAATATATGAGCCGAATTTCACTCAGTAGTCGTGGGCGAGATGATCAGGAGATCGTTCTTGGTTTTAGTGAAACGGTCACGATTATGGGGAATGGTGTGCCAGCTCAGATTATGGGTCGGTTTCATGTCGATCATTGGCTCAAGAGAGATTTGCGGATGATGGGCGTCGCCATTCAGATTGGTCCCGATTCAAATAGACCCAATGCCCGTCGTCTCTATGTTGAGACAGGTTTTGATAAAATAGAAGTTCGTAAGGCTCACAGTGGTCGAATTGTAAAACAATCTCGACCAGTTGAACGAAGAGACGATTACACGCCCGTCGAGAGCTCCGGCCTATTGCTGGAAAACGGTGACACCGTTTATGCTGAAGGGCGAGTGTTATTTAAGTTCTTTGAACCGAACTATTGATCTTAGGCATATGGAGATCGAGGGAGTAAGGAGAGAGACAAACATGCCCGCTGCAGTCAACGCGTTCCGGCATCTTTGGGTAGGATGAAAGTTCTTTCCATTAACCGTGACGCGTTTAGTCTCCTCCCCTCCCTCGCTCCTTTTTTTATTATGAATTATGATTATCCCATCCAAACCCCTCCTAAACCATTTCAGCCCTTCCGAGCCCTGTGGATTGGGTTAGAAAGGGATAGGAAGGATTAGGGGGGGTAGGAGGAGATTAACAGAGGAGAGGTTATGGTTGGTGGTCGTTTAAGTAAGCCAGTCAGTTTTCGTACAACATTAGCCAATAGTGAAATTGTTCTCAGACCTAAGAGTGTGGGTTCCTTGAGCACTGGGCTTCCGTTGTCCACGGTGGCAACTCAAAGAACGAGTTTGCGTGTGGGACAACCGGTTCAGGTCAGCGTCTCGGCAGAGGGTTCTTCCAATCCGATTCAATGGGCCACGCAAAATGCCCGATTTGTTCCGATTCATTTGTTGACTTCAAGTGGTGAGGTTAATTCTCAGTTTTCATTTGTACGCGCGACATTACCTACAGACGGATCTACACCGAGATCAACGGGAGAAGTTGGTGCGGATCTTGTCTATCGTGCCACCGAAGAGAAAGAAGGATTTTGGAATTGGGTGGGAAAACACCTTGGGGGCTGGCGGAGAGTGGCAAAAGAAATTGCCGATGAAATAGCTGAGACAACGCCGACAGATGAGGTAGCTGAATCGACACCCGAAGTTGAAGAAACACCGAAGCCAGTAGATCCACTTGAAGACGTTGATACAATCGTAGATGCGCATCTTGCGGCACGTATTCAGACTACACCGACCAAGGATCGTTCAGCTGTTGCCTATGCACCAACGCCTGATTCGACTTTGCGAGCCAGAAAAAAAGGAACTACCTCCCTTGCAGAAGAAGCCCCAGGAACAGTAGCTGAGCCGAGAGTTGCATTCCGCGTAACCGATGCCCATCGCCCATCGATTTTAGTAAATGGAGTTCGTCATCCTGTCGGCCCTAGTCTATTTATTGGGCGACGTTCCAAAGATGTTGGGTTACTCCTAGACGCGTCAGATCCAACAGTGTCCCGTGTTCATGCGGAAATTGTTGTGACTGGAGGAGGAGAGGTCCAGTTGCGAGATCATTACAGTACGACCGGAACATATGTAAACGATCATCAGGTTCCTAGGGGAAAGAGCAGGGGAGTGATGCATGGGGATAGAATTCGCATTGGTCGTCAGACCCTGACATTTGAATATTATATTCCTCGCGATGGAGACGTAATTAAGGAACCAACGACTCCTGTGCTTGACGAAATTCCTGTTAGTCAGCGGGCAGAGACCCGTTTTATCCATCCATCCGATCTTGCAGGCCTTGAGAGTGGTGTTTGGCTCGATTATCAATCAAAGTCAGGAGAGAGTAATCCGATCCTCCTGAGTCGTGTGGGTAGAACAACGATTGGAGGCAGCGGTCTTTGGGACAGTATCCGCACCGTGTCAACCGACATGGATCTCTTTCTCCGTCGTGATGGAAGAATGTTTAAGGTGTTGATCCATATTACTCCCGATAAGAAAAACCCCGGTAGCTATCGTCTATATGTGGAGCGTGGCGGTACGGAGGTGAGGGTCGTTAAACCGGATGGCAAGATCTACTTTGAGGCACTGAGCCACGACTCAGAACAGCCAGTCCACATCCCCCTCCGACACGCCCAAAGTCACTTTCGGCATGGTGGGATTCTGATTGAACCAGGCGATACGATTCTCTCCAAGGGTAAACCCCTCTTTACCGTCCGCAAAGGGCGCTAAACTCACTCTTTACTTCATCTATTGACATTGTCGGATAAATGGATATATGGTGCCGAACTGTAAATATCTGATAAGTAAACAGAAAAGGGAGGCACAGATGAAGAGATTTTTAACAATCCTGATGATCGCCGGACTTTTTGTCACGCTCAGTTGTGGCGGTGGCACGGGAACAACAACCGATGACACGACGGGTGGTAGCGGGAGCGGATCCGCTGGTAGCGGTGGTGGTGGAACCGAAGATGCAACACCATCGAGTAATCTTACGGATGGGCAAGAAGAGAATGCCCTTTTGATGATGCAGGCGACCCTCAGCAGTCTATCGCTCATTATGAAGCAGAATGCAAATCCGATTGAGGTCAAGGATGTGGCGAGTACCGATTCGATAACGTGTGATTCGGGAACAGTCAGTGTGACGACCAACTTGTTGCTCTTCAGCAATTGTACGATTTCAGTAGATGAAGATGAAACGGTATTTATTAACGGCTCTATTACTGTCTCTGAGTTGGGCGGCACGATGACCGTTAGGTACGATATCGTTTTCACATTTACATTTGATGGAGATTCGACGACATTTGCGATGGGAGGCTCAGTTTCAGCAGATGATGACACAATTACATTTAATGAGCTGACGGGAACTTTCGAGGACACGACCTATACCATGAGCGGTTCTATCACAGAAGCCACTGATGATATGTTTGATGGTAATATCACGGTATCGGTGGGTGACTATAGTGCCACATGCGTTTTTAACAGCTTTGATCCTGATGAAGCGACAGCGGAAGAATTTGCCGAGTCCTGTGGTTTCTAGGTAGATTAATATTAAGAGTTTTAAGGGCCGCTCATTCAATATGGGCGGCCTTTTTTTGTCCTGTATGAAGTAATTAATCTATGTTACAAAGAATATTCAATTTTCAACCAAGGGGGAAATATGAAAAAGGGAATTCTTGTAGCACTTCTGATCGCGTCTGTTGGCATCGCCGGTTGCTGCGGCAGTGGTGGTTATAAGGCTCCGGCTGGTGCTGATGCATCAGCAGATGTGAGTGATATTGACATTGGTGGTATGTATGATGTTGTCGGAAAAAATCCCGGCGGCAAGGGAACATATAAAGGGACACTCAAGATCGATAAGAAGCGAAACGATGTCTATCATATGGAATGGAAGACGGGAAATAACTACACCGGTATCGGTTTTCGAAACGGTAATATTGTTTCTGTCGGTTGGGGTGGCTCCGGCCCATATGGCGTCGTCGTCTATACGATCGAAAAAGACGGCATCCTTAACGGGACATGGACGATGGCAATCAATAATGAGCTCGGAACGAATCTAGGATCCGAAACCGCCACACCGAAGAAATAGGTTAGGGCGAGACGGCACTCTTTAGATTATATCCATTCGAATCCTGGTCCTGTTCACCAAAGAACATTCGGTAGCTTCCATCGGGGAGTTGAATGACGTCCGGATCAACCCGAAACTGAAATTCATTTTCGATTGAGACCCGTTCGCCTTCCTCAAGGCTAAATGTTAATCCATCATCGGATACCGCTGATAATATCCTCAGATTGTAGAGACCAGTGACGCCATCTTCGGGGGCAACAAAGAAAAGTCGATAACGTCCATCGTCGAGTTGAATGATATCAGGGTCGACGGCCGGTCGGTCCTCGGCGAGACCCTTAATCGTAATCAGCCCTTCGCGCTCCCAGGTGACACCCTTATCGGTCGAAAGGGCGGATCCTATGAAGCTTCCACCCGTAACAAAATAGATCCGAATACTTTCATCACTCAGTTCGATCATATCTGGAACACTGGGGCCAGGATCATCGTCATCTTCAGGCCCAAAAACAGCACCACCCGTTTCACTTCCTGTGGTTTGCGTAAAGGTTTCGCCATCAGATGCGGTCGAGCGTAAAAAATACTTAGTCGACGAGCCACCTTCTTCCTCTTTCATGCCAAGAACTGGAGCGGCCAGATTTTCGTCTGAGACGACCTCCTGCTCATAGATCAATATGTAGGTTCCGTCAGAATGGAGGAGGATTGCCGGATTATCGGTATAGTCAGCTACGCCATCCAAAAAAGATTGATTTTCAAACGTTAATCCATCGGTCGATGTTGCGCTTCGAATCCCGGCAAGATACATGATGTAAGAATCGTCCGATAGTCGCACTGTTGAGGTAGATGTGCTTCCCGAGATGATCGTTTCATCTTCAAGTGTCCATTCACCGTCGACAGCATCGACAATTGCACTGGTATCACCGTCACCGTTACCACTAGGAGTTCCCGTTCCAATGCCCCCCGAACCACCTCCACTGCCGCCGCAAGAGACAAGGAAAATAAGTGTGCTCGAAAGAAAAAACAATAGAAGCTGTCTCATATGAATGGCCCCCCTAGCGGTGATTATACAACATGAGATAAATATCTTCAAATAAATCAAGATAGTCAGTATAATAACGACAAGATAAGGAGGGCTCGTGAAAAAGGTTTGCAGGTATCTATTGTGCGTCATTATTCTGGGAACGCTCGCAGCCTGTGGAAGTGCGACCAGCGATGGTGATGGTAATGGTGGTTCGTCGACGTATTCGACGACAGATGCCGCCACGTATCTCGTGGGCTACTATTGGGTCGAAACGGACGATGACGACGGAACGCTGAATGACGATGGTCGAAAGATCGTCATGTATATCACTGAAAATGCCTTGATCCAATATATCCAGGACGATACAACGAGCACAAACTACACGAAGGATGCTGAATATTCGTATAGCAGTATTCAAGTCTGGCAGGATCACAATAATTCCTTTTTTCTCTACGCGGAGGATCCTGTTATTGCGTTTGTATTCATCTCTACCACGCAGATATGGGTCTGGGACGATGATTTGACTGATGACGAGTTTTTTGATCGTTACACCGACGTCACTGAGTTGGGGATTACTTTGAGTGACGGATAGGGAAAACTTACCTTTTATTATCCGATATTTTGAGTATAATACCGGCCTTCAACTATTAAATCTTCACAAAGAGGGGAATATGAAGATATTAGCGATTAATGGAACGTATCGGGCAAAGGGAACGACGACACAGCTGACAGAAAAGGCGTTGGCAGGGGCAATATCCGAGGGTGCGGATACTGAGATGATTATGCTCACGGAGAAAAATGTCAAATTTTGTACCAACTGTCTTGCCTGTTATAAAGACACAACGTCTGATATTGCTCCCTGCACAATCAAAGACGATATGCAGGAGATACTGCAAAAGATCAAAGAGGCCGACGGCGTCATTTTTTCGTCGCCCGTTCATTGTGGTTTTGTGACCGCCTTGATGAACGCTTTTGGCGAACGTGGAACATGGACACTCTTCAAGCCGACTGGTGAATTGATGGGGCTGAAAGGTATGCCCGAACCGCGTTTGACCGACAAGGCTCGCGCGACTGCAACGATCGTCAGTGCAGGAGGGGTTCCGCCGGAGTTGAGGGAGCATTGTGATACGGCGACACCATGGCTTAAGGAATTGGCCGTCGGGTTTTGTAATGGAGAGTGTGTCGGCGATATTTACGCCGGTGCTATTTTCAATAAAGAGCTTGAGGGTGATGAATGGAATCAGGCCTATTTTTATAGAGAGCTGACCGAAGAACAATTGCAAGAGGCATATGACCTTGGTGTTAAGATGGCCAAAGTAATCAAGAGTGGCGATGTCCGTCCCTACGATCCGTCAATGTTGACATAAAGATGTGATGACTCTGAGCGAATTCCTTTATGAAAAAAGACTATACCGATAATGGTTCAGACTGTTGCGATTTATGTTTGACTCATGGAGCAGATCTGATCCTTGAAGCCGATGGTATGAGTTATTATCGATGTTCAAAATGCGGCCTTATCTTTGTGCCACCCGGACAACATCTGCCCGAGGACGAAGAGAAAAGACGGTACGATCTTCACGAAAACGATCCAGCCGATCCGGAATATCGTTCTTTCCTTAATACGCTTCTAGAGCCACTCATCGAAAAACTAACCCATGGTTCGTCAGGTCTCGATTATGGTTGTGGGCCCGGTCCCGCTGTATCAACGATGATGCGAGAGTTAGGTTTTAAGATGAGAGACTATGATCCTCATTTTCTTGATCGCTCTGAAGCCCTAGACGATCAATACGACTTTATTACCTGCACGGAGGTGGTCGAACATTTTCGAAGCCCTGCTCAAGAATGGGAACGGCTTGTAAATTTGGTCAAAAAGGGTGGGTGGATAGGAATAATGACCGACTTTGTGGACGAAGAAACAGATTTTTCCAGGTGGCACTACAGGAGAGATCAAACACATATCGCCTTTTATTCAAAACAAACCTTCTTGTGGATTGCCGATCAATTCAATCTGGAAGTCTCTTTTCCATGTAATCGGGTCGCCCTTTTTGAAAAGCAGTAGGGGACAAGTGGTGTTTCCTGTGGACTACTGTTCGCTCTGAACCGCTCGAATGATTTGGCCTTCAGCCACTGCCCAAAGAATAATACCAACCAATGTCATCCACATGCCGACGATCTTTAGTTCAAGCAGGATTAATCCGAAAACCGCCATTAACATTCCAACGGCATTCATGATCATCATACTTCTGTATTTTGGGGATCGAAACAACTGAAAGAGACCTTGTTCACTCATTGATATCCTCCATGGTTTTGTTAGGACTCTTTGGTGAGAGTAAATGCATGACCCTCAGGGTCATCGTCATCGGGCTCTAGTCCGCAACTATCTGTTGTCACAGGGGCATTGCCCTCTAAAGTATCACCATCAAAGGCGCCAATATCCAGAACTTTTAACTCAGGATA
>CAYWXY010000106.1:0-8768 GCA_964462555.1 uncultured Pseudomonadota bacterium | reverse complement strand
TATACGGAGATTCGAGCGGTTCCCAACTTTCAGGATGGAAAGGTCAATGGGATGAAGGTCCTTTCTGTCAAACCGGGATCCGTTTTTGCTAAGCTCGGCCTCAAACGGGGTGATATTTTATCCAGAATTAACGGAATTGAATTGGATGTACGCAAAGGATTTGATATATTTAACCAACTGAAGGAACAGAAGTCGTTTACCCTGGATCTGATTCGAGG
This sequence comes from uncultured Pseudomonadota bacterium, assembly GCA_964462555.1. GTDB lineage: Bacteria > UBA10199 > UBA10199 > CAYWXY01 > CAYWXY01. Next base: position 8,550 of record CAYWXY010000106.1, on the reverse strand, counting down.
GGGGAACACTTCGACGCAAGAATATGACATTCGATAAAAAAATTTGGGGAGTGGTTCTCATATTAATCGCGATGGTGATTTCGGTGGTGGCGTACGCGCAGATGGAGCAGCCGAGCGAGCGAAGCCGGATCGTGCCGGGAAAAGAGAATGTTCAGGAGGATGTTGTTCCCGAGCAGCCCATTGAGATTGACACTTCCGGAGGAAGCCCGGTCAAGAGCGATGTCGAGGGGCCACTGACGGACGAAGAAAAGGTCTACCTGAACGTCCAAGAGGCCGACATTAAAGATGTCATCAAACAGATCAGTAAGGCAACGGGCCGTAATTTCATCATTGATGACAAAATTCGTGGCAAGGTCACAATCATCTCCGAGCGGCCCATGACGCGGGAAGAGGCCTATCAAACCTTCCTGTCAGCCTTGGAGGTTGCTGGATATACAACCGTCAAAGGGCCGGCCAATATCATCAAGATTGTGTCATTGAAGGAGGCCTCCAAATCACCGATCCCGACGCACGTCGATTCGACACCCTATACCGACAGTTTTGTGACTCGACTCTTGGCCCTTGAGAACATCTCGGCACTCGATATGTCGAATGCGATCAAGGACCTGATTTCTAAAGAGGGAAACCTCTTTGCATATCCAGCGACGAATACGCTGATTATTACCGACTCGGGCGCCAATATAGATCGATTGATGAAGATTATTAAGGAGCTGGATCAGGAAGGTCCACAACAGGTGATGGAGATCGTTCCGATCCGGAACGCCCGTGCCACTGATGTCGCCAAGATGGTCCAGGATCTCTTCCAGAAAGAGAAGAAGGCGGCCAGCAAGTCTCGGAGATCTACGCGTCGAGGCGCTGCTTCGCAGCTCGAGGAGCTGGCAGAGGTCTCGAAGATCATTGCCGATGAACGGACGAACTCGATTATTGTTCTCGCCAGTAAGCGGGCGATTGAAAATGTTCGGAGTATTATCCAAAAACTCGATTCCAGACTTCGTCCCGAGGACGAGGGTCGGATTCATGTCTATTATCTCAAACATGCCAAGGCGAAGGATCTCTCTGAGACTCTGTCAGCACTAACCGCTACAGCGGGGGCCAAGGGAAAATCGAAGACGAAGGAAGTTGGCGTGGCACAGTTTGAGGGCGGGGTCAAAATATCGGCCGACGAGTCGACGAATGCCCTGGTGATCACGGCAACGCCGAAAGACTACAAAACGCTGATCGAACGGGTCATCAGTAAGCTCGATATTCCACGTCGTCAGGTCTACTTCGAGGCGGTCGTGATGGAGATGAATCTCACGAAGGGAGCCGAATATGGTGTCCAGGGATATGGTGGGGCGCCGATCGGTGGAAGTGCTATTGGAATGGGACAGACGTTGGGCGGTCCCGCACTCCTAGGCAGTATGATCGCTGGTTCTGCAACGGGTGGAACATCTGCCTGGCCGGGACTTCTCGGTGGTCTGATCAGTTCGACGACAACGGACCTGACATATGTCGGAACCGATGGCACATCATCGACACTGACGATACCGGCCTTTTCCGCCTTTCTTTCACTCCTGGCCACACGGGGTGAAGCAAACGTTGTGTCGACACCGAATCTCCTGACGCTTGATAACGAAGAAGCAACGATGAATGTCTTGTCCAAAGAGCCGACGCCAGGATCGACCTCTTTTTCACAGGGTGTGGCGACAACGCAGAGCATTGATTACAAGGAAGCCGGTCTGGAACTCAAGATTAAACCCCAGATTACTGAAGGGGACATGATTATGTTGGAGATCGAACAGAAACTCTCCGGCTTCTCGACACCGCGCTTTTCGACGAATCTGAATGCACCGGCGATGAAGGAACGGACTGTCAAAACGACGGTCGTGACCGAGAATGCTCAGACGGTGGTTCTTGCCGGTCTGATGGAGGATACGTCGTCGACCAATAAACGGAAGATTCCGCTCCTGGGTGATATCCCGGTTATCGGTTTTCTCTTTTCAACAACACAAAAAGCGATGTCGAAGAGCAATCTTCTGATCTTTATTACGCCTTATATTATTAAAGATCGTACCGATTTTTCAGCAATCCTGAAACGTAAGGTTAAGGAACGAAACCGTTTCATTGACGCTAATTATAGCAAGTCCAAACGGCGAAAAATTAGACAAACAATCAAAACACATCGCGAAGACCTTCTTGAGTTTAGGGAAGATCTCGGGATGGGTAAAACGCAAACGCCGGTCATGGACTACATGCTTGACGATGGAACAAAAAAGAAGGTGACGCCTGTTCAGCAAACCACGAGGCCCGTCATAACAGCACCCCCTCAGTCTCCCGGTATTTCGACCCGAGGAACAGCAATACCGACAACGCCGGCCGTTGATGCTTCAAGTTGGAGACCTGTGACGCCTCCACCCACGTATGCACCGGTAACTCCGCCTCCACCGCCGCCGGTTGTTGCGCCGACGCCACCACCACCTACGACGTATACACCACCACCGACAACATATACGGCACCCAAGTCGACGTACAAAGAGCAGAAGAGTAAGGTTAAGGAAGATACGAAGCAGGTGATCGAAGAGACGATCCAGGAAAAATCGACGGCATCTAAGGCTCCGGCACCACAGTGGTTGCCAAAGACAACCGCACCCAAGGTAGAGGAGAAGATCCAGGAAGAGATCAAAGAGGAAGTGAAAATTTATAAAAAGCCAACTGTGCCAACACCGGCATTTAATGAACCAAGAGCCTACATAAAGAAAGTACCGATTTCTCCGGCTCCTCCAGTGGAAGAGACGATTAAAGAGACCATTAAGAAAAAAGATGTTGATAAGAAGGTCAAGGAAGAGATTAAAGAGGAAATCAAGGTTTACGAGAAGCCAACTGTTCCAACACCGGCATTTGATCAGCCAAGGGCATACTTAAAGAAGGTACCGGTCGCTCCGGCACCTCAAGTAGAAGAGACGGTGAAGGAGACAATTAAGAAAGAGGTCGAGAAGGCGCCGGAAGCTATTGCTCCGCCACCTGTCATTACGGCACCACCGGTGGAAGACGATATCAAGACATACAAGAAGCCGGCGCCAGGATCCCGTCAGAACGGCGGCATCGATATGGCCTATTAACGCTATGGAAGATAAGAGTCTAGGCGCCATTCTTTTGGAATCAACTTCTCTAACTGAGGAACAGTTGGAGCAGGCATTACAGGTGCATCGCGAACGTGGAATTAAACTTGGTGATGCGCTGGTTCAACTCAAGTTTCTTCGCACAGAAGATATTCTCAAGGCACTCAGTGTTCAATTGGGTTTTCCGTATGAAAACAAAATCGACATCGAGGAGATTCCAAGCGATCTAATCAATGATCTGCCGATCAATTATGCCAAGAAGAACGAGGTTTTGCCCCTTAGAAAAGATGGGGAGTTTATCGTTGTGGCCATCGCCAACCCCAGCAATTTCTATGTTATCGACGATCTTCGGATTATCTTCAATTCTCCAATCAAACCGGTCATTGCCAGCTCATACGAAATCATCAATGCGATCAATGCCGTTTACAATCGAACGACCGAGACCGGTGAAGATGCGATGAGTGAGTTGGATGAATCGATGACCGAGATCGATGCCGATTTTAATGAACCGGTCGATCTTCTTGATGCCTCTGACGAGGCACCAATTATTCGATTGGTCAATTCGCTCCTATTTCGTTCGGTGAAACAAAAGGCATCGGATATTCATATTGAACCCTTTGAAAAAGAACTGATTGTTCGTTTTCGAATTGATGGTGTGCTTTATGATATCATCCATCCGCCCAAACGAGCACAAAGTGCGATCATTTCACGTGTCAAAATTATGGCCGGTCTCAACATCGCCGAGAAACGACTGCCGCAAGATGGTCGCATTCGGATCAAAATTGCGGGAAAGGATATCGATATTCGTGTCTCGACGATCCCTGCATCATACGGGGAAAGCGTTGTCATGCGTCTCTTAGATCGGAGTTCTATTTTGCTCGGCCTTGATGACTTGGGACTTTGGGGTCGAAATCTCGAGAAGATGAACGATCTGATCTACAGTCGACATGGTATTATCTTGGTGACGGGGCCTACTGGTTCCGGTAAATCAACAACCCTCTATGCCGCACTTTCTAAAATCAATTCAAAGGATATTAAAATTCTAACGATTGAGGATCCAGTTGAATATCAACTTCCGGGGATAAACCAGGTGCAGGTCAATCCCAAGATCGAGTTGACCTTTTCTTCGGGACTCCGATCATTTCTGCGTCAAGATCCAGATGTTATCATGGTTGGTGAGATTCGTGACCGAGAAACAGCAGAGATCGCTATTCAAGCGTCTCTCACGGGTCACTTAGTGTTGTCGACACTTCATACAAACGATGCTCCCAGTTCAATTACGCGACTGATCGATATGGGGATTGAACCGTTTTTGGCCTCGTCATCTATTATAGGTATTATTGCCCAGCGGTTGGTTCGAACCGTCTGTAAGGATTGTGCAAAGCGATATACTCCGACAGAAGAGGAGTTGGAAGAGATTGGACTAAACATAAAGGAGCTCGGCGGAAAACAACTCTTCCGACCGGTGGGATGTCCAAATTGTTTGGAAACAGGATATGCCGGCCGAACAGGAATTCACGAATTTATGGCGGTTGACGATGCTGTGCGGATCGAGGTGATGAAGGGTTCTGACGCATCGACAATTCGAAAGGTAGCGATCGATCAAGGAATGGTTTCGCTGAGACGTGATGCGGCACATAAGGTGGTCAATGGCATAACCACGGTTGAAGAGGTGTTGCGCGTCACTCAGGAGAATGTATAATTTCACGTCATTCCCGGCTTCCGCCAAAGGCGGATCAGCCTCTGGCTGAAAACCGGGAATCCAGTGTGTTTACTTTAGATCCTCCGGTCGGAGCCGGAGGATGACGGGTACCAAATATGCCGGTATATAGTTACAATGGAATTAACGATAGTGGAAAGAAGACGAGCGGTATCGTCGATGCAGAGAATGAACGTGCCGCGCGGGTAAAGCTCCGTAAGCTGCGCGTCTATCCGACCAGTCTGAGAGCTTCGGGGGGACGTGGCGGCGGTGGTCCCAAGTTGTCTCTCGGTTCCAATATTGATCTGAATCGTTATCTGCAACGGATCAAGACGCAGGATATTGCAATCATGACCCGGCAGTTGGCAACGCTAGTATCCTCAGGGATCCAGCTTGTGGACTCTCTTCAGGCCCTGGAAGATCAGCTCGAAAATGAAAAACTCAAGACGATCATTACCGGGATACGCGAACGTGTGACAGAGGGTTCCAAATTGTCGGATGCCATGAGGGGACACCCTAAGGTCTTCAATGATCTCTATGTCAACATGGTCAACGCTGGTGAGAACAGCGGCGCTCTTGATATCGTCTTAGAGCGACTATCTGATTTTACTGAAAATCAGGCGAAATTAAAGAGCCGCGTGGTTGGTGCGATGATCTATCCGGTTATTATGTCAATCGTCGGAGCAGCGTTGATGTTAATGTTGATCGTCTATGTTGTTCCGAAGGTGACGAAGATCTTCGAGGATGTCGATGCTACATTGCCACTTCCGACAAAAATATTGATCGGTGTTAGCGATGGTCTGATCAATTATTGGTATCTGTTTATCATCGTTGGTTTCTTGATTGCTTATGGTGTTAAACGATGGCTTCGAACAGAAAAGGGGCGGGAAACCTATGACCGTTATGTTCTTAGGGTGCCTCTCTTTGGAAAACTCTTTCGGATGGTCGCCATCTCTCAGTTTTCACGGACACTGTCGACACTTCTCAGTAGTGGCGTGCCATTGCTCACGGCAATGGATATTGTTCGGAATATTGTGACGAATAAAATTCTAAAACAGGCTGTTGAAGATACAAAGAATTCGGTGAAAGAGGGTGCCTCTGTTGCGGAGCCTCTCAAGCGAAGCGGTCAGTTCCCACCAATTGTGACGCATATGATTGCGGTTGGTGAAAAGACCGGTCAGCTTGAGAAGATGTTGGAACGTGTGGCAGATTCTTACGACATGCAGGTCGACACGACCGTTTCGTCACTGATGACGCTATTAGAGCCGATGATGATACTGGTAATGGCGACGGTGGTGGCCTTTATCGTCATGTCGATATTATTACCAATATTACAGTTGAATCAACTGGGCGCATGATATAGTCTATCAAAAATAGCGATTAGGACCACATAACAAGGGGGATGGGATGAAAAGAATTGGCAAGCTCGGGCAAGTAGGTATGACACTGATTGAAATCATGGTTGTGATCACAATTTTAGGATTGATTGCAACTGTTGTTACAGTGAACGTTCTCGATCGACTCGACCAGGCAAAAGTCGAGACTGCAAAAACGCAGATTCGGAGCCTTGAAGGTGCCCTTGACAACTATCGTCGAGATAGTGGCGTCTATCCAAGCACAGAGCAAGGTCTCAAATCCCTAATTGAAAAGCCAAGCATTGGTCGAATTCCCAAACGTTATCCAAAGAGTGGTTATCTCAAGGGTGGTAAGGTTCCAGAAGATCCCTGGGGTTGTGAGTATATTTACTATTCCCCCGGTATCTATGGACATGATTATGAACTCATTTCGCTCGGACGGGATTGTCAAGAGGGTGGCGAAGATATCGATGAAGATATCAAGTCGTGGGAGATCGTTCAGTAGCGATCGATGCTCATGACTGAAACAGACCGGACGTGTGTGTCTCAACTAAGAAACAACAATAGAAATCAAGGGTTTACGTTATTCGAGCTGATGGTGGCCATTGCGGTGGTCGCTTTGATGGTGGGTATTGTTGCGACCCAGACGTCCGACTGGTTTGATGCCAATCTCAAGAAGACAACCAATCGTCTCAGTTCTACGATTCGTTACCTTCACGACAAGGCCTCCACCGAAAATCTCTACATTCGTCTTATCTTCGATTTTGATAAGAATAGTTACTGGGTTGAAGCAACGACGGAACAGTTTCTCTTGTCGACAAAAGAGATGCGAGAGGCAGAGGCCGTCGAGTTAGAAGAAGAGGCCGAGGAGGGGCCGGAAGAAGAGATCATGGAGGTGACGGAAGAGGGGGAGGATGGTGAACCCGTACCGGTAACATTGGTTAAAAAATATCGCACTCCAGAGTTTGGTGCGGTCGATGAATTTCTCCTCAAGCCAGTTCAAATTCCAGATGGAGTTTTTCTGAAAGACGTCTATACCAGTCACGACGACGGGCCTATTAATGGTGGTCAGGTCGCCATTCATTTTTTCCCAAACGGTTATATCGAACCCTCGATCATTAATCTTCGAGATGAAGATGATGAGGTGAATTTTTCAATCGAAATTAACCCGATCATCGGCTCCACAACGCTTCGTGATGAATACAAATCGATGGAGAAGGAAGCAAAGTGAGAAGGGAACGCAAGGAAAAAGGATTTACGCTCTTGGAGATCATGATAGCCGTTTCCATTCTGGCTATTTCGTTACTCGTTATACTCGATCTTCACGGTGGGTCGATGCTCACCAGTCGCCGTGCCGAGGAAGTGACACAGGCCACGATGCTCGCCCGAATGAAAATGCGGGAAGTTCAGCTTGAGATCGAAAAGGAGATGGGTAAAGGCGGTTTTCCAAGCGATGAGAAGTCGATGGAGGGGACGTTTGACGAGCCCTTTGATAACTACAAGTGGTCGGCTCTTATTACAAAGGTGGAAATTCCCGTTCCTCCACAGCCAGAGGGGGATGAGGAAGGTGGTGGTGTCGACATTATGCTTAAGGTCTTTCAGATGATTACGGAAAAGATCGCCGAGGCAGCACGTGAGATTCGTCTGGAAGTTACGTGGGATGAGTTGGGTGAGGAACAATCGATTTCAGTCGCCACGCATATCGTGAAATTATGAAAATGAGCAGATGGAAGAAAAATAGTGGTTTTACGTTGCTAGAGGTTTTGATCGGGACGGCCATCCTTTCCATGATGGTATTCATGATCTGGCAAGTCTCGACAACAACGCTTGACTCACAGGATCGCGTGCAGCGACGAGATCTTGTCTATCAGATGGCGCGCGTTGCTATTGAGCGTCTCACCGATGATCTGAATATGGCCTTCCTTGTTTCCAATAAAGACCTTGTTGGGATGACTAAAGAAGGTTCGAAGATTGAGACGGCCTTTGTTGGTGATGATAAAGGAAACATGGACATGCTCAATTTTAATAGTTTTAGTCACTGGCGGATGTTTCGAAATATTCGGGAATCCGACCAATGTGAAATTGGTTACTATGTCGAGCAAGATGAGGAAGAACGGGAATATTATCGCCTCATGCGACGAGAGAGCCCCTATCTGGATGACGATATTGAAGAGGGGGGAAAGGCCTTTCCAGTGGCAGAGGGGATTCAAGCCTTTGAGGCTAGTTATTATGATGGGCGGGCTCAAGATTGGACAGAAAACTGGAATAGCCGGGAGGTCGATCAGAAAAACAAAATGCCACGGGCCGTGAGATTAAAACTATCATTTCCGGATCCCGATGTAGAAGATGGAACGATCGATTTTGAGACGATTGTCTTTATTGAATTATGGCAGTTTCC
>CAYWXY010000105.1:0-8821 GCA_964462555.1 uncultured Pseudomonadota bacterium | reverse complement strand
GAAGGCTTTTTAGCAAATCGAGAGAGAGTTTTCTTGCCCCTCCTTGATATGCTGTTGATGCGTCGGCATATCGATCCGAAAGAACAATCGTTCCCTGTTGCGTGGCGGGTCGAATCTTTTCGGCCACATGTTGGGCGCGTGCTGCCGCGTAAAGTAAAAGTTCTGCCTTTGGACTCATCTTAGTATGTTCGGGCTTTAGAAGGATTTTTCGAATTTCGTCACCGATTGCGGTTCCGCCAGGTTCCCGGGTCAGGAGGACTTCCTTTCCCTCTTTGCGGAGATGGTCGGCAAAGAGTTCAATTTGTGTCGTCTTTCCGCACCCCTCAATGCCTTCAAATGTAATAAACAGACCCTTCATGTTTCGGCGTTATAGTGGGAAATCCGTGGATTGGCAAGGTTTTAGTGATCTCCATGAAATTCCAAACCACAAGCACCAAACTACATACAATATACAAATTACAATGATCAAAACGGACGTGTTTTGGTCATTGGATATTGGAATTTGTAAATTGTAATTTGTTATTTTTAGAGGTTATAGAGCTCTGAATACTTTCCCTCCAGATACGAAATGTAATCGTCTGGAGCGATATCTTTGTCGGTGGCCTGGCGGATGAGATCCTTGGTCGTGTATCGTTGGCCGTGTCGATGAATCGATTGATTCAACCACTCGTTTAGCAGTGAGAGATCTCCCTTGGCGATATGGTCGTCGATCTTGGGGATGTCTCTCTGAATTGCTGAGAAGAGCTGGCTTGCGATCATCGTTCCGAGTGTGTAGGTCGGAAAATAGGCAATCGATGCAATTGACCAATGGATATCCTGGAGACAGCCGAGTGTGTCATTGGGAGGTGTTAGTCCCAGATAGTCCTCCATCTTTTTATTCCAGGCTTTTGGGAGATCGTTAATCGAAAGTTTGCCTGACATGAGTTCGTTTTCAATTTCGAAACGTAAGATGATATGAAGCGTATAGGTCAATTCGTCAGCCTCAACCCGAATGTAACCCGGCTCGACAACATTTAAAAGATGATACATTTCATCAGGCTTGAGTGAAAATCCATATTCCTTGTTTAGTTTTGGGAGGAGGGTCTTCCAGAAAGTTTTGGAACGACCAACCAGGTTTTCCATTAAACGAGACTGGGACTCGTGAATGCTTAATGAACGGGCATGTCCGAGCGGCGTTCCGTAATGTTCGAAGGGGAGGTCGTGCGAGTAATTTCCGTGTCCTCCTTCGTGAAGAGTGGACATGATTGTTGAGAGCCAGTTCCCTTCGTACCGTGTGGTGATTCGTCCGGAGTAGCCGGTGAATGGGTGCGTGGAAACACCAATCTTTCCCTTACCAAAATCGTAGCCGATCATTTCAGCCAGTTCACGATTGAATTTTTTCTGGGTATCTATTGGGATTGATTGTGTGATGATGGAGGTGTCGGGTTTTTTCTTTTTGGAAATTTTCTGAATCAATGGAACGACATGGTCACGAATTTTTGTAAAAAACCCATTTAGTTCGGCGATCGAAATATCGTGTTCGTAATCCTCAAAGAGGACGTCGTATGCCTGTTTTTCGGGATCGATGGCCTTGGCAAACTGTTTGGAGATATTTACAATTTTTTCGAGATAAGGGGCAAAGGCGGCGAAGTCATTATTTTGTCTTGCCTCTGCCCAGACTGTCTTTGCCTTGGCTGAGAGCTCTTCCAATTCCTGTACCAAATCGGTCGGGATCTTTGTAGCACGTTCATAGTTGTAGGAGATCTCACGAATCTGTGCCGTCTGATCCTCGTCCAGTTCGATTTTCTTTATTTCGTTGAGGAGATCGCCGATCTTGGGGTCGATCATCATGTCGTGATGGAGGGCAGCAGTCATTCCGATTTCTTCAATTCGGAGTGGAAGGTTTTTTTCCGGAAATTCGACCTCTTGGTCCCAGCTGAGCAAGCTGATAATTCCGCCGAGGAGACCACTTTTACGGCGTTCTTTCATGAGTTCTTCATATGCGTTCATTATTGTCCCTTCTGGTTGGTTGAAGGCGGCATTCTATCAGTGCCTATCTATAAAATAAAGGATGGAGTTGGGGGCGGTATTTTGGATAGAATTTCGGACAAATCGGGTTGTCAGGACCTATTATAGATCAGGCCAAGAAATAGCTCAATAATATCAACAACTTAGAATTCCTAAAAAACCGAAAAAAAGTGGGGCCCCACGCAACTCTGGGGGTCAGCAGATCCGATACTATATATGATAGGGAAATGTGGATTTGTGGAGATTTGCGTATATGGCACTCATTATTAAACAACCGATCAAGCAGGCACTCGCGACGCCGGAAGTGAAGCCGCGGAAGAGCTCAAGGGCCCTCGTTGGCGAATCACTTGTGAAGGGTGGAACGATCAAGATGAGTCCGCTCAATTTCCGTCGCAACTTTCAGAAGGGTAAAGAGACAGCACTGAATAAGGATTATCCCAGACCTCAACCGATGGATACCTACGCATCGGTCGATGCGAACGACTCCAGACAGGATCAGTTTCGCAGTCTTATTAATGGTCTATCTTCAAAAGCCTAGTATTTCATTCATAGACAGATAAGATTTTAGATTGATAGCTGAAGAGCTAGATCTAGATGTATACGATTAATTGATCTCAAGAATTCAATGATTAGAGGATTAGAAGATTAGTGCAATACTTAATCTTAGTGAGGGGAATGGTCGCACATCTATAAAGGAACGAAATCGCTTCTTTGATATATCAATGGCCTCAATATCGGAAACAATCGCCTGTTTTGATCTAATGGAGGCCTACAGCTTTCTATCTGAGGGATTTAAAGATGGACTCTGCTCGAAGCTTAAAATCGCCTATGTCATGATTCGCAATCTGAAGCGGTAATCTGATTCTGTTTCTGTTTCTGAAATCTAATGGGCTTAAGCTAATATTTCATTAAATATTTAACCAGTGTTTGGACGCCGGCACCGGTTCCACCTTTATGACGGTAACTATTTTCTTCCTTCATCCAGGCAGATTCGGCGATGTCGAAATGGGCCCACTTGGTTTCCTCGACGAATTCGTGGAGGAAGAGGGCGCCAACGATCGTGATGGCAAACGAAGTGCCATTATTATTAAGATCGGCAATTCCCTCTTTGAGACCTTTTAGATATTCTTTTTCGAGCGGTAATTGCCATGTTGGTTCGCCACCCTCTTTGGAGGCCTTGATTAGGTCGTCTATCAGTTTCTGGTTATTACCTAAAACGGCGGCATAGAGCTCGCCGACGGCGTAACGAACGCCCCCCGTAAGCGTTGCGAGATCGATTAAGATATCAGGTTTGGATTCCAGGGCATAATCGAAGGCATCAGCAAGAATCAGGCGTCCCTCGGCATCGGTATTGACAATTTCGACTGTTTTGCCGGCACGCGACCGAATAACATCACCCGGTTTATGGGATGTTCCATCAATCATATTTTCTGAGGCCGGGATGATTCCCTCAACGGCCACTTTTGGTTTTAAGAATGGTAAGAGTTTCATGACGGCCAGAACAGCGGCTCCTCCGGCCATATCGGATTTCATTGTTTCGATGTGGCGGGTCGGCTTAAGGTTGTAGCCACCGCTATCGAATGTAACGCCCTTTCCAACGATCGTGATCTTGGCCTTTGCCTTTCCGGGTGGTTTATATTTGATGTGAATGAGTCTGGGTGGATTGAGTGAACCCTTAGAGACTGCCGTGATCAGATTCATCTTTTCCTTCTTGAGGGCCTTCTCATCCAGGATTTTCACGCTCATATGCTTTTGTTTGCCAATGACTTTTGCCTCTTTGGCCAGTTTTTCCGGCGTGACGTCCTCACCGGGTGTATTAACGAGGTCGCGTGCAAAGTTGATGGCCTCAGCAATCTTTTGTCCCTTATCGACTGCTGTCTGAAATGTTCGCGTTGTTCCCTTGGTTACGATGGTCACTGTTTTAAGCGTCTGTTTTTCAAGTTCTTTTTTGTCTTTGTAGATTTCAAAGCGATAAAGGCCGAGCGTCATTCCTTCAGCGATGGCCTGTGCGCGGTCGGCGGGCGATGCTCCTGAGACGCTTTCGGGTTTGAGAAGTCCAGCAAGGCTCTTTGCCCTGATTTCATTTGCGCCCTGTGCAATTTTTGCACCCAGAATTCTACAGGTGTCGAGTGTGAATCCCTTTTTTTCGCCGGAGCCGATGATCATGATATTCTTGGCCGCAATCTTTCCAAGGGTTTGAATGATCTTATATTCGCCACATTCACCCGAAAATTCTTCGCCCTTGATGATACGGCTGAGAGATCCCCCCAGATGTTTATCGAGGATCAGGCCACCATCCGATTTAACGAGCAAGCCAGGAACTTTCTTTTTTCCTGCCTTTTTCTGGCATTCCACGACCAGGAGATCTGTTTTAACCTTGGTGATGTCTGTTTTTGAAAACTCATAACGAAGTTGCATAGATAGCCTCCCTCTGATGTAGGTGTAAGATTAGATGATTTTTTGAACGAAGGCAAGCCTATCCTCTATTGCCTGCAACAATTGAATATGTTAATGAATGGCCATGTGGGGAATGTTAGACCAGTTAGAGATTTGGCAGATTTATCTTATCTTGATTGTCTTTGGACTTCTGATCGGTAGTTTCTTGAATGTCTGTATTTATCGTTTTCCGCGCGAGAAGTCGGTCGTGAAACCCCGTTCCTTCTGCCCCAAGTGTCGCACACCCATTAAGTGGTACGACAATATCCCTTTGATTAGTTATATTATGCTCTTAGGTCGTTGCCGATCGTGCAGACGTCCCATTCCTATTCGTTATCCAATTGTAGAACTTTGTTCGGCGTTCTTTTCATGGTTTGTCTTCTTTCACTTTGATGCATGGAAACCCTATTTGATCTATTATTTTCTTCTGATTGCGCCGCTAATTGTCATTAGCTTTATCGATTTGGAACACCGCATCATTCCGGACGCTATTTCTTTACCGGGTATTGCTGCAGGTGCGCTGTCACAATTCGTGTTGATGCACGGAACCTGGCAGACGATTGGTCTCGATGTTATTTTGGGAGTTGTCGTTGGTGGTGGATTTCTTGCATTGGTTGGATTTGGTTATGAATTCTTGAAAAAACGCGAAGGGTTGGGTGGAGGCGATATTAAATTGGCGGCAATGCTCGGCGCGTTTTTTGGGTGGAAGGGAATTATCTTTATATTATTCATGAGTTCCGTTGTTGGATCGTTCGTTGGTGTGGTTCTTCTCACCCTATTTAAGAAGGATACAAAGTTCGCGATACCCTACGGTCCCTTTTTGGCCTTAGGGGCCATTATCTACCTCTTTTGGGGGGAATGGATCCTGAATTGGTATTTTGGATTGTTGTAGCAGCGGCCAGATCGGCTATTTTCTCCCATCATTATAGTAGAAAACTAGAAATCACCTTAACAAAGACGCATAACTATATATAAATTCATATAATTATAGTAAATTTACTAAAATTTTCATGTAAATGTATAAGATTTTATAAAACTACTTGACCGGTATTGGGCGTTTGAGCGATACTGTAAAGAGCTTGGACGGCAGGGTTTTCGTGGCTCTGCCGTTACAATTATCGAGGATGGGAGAACAATCATGACACAGGAGAAGAAGATCAACAATGTTCGAGAATATCGCGAGCGGTTATTAATGAGTAAGGCCGAGTTGGCACGCAAAGCCGGTCTTTCTGCGTTAACAATTGATCGCGTTGAAAGTGGAATGCCGTGCCGAATGGATACTAAACGTAAGATATTACTCGCACTTGGACTAAGTTTAGGTGACAAGGACAAGGTTTTTCCAGAGGGATAATGTATTCTTTGAGATGTTAACCCCGGTTGCGGTTGTAACCGGGGTTTTTTTTGATTTGGCATGCTTTTTTCGACAAAAAACATAAGCCAAATCAAAACCCGCCTATGGCGGGTCAATTGTTTCTATGTAGTATTCAATGTCCCGGCTTGATTTTGTTAGGATAATCAATATAATGCACGCGATGAAACCAGAACTTCAGGATAACGAAACATTTCTGCGTTATCATGCCATTTGGAAAAGCAATCCATCATCGGTAGTCTTTGCTCCACTTGCAGAGATGTTGATTATGCATCGCTGTTTTGAAGAGGCAATTAATGTGTGCAAGAAGGGGCTGCAGGAGAACCCAACGTTAGTTAGTGGCCGTATTGCGCTAGCACGTGCTTACGTTCATGTTTCGAATTTTTCCCGTGCATCGGAAGAGGCAAAGAGCGTTTTGGATCTTTATCCAGATCATCCAGAAGCCCTTGAAATTTTTGAGCTTAGCGCGAGCAAGGTGAAGGGTCCTTTTGAAATGGTTGATAGGGAAGCGGTTTCTCATGCCCCGGAGAATACCTTAGAACCGAGTCGGCTCGACCCAACGCATGATCTTCGGTGGAGCACGGTGACAATGGCAGATATCTATGTAACACAGGGGAACTATCCGGTTGCGCGTCGTATTTATGAACATTTGCTGGAGAGAGAGCCGGAGAACAGCCGCGCGTTGGAGGGTTTAAATAAATTGAAGGGGATTTTGAGTGGAAGTACTGAATAAAGAAAAGGTCTTAGAACATGCCAAGCAATTGATCGAGGAGGGAAAGCTCGATCGTGCCATTACGGAGTATCGTAAACTTCTTGATATCGATCCAAAAGATATGCGGATTCGAATCCGTGTTGCCGAGTTGTTGGCGCGCCAGAAAAAGGTTTCGGATGCGGTTAAAGTCTATAAAGAGGTCGCCGATAGTTATACCGGTGATGGTTTTTACCTCAAGGCGGTGACTGTTTACAAAAATGTCTTACGCCTGAATCCTGCCCTTATCGATATCAATTATCGTTTAGCAGAGCTTTATGAGAAGATGGGGCTTGCAAAGGATGCCACGCATCAATATCAAATTCTTTCTCACTCATTGGAGCAGAAGGGGAACTTTGAGGCCCTCGTCGATGTGCGGCGGAAAATGGTCGCGCTTGATCCCCATAATATTGCTAATCGCATTCGTCTGGCCGAGACCTATCAATATCAAGGGAGGGAAGAGGAATCCCTTAATGAGTATGAGGGATTGATTGAAGAGGTTCGAGAGAGTGGCCAGACTGATAAGTTGATTGATCTGTATGAAAAGGTTCTTTCCTATCGCCCAGACAACCTGGAGATGGTTCGTTCGCTTTCTGAGATCTATTATAAGCGCGGTGAGTGGAAGCGTGTTGTGGCGCTTATGGAAAAGGCTGGAAAATTGGTTGAGGAAGAAACCGATTTGATTTTGATGCAGGCCGACGTTTATGCCCGATTGAATCAGTTTGAGACGGCAAAGAATAAATATAAGGCCGCCGCGGAGATTTTTACTGAAGCGGGTTCGGTTGATCAGGCCTTGGAGGCCTATAAGGAGGCCCTGGTTATCGTGCCAGATGACGAAGAGGAAATTAAAGAACTTGTTGATGAGATTGATGATGATTGTTTTGAGCAGATAAAGGCCGATGCCGATGAAAAACGGAAGATTCTAGAGGAGCGGGCGGCCGAAATAGCACGACGTGAGGAAGAGGGAGAGCTCACCGAGGATTCTCCAGAGGGTGAAGTGGCGGATAAAGATGAGGAGGCGAGGGCGGCACGTCGGATGCCTGCGATTGTCAAACTAACAGACGACGAAATTAGGATAAAATTGCGGGATGCCGATGCGGCATTTGAGTTGGGGAAGGCCTATCAGCAGATGGGGCTCCCCGATGAGGCGCGTCCAGAGCTCGAAAAGTCGGATCAGTTTTATCGAGAGCTGGAGCGGGCGCAGGCAGAAGACCCCATTATTTCGAAGCGGATTGTTCAGATTGAACAATGGTTAGGGAGTCGGGCTGTTCCTGAGGAGATCGATGAGAAGGTGGAAGAGGCCCCCAAGGAGAAGGTTGCCGTAAAGACGAAGGCTGAGAAAAAAGAGACTCCCAAGGATAGTTTGAAGGGCAAGGAAGAGGAGACTGTCGCCCCAGTGAAGGCCAAAAAGAAGAAGAAAAAGGCAAAAGATGAGGGTGATGCGAAGACGAAAAAGAAGAAAAACCGGATGGGATTCGTATAATGGATTATTTGCACTATTATGAGCTGGATCAAGAACCGTTCGCGGTGATGCCGCTAACGAAATTTTATTATCATAGCCAAGAGCACGATCGTGCGCTTGAGAAGTTGCAGTTTGCGGTGGCATCGATGAAAGGGTTGGCTGTTTTGGTCGGTGATGTGGGAACTGGCAAGACAACACTGGCCCGTCGACTTCTGGATAGTCTACCCGAAGATGAATATGAGGCGTCACTTCTCGTTATTATTCATGCTGATGTGACGACCGGATGGTTGATTCGGCGAATAGCGTTGCAACTCGGTGTGGAAGAGCCCGCCGAGGATAAGGTGAAGCTCCTGTCGCAACTCTACGAGCGTTTGGTAGAGATCAATGAAGAGGGGAAAAAGGCCGTCATCTTGATTGATGAGGCGCAGATGCTTCGTGAGCGAGAGTTGATGGAGGAATTTCGAGGCCTCTTGAATCTGGAACTTCCTGAAGAGAAATTGGTGACGTTTGTTTTCTTTGGAATGCCCGAGCTCGAGGGATGTCTCGCTAATGATGCGCCCCTGGCTCAGCGAATCGCCGTTCGACATAAACTGAAACCACTCTCTGCCCCGACGGCTGTCGACTATATTCACCATCGCCTGAAGTTGGCCGGTTCCGAGGCCGAAATCTTTTCGGATGAGGCCTGCAGGCAGATCCATGAATATGCGAATGGTGTGCCACGTCTAATTAATGTCATCTGTGACAATACCCTCTTTGAGGGGTATGTGCGCAAAGTCAAAATTCCAATCGATGAAGAACT
>CAYWXY010000104.1:0-8839 GCA_964462555.1 uncultured Pseudomonadota bacterium | reverse complement strand
TTCCTGGCTTAAATGCCACGTCGGATATCCCAATTGATACTGTCACCATTTACCATCCGAAACTGGCAGGCCTTGAGAGAGGTGTCGATAGCGTTGTCGATAGCTATGTATCTGCCATTCCCGATGCAGACCTTCTATTGGATTCAGAAATAACCACTGAAAGTGAACTCGCAAAGAACAGATTAACAGATCTTTCACATCTTATTTCTATGGCAAACCCCGTTAAATTGGCCGCTGGAATTGTTCTTATTTCAGGTCTCTACTTCCTTGGAGACTCATCCAACATAAATCTGGAGTCTATAAATCTGCCCGGCTTAGAAACACTCCCACTATCGGGGACCTTTATTGGATCCTTTTTCAAAAACCTTATCTCCGGCAGGCAAACTATTGACATTTTCGACGTTAATATTGTTCAGAATGTTAGAGATCTTCAGTCACGCCTGGGTGAAGTCGGACTTAAGAAAAAGGAGAGAAAAAATACTATCAGGCAACTTTTTGTCTATCACGAACAACTTACCCAATTTTTTAAGAATATCGATCTCGGCAAAAGAGAACAACCCGAAGGAGAAATATACGCACCAATAGTTCGTGCTTACATAACCGTTATTGACGCACTTTTCAAACACCTACTAGAAACAAATCCCAGCGATGCGAGAAAACTCTTTTGGAATTCATATTATCAGCTTAATAGGGTTGTCTATTTTGATTTTCTCTTAGAAAACATTGGTAAAAGTAATGATCGCGTCGCTTCCCTTCTAGGCTCATATTTTGATCTTTTGTGGACTCATGCCGAAGGAAAGGAAAACGAACATGATATCGGAAGGTACGAATCTATCCTTGAAGCAATGAAGGATGAGGGGATATTATCTGCAGAATCCTCTGTTGATCACTTCACGCTGCCCCCAGAAGAACTGTTCATATGGGGAACTAGCCGATACTCAAAAGACATTCTTGAATCCGCCTTTGAGAAAGGTTTTGACTATGTTAAAGCACATACACATCCTCAAGTTCACGAAGAACTTAAAGAAATATTAGCTCGCATTTTGGCTATCTATCAAAAAATACGTGCTACAAATCCTCACGCTCCGGCACATATAGCTATTATAGCCGCCATTAATGATTACATTCATAGCCGTTCAGACGACGAAGGTCAGCAATTAAGACGGGCCAGGACGAATTTAATCAGTGATATGTACTCTGTCGTAACTGATGTCGAACGAGCCTTGGCAACCCTACCGACGCGTCAATTTGAATCACACCGAAATAGTATTGCGCGTGATTTTCCTAATGCCCTCCACTTCCGCGCCGGTTTGGCACAAACAATTGATGCCGAGGCAATCGAAAAATCATTACAATTTCCAACAGAGGGCGAAGAACTTATTATGCATATCGGTGTCGATGGAGATCTTGAGTTAATTAAAGAATCTCTAAATCATCTAACTCTCAACGGAAAAGTAGTCGTTGTCGACATTGACTCCAAAGCATTCAAACCTCTCTATGAAGACGAGGTCACGGGTACTGCTATCGAGAATGGGAGACTTATCCTTGAAAGAACCGATTATTATGGTGATGATAGTCTTTCTTTTCGTGCTAAATATGACGGAATCGTAACACGTGCCTACCTTCTACACCCGGTTGGTGATCCCGCACCCGTTATGCACGATATCATTGCTCCAAATGGTATCGTTGTCTACCAACTAAGCGATAATACCGATCAACAAAGATATCTAAGGTATGACACTCGCATGTTCATTGATGGTGATTTCGAGAAGGTTGTCGGATATGGTAATGGGCCTTCTCAGTTCAAAACAAAGACTGCGAATAATTTATCTAACGCCGGTATCCGTTTTTCAGTTGCCAAGCGAAACGAAATACCGGATCAATAAGTGCTAATTCCGAAGTGTAGGTTAGTATTTGTTATTGAGACGTTCCCGTCCTAGAACTTGAAAGTAGTCGAGGAGACAATTGTACGTCATGTAACGATCGTCATTATCATACGCTTCGCGTGTCGTATCATAGACCGGCTTCATCTTATCCGCGTAGATATCACCAATCACAAACTTGAAAAAATAGAGGCGTCCGGCCATTCGATATTTCTTCGCCATATCCAGCTGCTCTCCATTTATGAATATCTGTGCCTGGCCGATATCGTAACCAACGTCACTTGCCGGGATTGGCTGACCATCTTTATATTGAAGCGTGATCCCCGAATAGTGAATCGTCTTGCCCGTCTCTCTTTGCACCTTAAGGAGCCTCTTCACTTCAGCACCAGTCAGTTCCAATGAGACCATTCGATTCTTGTAGAATGTGAAGGGCGAAAGATTGATCACGTCACGAACTGTAATATCCTGTTTGGGATAGATTGTACTTCGAATACCATTGGGATGAATGGCTGAAATATCAGCGGCACCACAGAAACGGTAAGCATCTGTGAAAAAACGTGTTAGCCTCGTTGTCTGTTTAGATGTCACACTCCGACTTCCTTCGAAAAGACGTTCATTATCCTCAATGACAACGTCAAACAATCTCTTTACACGCGGATCACTCTTATATTTTCCCTCAAGAGCTACAATCTCCGGATGTTTTTCAATATCACTGGTCATTTTTGTCACACGATAATCGTAACTTGGTGTCCCATTAGCTAGTGGTTGGTTGAGACGAGCACCATCTCGAACTGTGTAAACAAGTGTTCCGACATACATCCCCTTACTTCCAGACTCCACGATAACCGTCGGATACGTCTCACCATCTTTTTGAATAATCATCGGCTCTTTCGACAATTTATGGTCGTGCGCATCGATGATGAAATCAATATCACCGGCGCTCCCTAGAGCAACATCGGATGAATGCGTAAAACTATCAGACTTGTGACCCAGATGTCCCAGGACAGCAATGGAGTCGACGTCATCGTGCTCTGTCCGAATCTGAGGTATCAACCGATCCATTGTTTTTGTCGGTTTTTCGAAATCGATCTTCCCTTTATCTTCTTCCAGGAGATCATTTGGACCCGTTTGATCCGAGGTTAAACCGACCAAGGCCATCTTCATACCACCCATTGTGATAATGGCGTAACTGGCGTAGGGATGGTAGCCAGCATCAGTTGGTTTTTTTGAAGGCACAAAGGCGTTGGCCGAAAGAACCGGAAACTCGATAACATTTTTTATTAAGCGATTTAAAACTCCAATACCATAATCTACATCGTGATTCCCGATCACTGTCGCATTAAAGCCAATGATGTTCATCGAGGAATAATCGGGCTCATTCTGAAGAATATCGACTGCAACATCTCCCGACATCACATCACCTGCCCTCAATGTCAGAAAGGCGGGACATCGACTCTCTTGCCTATGGATCTCTTTCTGGCTCTCAATAAATGTCATTTGTCTGGCAAGACCACCCTCTTTCACACCAGGACCGGTCACCTGCTCGTAAAAAGAACCATGGTGATCATTTGTGTGAAAAATAACGAGCTTGTCTGGGTAGCTGCATCCCTCTGGAAGAGGAATGTTGATGTTAACATATTCCTTAGGTTGGACCTTTTCTGGCATATGGGGACCCCTTTCTTCTATCTATTTAGATATCGGTCGATTTCGGAAAATGTTGCTTAAAAAGTAGGGATATCTTTCCTATTGCCTTCTAGAGTAGCATTTGAGAGACTCTGAGCATGGCAACAAATAAGACAATCTGTGTGTTTTGCTCTTCAAGTGATGCGGTGGATCAGAGCTATTTTGCGGCGGCTGAGGAACTAGGCAACAAGATGGCCGAAAAGGGTTACGACCTGGCGTATGGTGGCGGTGCTATCGGCTTGATGGGTGAACTTGCACGCGCCGTTCAGGCCGGCGGGCAATCGGTTTATGGTGTCATTCCCGACTCTCTCAATCTGGAGGGTATCTGTTATCCCGATGCCGAGGAACTCATCGTCACGAAAGATCTTCGTGAACGAAAGGCGATCATGGAGGAAAAGGCCGACGCCTTCATCGTTCTTCCCGGGGGTTTTGGAACGCTTGAAGAGGCAGCCGAGATTATCACGCTTAAACAACTAAGCCTCAACAACAAGGCGATTGTCTTCCTAAACACGAACCGCTTTTTTGACAAACTGATCGCCTTCTTTGAGGAAATCTTCAAAGAATCGTTTGCTAAATCAGCGTATCGGGATCTTTATTTTATCACAGAGAGTGTCGACGACGCCCTCGACTACATTGACAACTACGAACCCTTCGAACGGCCCAAAAAGTGGTTCTAGCTTTGTCGTTACGATTATGATATGCTGCCTTGGGTTTGCGCATAGGGCATAAGGAGTCCATTTTAACAGTCTTTCGGGGAGTCCCGTCAATATCTGGAATCAAATGAAGCAATCCAGCAGTAAAAATGGTGTCATCGATAGGGCTCGAGAAATTCTAGCTACAAAGCTGGAGGGTGCGGCCAGACAATTAAAGACCCAAGATAAAATGTTAACCAGACGTACCTATCAGACTGAATCCCTCTTTCAAATGAACCACTACATTCAGCAGATTAATTCCCTGGAGGAGATGTACCACTATCTTGTTGATATTCCGGCCGAGATGCTCGGAGCCAATGAGGCAGTATTTCTTATTAATGAAGGAGACAGACTCTCCTGTAAAAGCCTCAAGGGCCTTTCCCCCTCTTTGCAGGGAACATCCATTGATTTCAACGAAAAACATGTCAAGCTACTTTCTAAACACAATAACATCGTCGAACTATCGAAAATCAAAGAAAAGCCGCTCTTAGAATTTATAGAGAACATACGTGAAACATTTCATTTCAATCCTGACATCTTACTCACCCGACATGTTGGTCAGAAGTGTACATGCATTATAGCCATCGGTTCTTTCTCCTCCTTAGCCGACATGACTGATGAAGACAGAAAATCGCTCTCTGTCTTCATGGAGAGTGCCGCACTAGGCCTTCAGAATCTCGAACTTATTGGCTCGCTCCGCGAGGAACGCGATAAACTTGAAACAGCCATAACCAGCATTAACGAGGGCATCATTTACACAGATACGGAACTCAACATTCTCCTAATAAACGACTCAGCAAGAGATTTCCTGTCACCAATTGCCACACTCAGGGTTGGAGACAATTTCCTGGAGACCTTTGGAGAGTTTAATGCCACCATGCGTTTAGATGAAATCCTAGTTCGCGAAGACACACTCTCTTTC
The DNA here is from genome assembly GCA_964462555.1 of uncultured Pseudomonadota bacterium. Classification (GTDB taxonomy): domain Bacteria; phylum UBA10199; class UBA10199; family CAYWXY01; genus CAYWXY01. The sequence goes on along the minus strand of CAYWXY010000104.1, from coordinate 3,659 downwards.
ATGCTTGACCACAAAGAAAAAGGGCTCCTTTTTTCTACATCCTGCAATAAGTTGAAAGACAAAGAAGATCAGATTGTTGGCATGGTATTAACCCTTAAGGATGTTCAAGAAGAACACTACACTGAACATTTAAAGACGATCTTTATGTCCACCATTTCCCATAAACTTCGTACGCCACTGACCGTTATAGTCGAGGGGACAAGCCTTCTTAAAGAAGGAGTCCTTGGCACACTCAACGTAGATCAGAACAAAATTGTCAGCCACACGCATGTGCAGGCCCACTACCTAAAATCCCTTATTGGCCACCTGCTCGACTTTACTAGGGCTCAGGATGATATCATCTCTTCCGGGATGCACAAGGAAAGGCATCACCTAAAACCGTTTTTTACTTATTTGATATCATCCATGAAGAATCAATTTGATGCTAAAAAAATAAAGGTCTCCTTACATATAGAAGATGAAGACATGAACTCTTTTTTCGACAAAGATATGCTTCAGAAGGCTATAGGGAACATACTGGACAATGCCGTTAAATTTACCCCAAAGAATTCGAAGGTAGAAATAACTGCAACCAATGATAACAACCTTGTGCGTATAAAAATCAGCGATAACGGACCGGGAATACCTGAACTTTATAGGAAACATATTTTTGAAAGTTTTCTGCAGGCCGATGAGGATTTTACAGGCCAGATCAAGGGACTTGGGCTGGGCCTTTACCTAACGCATGAAATCATAGTGGCACACGGTGGCCAGATTGCTTGCGAGTCCACGATTAATGAAGGCACAACTTTTGATATTTCATTACCAATCATTTAGTGGAGCGTGTGATGCAAAAGATTCTGATTGTAGATGATGACGTAAACTTGTTAGTTACTATTAGCACCCGATTAAAGAAGGCCGGCTATATTACCAAGATTGCCAGTGACGGTTTGGAGGCCCTCGACGCCTTAAATGAGGAGCGTTGTGACCTGATCATCCTTGATATCCTGATGCCTCATCTGGATGGGTCCTCGTTTTTGGCAATATTACGAACACGAGATAATATTCACGATATACCAATTATTGTTTTGAGTGCAAAATCGGATAACGAAATCAAAGAGATTTGCAAGGAGATGGATGTTAAAATCTACTTAGTGAAACCTTATGATCCCGAACAATTGCTGCCAGCTGTAGAATCTATATTGAAAAAATCGACTTGATCTCATAATAAAACAAGGAAACTGCAACTTTTCTTAAACTAAATCTTTATTCCACTTTCGTTCATCAATTTTCGAAGATCGGCCCTTGGCCGCGCGCCAAGGTGAGAGATAATCTCCGCCGCAGCAATGCCGCCCATTTCAGCACAGACAGGCAGTTCCTGATTGGAGACAAGACCACTCAAAAAGCCAGCGGCAAAGAGATCTCCGGCACCGGTGGTGTCAATAACTTGGCTCACTGCCGCCGCACCAACAATATGGGCATCATTGTTGCTGATCACCAGCGAACCCTTCTCCCCGAGCGTAACCACCGTTATGTTATTTAATTTTTTACACTCGACAATAGCATCATCAAGAGACGATGTTTGAAAGAGCGAAAGGATCTCTGTCTCATTCGAAAAAAGAATATCGACGTGATTTTTCGCCAAGTCCAAAAAACCATCGCGATGACGATCGACACAAAATGAATCGGAGAGAGTAACTGATATCTTGCCACCACTCTGCTTGGCGATCTCAATCGCTTTTCTAAAGGCATCCTTGGCGCTCTCTTTGTCCCAGAGATATCCCTCAAAGTAGATAACCTCTGAATCCCGAACGACCTTTTCGTCAACGTCATCAGGGTCCAGATGGCCGGCAATTCCCAGGAAGGTGTTCATCGTCCGCTGAGCGTCGGGTGTCACGAGGATAACGCTTCGTGCCGTTGATTCCTCTCCATCGACCTTCTTGGCATAACAATCAATGCCGCATTTCAGGAGACCATCTTCGAAAATGCGACCAAAATTATCATTGCTCACCTTTCCGATAAAGGCCGTCTTGGCGCCGAGATTCGCCGTACCAACGATCGTATTGGCGGCTGACCCACCAGACTCACAGTCAACAACATCAACAACTTTACTCAAGCGTTCAACTTCATCGCTCTCGATGATTTGTGTAACACCCTTTTCCAATTGATGTTCGTTCAAAAAATCGTCTTCGACGTGCGCTAACAGATCAACGATCGCATTTCCCATACCTAAGATATTATATTTTTTATCGCTCACAAATCCTCCCTATTTCTTTACAATCAACGAACACTCAGTGGAAGAACCAAATGAACCTTAGCGAAAACCCTGATCCTCTAATTCGACATCCTCGCTCGTTTGCATGAAGTCATTATTCGATCGAGCATTGGGATCCTTGGCGCAAGATATAACCAGAACCATCGAAAACAATAGAATGAGAATAGAAACCTTGATCTTCATCTCTCCCTCCCCCTTTGAACGATTACCCTGTACTGGCCGTGTTTATACACTCAGATCCGCAGATCATTCAACAAGAATGAAAAAAAAGGCCCCGAACCAAAATTGGGGCCTTTTCAACTTGATATAGTAATTTTAAGCTAGTTAGTGACTACGTCCTCAACCTCAACAATTTCAATTTCAAAATTGAGGGTTTTGCCTGCCAACGGATGGTTTAGATCAATCGTCACATCGGAATCGCCAACCTCCGTAATGATCGCCTGGAATTGCTGTCCACCGGCCTCACCGCTGATCATTCCACCAACCTTAAGTTCGCCCGCATTTTCAAATGCGTCACGGGCAACCTTTCGAATGGCTTCCGGATTATGTGGACCATATCCCTCTTCTGGAGAAACGATGACCGAATTCTTCTCACCCTTCGCCATCTTGGCAATCTCTTTCTCCAGGCCTGGAATAATCTGGCCCGTTCCCTGTGTATAAACCATCGGATCACGTCCTTCAGACGTATCCACTACCTGACCATCGACCGTCAGTGTATAATCAATACTAACTTTCGAGCCATCTTTAATAGGCATCGACGACCTCCTATAATTTGTTCTTTATTGGCTTACCAGCCGCCTCTGCGGCCACCGCCGCCACCACCGTCACGGCGTGTTTTTGGGCGTGCTTCATTAACCTTAATGGAACGTCCCTCGACGTCTTTTTCATTCATGGACTCAATGGCCTTCTGAGCTTCTTCGTCATTACCCATTTCGACGAAACCGAAACCCTTACTGCGACCGGAATATTGATCCATAATCACTTGGGCTGATTCAACGGTACCAAACTCTGTGAACAATTGTGAGAGAGTTTCATCGTTGGTGCTATAGGGAAGGTTCCCTACGTATAGTTTCTTACCCATTTCTTCCTCCTTGTGCCTCGCCCAGCTTAAGGAGGACACGAAACAATTATCGGGAACTCTCCAAGATCAAGCGAAACTGACTAGTTACAGCCCACATAACTCTCATGTTTGCCGAAATAGGTCAATCAGATAATATTATTGGTTATTTTGGGCCCTTCCGGTTGCAGAAAGAGCTCGAAAATGATATTTTGTTGCCTCATTTGAGAGGGGGAAATCATGAAGTGGCTGGATAGGCATTTCATCGTTATCTACATTATTTTGACCGTCGTTTCGGCCCTGATCAGCATTTTCATCTACAATGAACCCGCCATTCATGCCTTTTTG
>CAYWXY010000103.1:0-9162 GCA_964462555.1 uncultured Pseudomonadota bacterium | reverse complement strand
TTTTCCTGAAGATCTTGAGATTCAATATGTGGCAGCAATGGCTCTCATGATGTCATCGGATGACCTCACGTCTAAAAAGAGGGCTCTTTTACAGGTGGAAGAGATCTTCGAAGCCAATAATCTAGCCTCTAAGACTGTTCCGGCTCATCTACGAGAAGATCTTGTCCTAGCACGAGGTCTCGTTTGGCGTGAATATCTCGAATCGTTGATTCACATAGCGCCTCACCTCACCGACGATATACAGAAAAGTCACGAAACTGCCAACAGACATCTGGAAGAGGCCATCAAGCTTTACCCCCACAATGCTGAAGCCAAGGTTAACAAGCTTTGGTTTCACTACATCTGGGGGAAATTCAAGAAGAGCTTTGACCGAACAATCATGGAGGCCACGCAAACCCTCCTCACTCTAAAAAGCGGCCCAAAAACAAAAGCAACCAAACGGTTGCTACCTGAAACAAAGCGCGTTCTCGGCTGGGCTATGACGCTCAAGGCAGCCATGCTTCTAAAAAAGTACCGCGAAACAAGCGAAGCCCTCTTTTTGAATCAAGTGATTGGATTTGCCTACTCATGTCCAAAGCATTGTCCTATCCCAAATCTCCCAGCGAGCGCCCTTCAGCTTTTTACAGAAGCCCTTAAAGAAGAGGCATCCAGCCGATTTAAACGGGATGCACACTATGGTCTCGCTCACGTTAATTCGACACTCTGCGCCGCCTTCAGCATTGCAAATAATCAAAAATATCCAGACCCAATGAAGTTCTGCACAGAGGCCGACAACAATATCCTTTCCCTGATAAAGAAAGGCTACGAAGCTGATCCGTTCGAACTCTATTATGCGCGCGGACACATTAAAAAGGAACTCTACCAATTTGGAAGTCTCTCCAATTTTTACGAAACGCAAAGCGCACACCTTGGTGTCACTGATGGCTCTTATTATGCTGACCTCTTGAACTTCATTGACAAGTTGGCACCGGGAACCATTCCCGAACTGATCGATCTCGATGAATCGGATGAATCGTGGCACGAGGAAAAGGTCCAAGAAATCGAACAACAGGAGAGCCTCACTTTCGGAGCCATTGGCAACCTGATGATCGCATTGAAGCGCGGCACATACAAAAAAATCAAAACACGAAACAAGCTGATTGCCTGCCTCGAAAAACGAAATGAAGAAGACCTGAGCGCACGCGACAAAGAGGTTAATCGGCTTCTTGTTATCTATTTCTCCCTCGAAAATCTTATCGAAAAAGGCGCAAAAGTGGAGCAAGGGGATATCGACACTCTCTCTGATAAATTAAAAATCTCAAACATTCAGTGGAACCTTCTTCCGGCAACCGAACATAGAGGCCTTCGTGAAGCAGTCTCAGAACTCAATGAGAAAGTTCGAAAGTATGCATGGTCGATGCAACAGCTAGACACCGATCCGCTTCTTCAGTTAACTAACGACCTAAAATAGATCAACTTCACTACACAGCCACCAGGGGGTACTTTGATACCACTTTTCGCCCCTAAAGCGTCAAAAACGGATTAACTGAATAATAACAGGTGGCTACACTGAGAATTAGACCTATATTAGTGGCCCGCCCATTTTTTCTAACGAGTGCCTTCGCACCCCCTTCCATAGATCAAGTCAGCCACAACTATTTGATATTATTACATTAATAAAATATCCCCGCGATGGCACAGCTCTTGCTTCTACAAATGGGTAGCAGGGAGGCCACAAAGGGGGTTGAGATGAAAGGGATGATCACAAAAAGTTTGATAGTCGTCATCGCAATTGCTCTTTCACCACTTGTTGAGGCCAAGGTGGAAGGTGGATCTATCGATCTACGCAATGGCTCCATCTCATTAATAGAAGAAGGTGTCGAAGGCCAACTGGTCGTTGGCGCGAATCTCCCAGTCGTCAACGACAACCACGAAGGTAGTTTATACCTCGTCTATCCATCAGGCCGTTCGCGTATTTTGAGTGGCGGATATAGAGATCGCAGAGGCGCAACGATTCAGGCCGTTCGCAACTCACAAGATAAAGTAATCTATCTGGATCGGTCTGGTGAAATTTCTGGTGGCTTTGGTCTGAGTAATTCCGATCTCTTCTCGATCATTCGCTCAAATCCGCGTCGTTTTGGAAAAGCCTATCAAACTTATAAGATGCTACGCAAAGAAAAGGACCTCCTTGAAAAATTAATGGCCGTCCAGATTGCAGCAGATGTCTTTGAAAGTCGGCTTAGCAGAGACGAGCAAATGGAAATTTTCCTGACAACGATCAAAATGATTGTTGGTAGAGAATTCTCCGATGCCGTTCAGGCCATCGTATCTCATGACGGCGAAATCTCCTGGGGTGATAACGGGGGCTTTGACAGCGGAAATCCAATTGCTTGGGGTGACAATGGCGGTTTCGACTACCCAATCGTTATTCAGGGTTACTCTCACTCATTTGATCTACCCGATCTTCCGGAGGAAAATCTATACCTTGGTGGAATGACATTGATACATGTCGATTAAAGATCCTATTCCTCCTTGCACAACAGCGGTACCAGGTGCCCAGACGGGCACCTGGTACCGTCCCCAATCTAAAATCCCAAACCTTGCAAACACACATTACGTCTGATATAGAGCTGATACAAAAACAATCCAATCCTAGGAGCTCTATATGACAGATTTAAGCATTGAATATCTTGGTCTCACATTTGAAAATCCCTTTGTCTTGGCCTCAGCACCCCGATCCGCGAATGCGGAGATGATCAGTCGCGCTTTCGAGGCCGGCTGGTCGGGCGCTGTAATCAAAACACTCACGCCCGATCCAGTCAGCAACCTTCAAAATCGATTTGAAACGGCCAAGGTGGGCAAAAAGATTGTTGGCTTTAAAAATATTGAGCTCTGCAGCGAAACAACCCCCGACAAATGGTACGATGAAATTCGAACGCTCAAAAAAAGATTCCCGAAAAAAATAATTATTGGGTCGGTCATGGGTGATGCAAAAAATGAAACGCAGTGGATGGATCTAACATTGGGCTGCCAAGACGCCGGAGCCGATCTCGTAGAACTTAATTTTTCATGTCCTCACGGCTATCCTGAAAAGGGAAGAGGAGCCGCCATTGGCCAAAGTGCTGACTACTCTGCCCAGATCACAAAATGGGTAAAGAGTCATAGCAAGGTGACCGTCCCGATTGTTCCAAAATTAACAGCAGCAACATCCGATATTTCACACGTTGGTGAAGCCGTGGCAAGAGAAGGAGCTGACGGCCTTTGCGCCATCAACACCTATCCATCGCTCATGGGTTTCAACCTTAAGACGTTAAAACCTCAGGTTGCCGTCGGCAACTATACCGCTCCCGGCGGTTATTCCGGAATTGGTATCAAGCCGATCGCCCTCCGGTGCGTCAGCGATCTCGTCAAAAACCCGGGGCTTCCGATCATGGCCTGTGGCGGCGTTTCAAATGGCTTTGATGCCGTTGAATTCCTTCTTCTGGGTGCACCGATTGTTCAGGTCTGCACAGCTGTTATGCTCGAAGGTTACGGAATGGTTCAAAAGATGATTCGCGAAACCGAAGAATTCATGAGCTGGCACAACTTTTCTCATATCAGCAATTTTCTAGGAAAGGGGTCAGAATCGATTCGTCAATATGGCGAACTCGACCTTAACTATAAAGTCACCGCCTCCGTTGATCACGATAAATGCACGGGATGCAACCAGTGCTTCGTCTCGTGCCGAGACGGAGGCTATCAGGCCATCCAGATGGAAGCCAAAAAAGCCGTTATAAACTCGAAGGCATGTCACGGCTGTTCACTCTGTTTTCACGTCTGTCCAACAAGTGCCATCGAAATGATCGAAGAATAAGGAGAATATCATGAGCGTAATCGCGCAAAGCGAATTAAAACGAATTATCAAAGAAGGTATCATCAAGATCGACCCCTTCGATGAATCTCAGATTGGGCCCGCATCGGTCGACCTTCATGTCGGGAATACATTCATTGTCTACAAAAAGGTTCGAGATCTCTGTCACGTCGTTGATGATGCCGATTTTTCAGATATTACAGACGAAATTACGGTCGATGATCATTTTGTTTTAATGCCTGGAGAATCGGTCCTCGCGTTGACCGAAGAACGAATCACCCTCCCCGATAACATCTGTGGTCGACTGGAAGGACGCAGTCGCTTTGCCAGGCTCGGTCTTCTCGTCCATATCACCGCGAGTTTTATGCACCCCGGAATCAGCAACCATCAGGTTCTCGAAATGTATAATGCAAGCCCCTTCCCACTGGCGATCCATCCGGGAACCAAGATTTGCCAATTTATCTTTGAATATACAGAGGGGACTGGCCACTATGGTGGTCGTTTTATAGACCAATAACCAAGGAGTCGCTTGTGTGGATTGACATCGTTGCCATTGCTGGACTTGCATCACTCCTAACGGCCTTTGCGCTCAATGCCTTCCACGTTATCAATAATAAAAGTTACACCTACAATCTACTCAACTTAATTGGCGGTGGCACACTGACATTCTATTCGATTAGCATTAAAAGTGTTCCATTTATCCTCCTCCAGAGTATCTGGTCCATCATTGCCCTCGTCGGCATCGTTAAGAAGCTTGCTCACGCCCAAAAGGAGACATCATCATGAAGCCCTCCATCGATTATATGGGAAAACACACAACGATCAGCTACTTAACCGAAAAGGAATGGAGTCAAATTCCGTATCTAAAGGAAAATGATGGAGCTCTTCCGCCCTTTGTTATTGCCGTTGGTGATAGTCGCCGCGCCGAAAAAGCCTGTAAAATATTAAACCTCAAATGTGTTGTTCATCTACACAGAGAGGGAGAACGTCTCCTTGGCATATCCGGTCGTGGGCGCATTGACCTCATTATTGGACAATTTACGCACAAGGATAAATCAATCCCTATTCTTCTCGTTGAAACACAAATGGGAATGCCGGCAACAGAAATAAATTTAAGAGAAGTGGTTGCCCACTGTAGTCCCGACTACCACTTTTCACACAACCGCATTCAGACCGATGGCATAGACCTGATTCGCGTCGGAACCGCTGGTGGCATCAACGGAAGAACGGGCGAATCTCTAGTCGTCGGAGATATTGTAAACGGAACCTTTTCCATTGGGTGGGCAGGAACATTGATCGAATCGTTGGCCGATCTTGACTATGGATCAGGTAAAACCATTGAGAACTTTCGAGGAGAGTGGAAGGATCGTGGTGGACATTTCACGCCAGACAATAAATACCCTGCCGCCGAAAGCTCTCATAGAATTATCGAAGCAATCAATAGTGCGGCAACGGAAATTGGTGTTCGATCCCTAAAGGGAGGAAACTTCAGCAAAGATTCCCTCTATGCCGAAATCGATGAAGAGGCCTTTACTGAACTCCGAGATAAATATGGTGTCATGAGCACCGAAATGGAACAGATGGCTATTGCAAAATTGAGCACCGATTTTGCACAGATCGGCATTGAGCTACACGCCGGGCTAGTATCCGGCATTATCGGACTCATTCCTGGTGGATCCTTTGCTGAGGAAAAAGATCACGACAAAATTAAACGTGTCGAAGAAGATTCGCTCAAAGTCGCAGCGACGGCACTTTGGAACCTAGCACAATGAGGTAAAGATGAAGCCTGAACTTTTTTTGGAAGATGTTGGCGAAGTCGTATCATCCGAGGCTGGAAAAAATGTCTGGAAGGTCAACAATCTAAACAGCCATTCATCATTTAAGGGTCGCAACCTCCCGAAGACCATTTATGTTGTCGATTTTCCTGGACGCGGCGTTGGACAAGAATTCCTATTGGGTCGGCACATCTGCGGCCCTAGAAAATTCCTAATGATCAAAGAGATCGGCCACACAATGATTCGACTTTTTAAGAATAAGTTCAGTGGGAGCGTGGCTCAATTTATCGTCCTTTGGGGCGGCCGACCACTCGACATGCTCGCTGCTGACCCACCACTTTATAACGACCAATTGATCGACACGACATATATTAAACTAACTCGCGTCAAAGACACGTCCGCTCCTCGCGGATGGCGCATTGTTGAAAGTGCACGTGTTGGCGAATGGTGGAAAAACGATACCTGGCTGGTAATGGAAGAATGCATTGCCTCGGGCAAGACACTCAAACATTTTGTCGAAGAAGCCTTTGAACAACATAAACCTAAAAAGCTTTTCATTTTTCCCGTTTGTGCAAGTGCCGAAGGACTTGAGGGAATCAACGAGGTCTGCGAATCGAACGGCGTCGAGTTTGTCCCAGTTCTCAACTGTTCCATTCTTCAGGTAGCAGAAAAAGGCGTCCAGCTCCCCTTTACCGATCTAGGACTTCAACCCAAGACAATCATGACTAAGGGTTTGTATCACGACATCCACAAGCGTTACCAAGGAACGCCAATCTGCTGGATCGGCGACATTGGTGATTCGCTTTATAAGGTCGACGAGTATCTGGTTGAAACCTTGAGCGACATGGTGGCCGTTGGCATGGACCTCGACAAAGAGGACTTTGCCTTCTGGAACCCCCGCCTCCGCTCCCCGGAATTTTTAGATCACCTCAAAAAGACAGATCCAACCCTCTACAAAAATCTCGCCCCACGGTTGCGGTAACGACACTCGTATCGTCTGTCGGTAATGGGTGGCACAACCTAAAGACGTAGCCGATACGGGCCTCGACACCTAAACCGTAATTCCAATTAGTATTTGCCTGACAAAGTAACGCCTGATATAGCCTTGGGCTCAAAAAGGAGCCCAAAAATGCAACCCGAATTTCCATTTATCCCCTATAAAATCAAGAGCGTAGAACCGATTCAACTTCTGCCACGTGAAGAACGTGAACGCGTGATCGATGAGGCTGGCCTCAACGTCTTCAAACTCCGCTCCGACCAGGTCTATATCGACCTCTTGACCGACTCCGGAACCGGCGCCATGAGCGCCGCCCAATGGTCACGTGTCATGATGGGTGACGAATCATATGCTGGGTCATCATCCTTCTTTCGACTTGAAAAGGTCATTCAAGATATTATGGATCTCCCCTATGTCATACCAGTTCATCAAGGTCGCGCAGCCGAACAGGTCCTCGACTATGTCCTGATCAATCCTGAAAAAAATATTGTCCCAGGAAACACCCATTTTGACACGACCAAAGCCCACATCGAATTTCGAGGAGGGCGTACGATCGATTGTACAATCGAAGAGGGACAAAATCCGACAACGGCACACCCCTTCAAGGGAGACCTCGACATAACACTTCTTAAAGAAGCCATTGATAAGTCGGGACGCAACAAAATCGCCTATGTCCTGATTACGATTACCTGTAATTCTGGTGGTGGCCAACCGGTCTCGATGGAAAACATTAAGGCAGTCAGCAATTATTGCAGACAAGAAGGTCTTACCCTCTTTTTCGATGCTGCACGCTTCGCCGAAAATGCCTACTTCATCCAACAACGCGAAAATGGATATCGGGACATGTCGGTTAAGGAAATCGTCCGCGAAATGTTTGGCTACGTCGATGGCTGCACGATGAGCGCCAAAAAAGATGGACTTGTTCCAATTGGCGGATTCCTCGCCTTTCGAGACGAAACACTTTATGAATCAACGAAGCCCCTAAATATTTTATTTGAGGGGTATACCACGTACGGCGGAATGAGTGGCATGGACATGGAAAACATGGCCCAGGGCCTTACTGAAGTCATTGAAGAATCGTACCTGGCTTATCGCGTCGGCCAGACGGCCTATTTGGGTCACAAGCTCGATGACGCCGGCGTTCCGGTCGTCAAACCATTCGGCGGCCACGCCGTATTCATTGATGGTCGACGCTTCTATCCAAATGTCCCGGAAGATCAATTCCCCGCACAAATGGTTACCGTCGAGACCTATAAATTTGGTGGGATTCGCCCGGTTGAGATCGGTTCATGTCTTGCTGGCCGCAATCCCGATACCGGTGAAAACATTCGTCCGGCCCTCGATCTCAGTCGTCTAGCAATTCCCAGGCGCGTCTACACGAAAGAACATTTTGATTATGTAGCAGACCGAATCACCGAGGCCCATCAAGCAACAAAAGACCGCGCAACAGGCCTCACCTTTAACATAGAATCAAAAGGGATTCGTCACTTCACGTCGACATTCAAATATCTCTAAACGTCTAGTGAACATCCTGTGCGGAAATTTTGGGCTCCTCGGCCTCTTCGAGTGTGCCAAAGCGGTCTTCATACTTTTTGATATTATCCTGAAGGGCACGAACCAAACGCTTGGCATGATGGGGCGACACAATAACGCGTGACCCAAGGATCCCCTTCGGATGAAAGATCGTCATAAAATCGAGGACAAATTCGCCACGCGTGTGAGAGATCAATACATTGTTGGCATACGTCCCCTTTAATGCATCCTCAGAAACCGACACCTGCATCTCAACTTTTTTCTTTTCCATTTGATACCCCCTACAACTTATCCGCCCACTTTCGATAGTTATTCCAAAGCTCCTTCTCCTTCTTCTGAAAAGCCACCTTTAGCTTCGGCGCCATTGAAAGCTGGAGAAAGAACTCAAGCATATCAGCATAGTCCTCAGAACCGATATATTCCGGCGCATATGTCTTTGAGCCATTGTTGTGATAGTTACCCAACGGGAAGGCAACGCCACCCACCATATAACCCTTGAGCATATAGGCGCTCGCCTCACAGCGCCCCCCAGAAAGAAGGGCCCGCTGATACTTAAAACTCTTTTTCTTTTTCGAGAGTTTGTCGGCAATCATAATCATCCAACTATCAACCTCTGGTCGAAATCCAGACTGTTTATCGCCAACGCGAATCACAGGACCACCGTTGATCAAAACACCGCCAGCCTTTGCATTACTGGTCTCCACAACAATCAGCGGCACTTTCCGACTAATTGACCGGTCATCGGCAACATGGATCGCGCCGATAAACCCGAGCTCTTCTGCGCGCGTCAAGACAACTGTAACATCGCACGCGCTCCGCTTTTTCCTCAAACTTCTAAGAAGATCCAGGAGTAAGGCTGTCCCCGCAAGATTGTCCGCCGACTTGGTATAGATCATTTCGTTCTTCATACGAAAACCGGGTAAGCTGTAATATCCAAATGTTCCCCGAGAAACATGAACCTTTCTCCTCACCCGAAAAACATGCTTTCCAATCCATTTTTTATTGAGGTGGCCTGCCACAACGCCGCT